>JAULUH010000029.1:0-3459 GCA_032111745.1 Anaerolineae bacterium | reverse complement strand
GCGCTCGTAGTGCAGGGCCAGGGTGATACCGGCGCACACGTCGCCGGGCATCAGCCGGCTGTCGCCGCCGCAGGCGATGCGCAGGAGCATGGCGATCTTCAGGGCGCAGCTGGCGTAGCGCTCGGCAATGGAGAGGCCCAGGTCGTCGGCGTTCTGGTAAGCGTCGCTCAGGCGTTCCTTGCGCCAGTCTGTCCACACGGCCATGGCATCCCGGTCGACGGTGAAGTCGCGGTGCTCCTGCTGCGCGATCCTGGCCAGCTGGGCCGCGGCCCGGTTGATCCGCTCCTGCTGCGCGGGCGCCAGCAGCGTGGCTTTGCGGTCCAGCTCCGGCGGCTGGTCGGGCAGGGCCACCAGCCAGCGCACCAGGAAGCCGTCGTGCCAATCGCCGTGGGACACGGTCTCGAAGAACTTGGTGGGGGTGGTGGTGCCGAGGATGGAGACGTAGGGGTCGTCCACGCTGACGGTCTTCTGGGCCAGCTCACGGCTGTAGGGCTGGCATTCGTACAGGGCCATGAGGTCCTGCTTCAGATCCTGCAGGTAGCGCCGCCTGTGGCTGCCGAAGAGGGTCGCCAGCTCATCCCGGAAGAGGATGCCGGCCGGCTGCTCGGACAGGCGCCGCAGCAGGCCCTCGCTGGTGGGCAGGCTGGGGATGACCAGGTCCTGCAGCCCGGCCTGGCGCAGGAGCCCCTGCACCTTGTTGATGAGGGTGGTCTTGTGGTAGACGCTGGAGGGGCCGATCAGGGCGGCGTAGAGGTTGGGCCGGATGGTGCCGAAGTCGAGGCGGAGGGCGGCCTTCTGGTTGGCGGCCGCGGATAGGGTGGCCAGGGCAGCCAGGATGTTGTAGCTGCGCGGGCTGCCGACCTGTTCGCCCAGGAGGCCGGCCAGCTCGCCCACCAGGCCGAGGCCGCCGCTGACCTGGGGCGTGGGCACCAGAAGGCGCTGGTAGAGGCTGGTGGGGGGTTCTGGGGACTCGGCAGAGGTCGTAGCAAGTCTGGGGAACTCGCAGTCTATCTCTTGCAGGCGAGTTGCTACCAGGCCCAAGGGATCAGTGCCATTGCCGGACGCGCGCAGGGCCGGCGCACAGGTCAGGGCAGGCAGCATGCTGGCCAGCTGCCGGCGCTTGGCCTCGCGCAGGCGCTGGGCGTACCAGTTGCCCTGGTAGGTGCTGCGCAGGCCTGCGGCTATCTCCATGATGTAGATGCCGCCCTCCAGGTCCGGCAGCCGGCCCATGCGTTGGAGCTCGTCTGTGATGGTCTCGACATTCACGGGCTCGTTGCGCCGGGCCAGGGCGGTAGCGGCCTCGAACAGCCAGCGATTGCGCTCGATTTGGAAGTCAGCGGGGGTGAGCTGGGCCACGAGGGGGTCGAGCTCTGGGTTGACCAGCAGGGTGGCGACGAGTTGGCGCTCGGCGTCCACATCTGCGGTTGCGGGGTTACTGCTGCTGAAGTACGGGGATGGAAGCACAGATCCAGCCATGGACACCTCCTGAAGGGCTGGTCGTGCAGAAAGGCACACTTCAACCGGACGCCAGTGTAGCACAGATGTTCGGAAACGGCAAAACTGTGAAGTCTGGAACGATAGGGGTGGGGTTTAGAGCACGATGACACGAAGGTTAGCGAAGGCGCGCAGCGCAAGGGTTGAGGTGGACATCAAGTGCATTGCACTGCCGGCCGGCCGCCGGCCGGCAGTGCAATGCACTTGATGGTGAGGTGCCGAAACTCGTGGGATCCATTTGGCGTGATCCAGGGTCTGCCTGTCTCCCGATGCCGATGCCTACAGGGAAGCAGCGCAAGAGGCGTTTGGCAAGGCGGATTAGGCCAGGGTTTCCTGAGCTGCGGAGCCAGACTGGTCCGGTCTTCTGAGACACTGGACCAGCCTGGCGCGCTGTGCAGGGGAGAGGGAAGCGAATAGTTGGGCAGGAGTCAGATCGCCCAGGCCGGAATAGAGCGGACGGTGGCCGTGAGCGGCAGCGACTGCTCCACCAGGCAGATCAAGCCCCCGGGGCCGAGGGGCAGGCCGAGGTTTTCCAGAGCCCCGAAATGCCGGACATCGTCGCGGCCCGGCGAAGCGGTCTTCTTGAGCTCCAGGGGGTAGGCCATGCCATCCTGGACAACGAGCAGGTCAATCTCCCGCCGGTCTTTATCACGATAGTAGTAGAATGGCGGCCGCCGGCCCGTATGCCAGTAGCTCTTGAGTAGCTCGGCGACCATCCAGGTTTCCAGCATCGGCCCGGACATGGCGCCGGCCTCCAGGGTCTCGGGGCTGGACCATTCGGTCAGGTAGGAGGCCAGACCGGTGTCCAGGAAGTATAGCTTGGGACTCTTGACCAGGCGCTTGGTCACGGCGGTGTGGTAGGGCTCCAGCAGGTAGACAATCTCGGCTGTCTGCAAGATGGAAAGCCAGCTCCTGGCCGTATGGGGGGATACATCGGCGTCGCGCGCCAGGTCGGCCAGATTGAGCAGCTGCCCTGTGCGGGCGGCCGCCGCACGCAGAAAGCGCACGAAGGCCATCTCGTCGCCCACCCGCGCCAGGTCGCGCAGGTCGCGCTGCAGGTAGGTCTGCACATAGGAGCCATAGAACAGGTCGCGCTCGACCGTCTCGTTCAGGGCAATGGCCGGCAGCGAGCCGCGCCAGATCAGGCGGTACAACTCCTTCAGGGTGAGCTGTCCTCCCAGGCCAACCCGTCGCTCGATCTCCTCCGGCGTAGGTAAGAACGGCCGCGCTTCTTGGGCCTGGCCCAGCAGCTCGCGGCGGGACAGTCCCAGCAGGTGCAGCACAGCCACCCGGCCAGCCAGCGACTCGGACACGCCCGCCATCACATGGAACTGCTGTGAGCCGGTAAGCCAGAAGAGGCCGGGTTGCCCGGCGCGGTCGGCAGCCATCTTGATATGGGGTAACAGCTCCACCGCATACTGGACCTCGTCGATGAGCACTGGCGGGGGGAAACGCTGCATGAAGAGCGCCGGATCGGTCTTGGCCAACTCCCGGATGAGGGGGTCGTCCAGGGTCACGTAAGTGCGTTCTTCAGTGCTCAGATGCCTGAGCAAGGTGGTCTTGCCTACCTGCCTGGCTCCCGTCAGTAGCACCACCGGGAACTGCCGGCTGGCTGCGAGGGCGAACATCTCGAGGGTTCGCGGGACGTACATGATGCACCTCCGGAAGGATACGGCTATTATGCAGTTGAATTGCATAATAGCCGATGTCCGGGTGATCGTCAAGCCGCAACTTCACAGATCGTGGAAAGAGCGAAAACCGTGCGTTTACTTTCACAGAGGTTAGTGCTAAAATGTGCATAGAACGATGCGTGTTTGTCCTTGACTCCTGGTGGGCCATGGGGCTTGGGTGCGGGTTGTTGTGTGGGCCGGGTAGGCGAGCAGAGGTGGATTGAGCATGGGATACCCGGCATAGGACTGGATCAGATCATCAAGGTGGGTTGTGGCAGAACGCTGGCAGGCATGG
>JAULUH010000028.1:0-12192 GCA_032111745.1 Anaerolineae bacterium | reverse complement strand
TCGCTGCCAAAGGCAACCATCGCCTCGATTGTATCTATACCCCCGCGGTCCGTCAATCGAAGAAGCACAGGGACGACCGTTGTCGAGGTAACCGCAACCCCAAAATTCCCGCACTCTTCTTCACAACCATGGTTCAACAGCAAGGACTGGGTGTATAATGGAGGTGACTTCGGGTTTCCGGAAACCGTCCATCCAGTTTGGTGACAGGTGTCTGCCAACTCGAACGCCCAAGGCGGGCAAGCGCCAACTGCCAGCGGTCTTCGCCGGCAGAACATGGATTTTCGACAGATAAGGAGTGAATACCATGAGCGACGGACTTTATCTGGGTGCTGCTGGCTCCTCGACAAGAGAGGGACATGCCAAAGGACGCCATCCCGTGAAGACGCCTGGCAAGGTTCTCGTTCTTCTACAACTCCTCGTCCTCCTGCTCGTGCTGGTAGGAGCGGCTCCAGCAGCCGCAGACAGCCCCATGCCGGAGAACCGGGTGCCGGGATGGGTGGAGAGCACGGCTCGTCGCCTCGCGAACGGCCTCAGGCAGCAAGGGTACGAGGTCAGCCGCGGCTACTTCAAGCTCTATACCGAAGACGATTGCCCGTACTCCTACGAGGTGCTGAAGTCCTGTTTGGGCAACAACCCTGCGGCGCCGTACGTCCTGCCCGTCCTGCCGGCCTGGCCGGACGAGTGGGTGGATCCCGGGACCGCCAACCTGGTCGGGCCCACTGTGGAGGGTTACAACGCCTCCTACCGCCTCGACCCCCATGAGGCGATCGTGATCCTCGGCGTGCTTCCCCCGCCGGCCGACTATTTCGGCTTGCAGACCTATCTTCTCTCGCGTCCGGGCGAGTGGGATGAGAGCAGCCCCCAGTACCTGTTCGTGCAGAAATCCGTCCCTGCCTTGCTGGAGACGTTCTTCTCCAAGCTCCCCAAGAACGAGGAGCGCCTGCAGCTCTTCGCCGACCTGAGCAACAGCATCAACAACGTGGTGATCGAAAACGGGTCGAGCGCCGTCTGGGACCAGGTGCGCACCTTCGTCATCACGCCGGACCAGGCCATGGACAGCACGGTGCGGCGAGCCCTGGCCAGGCTCGCCGTCCCGGACAATCATGTCTTCACCGAGCCCATCCCCTCCGATATGACGATTGGGCTCGGTGAGGAGTCGGATGACTTCCTGACCGTGCTGCGGTATGCGATGCCTCACGATGGCGGTGGGGCCGGCTCCCGCTCGCAGGCGTGGCGAGAATGGCTGCCCCTGGTCGTCCTGCGCATCAGGGACACGCGGCCGGCTGGCCCACCGCAGCCCTACCCGCCGGTCGAGTTCGAGGCCCGGTTCGGGGCCACGCCGCCCGAAACCGGCCTGGAACCCGATCTTATCATGCTAGCCAAGGCCGTCTGCAGCAGGTGGGGACAGCCCTGCGATGAAGCGGAGGTATTTGCTCAACGCGTCCGGCCTCTCCTGAACATGCGACCAGCCCTGTCCCTGACCGGGCCCGAGTGCGTGAAGGTTGGTATGAACTGCCTTGCCCCCACGGAGGACACGACCTATTTCATGAGCCCGAGGCTGCCGCTCCCCGATGACCGGGTCTACGCCGTGGTTGGCGCCCTGGGCACCCGGACCGGCAACGCCACCTATGTGGGCCTGGGCCTGAACTCGAGCCTGACCCAGTTGGGATTCGACAACATCGACGACGACCGGCTGGCGGGCACCGCGGACGGATACGCTGGAGTGCCCAACCACGATCGCTTCTTCGTCCAGTATTTCGCCCGGGACTGCACGGGGCTCGAGGCCCTGACCGAAGGCAGCCACTGTTACTCCATTGGCGATCAGCTCCCGGACTGCTACGACCCTGAGGATCTGTCGTGCGCTATGCTTGGCCTTTCTGTGCGCAACTACCTGCTCCCGGGCGCGCAGCGGGGACCCAAGCCGGAGCTCACGCTGAGTCCCCGTTTCATCGTGCTGCAGAGGCCGTAGGCATCAGGAATATGGTGACGCCACAATAGAACCGCTGGCAATGCCATTGGCATTCGTGGCAGCCTACGCACTACTCACTGTCCCCTCCGTGGCCATCGCCCAGCCGGGGCTTCGAGCTGGCATCCAGCAAGGCCGCGTGTGTCGTCTAGCGCCTCGGCGAGGTGTTTGGCCCCTGGAGCTGCGGTCTGCCGCCACGGCCTCAGCCAGGATGTCCAACCGCAGCCGGAACTGCTCGTCGGTGGGCAGGCGGCGCAGATGGTTGGTAGCGAGTCCGAGGATGGACACGGCCTTGTCGATGCTGCTGTGCGCCTCCTCCGAGGTATACAGCACCAGGGGCGCGCCGCCGGCCTGCAGCCCTGCCGTGCACGCGAGCCCACCGAGCGCCTGGTCGCGCGCCGCGGTCAGGGCCACAAGGTTAGCCAAGGAGGCGCCGCTGGTGATGATGCCGTGGCCAGGCACTGTTGGGCGAACTGGCCAGCGAGGGTGAGCGCCTGCGCGTGTTGTTCAGAGATGCACAGGAGTGGGTTCATGGGCGGCGAACTCGGCATGATGGTCCAGAATGACACGGGAGATAGCACCAGTGAACAGCCGGCGCGACAACTCTCGAGTAACACTCAGGAGGCGACACCTCGACCTGACCCCTTCGGTTGCACCCATATGACCGGCACACCCAGGCTCCGTGCTTTCTCCTCGACTGCAGCACCGATTTTCCTGATGATGCGGGAAGCATCCCACGCATTTTGCATGACTCCGACCTACATGTCTACAACCAAAAGAACTGCCTTGTTGCCTTCTCGAACAATAGCTATTCTTAGTACCTCCAGTCGGATGCGCACTTACGCTGTGCGCCGTCAATTGGCGATCACCCACTTCAACACCACGTCGTCCGGCCGGCGCAGAGCAGGCCGGACGCGGGCTTCTGACGGTGACACCGGCCGCCCGTCAGGGCAGCTGCTTGATGACTGTGGCCCTGAATGGCGCGGCTAACAGCTCAAACAGAGGTGCGTAGGCGCCGGTGGCCGCAGCCTCCTGCATATGCGCCGCCCTCGCCTCGGCCGACTCCCAATCGGCAATCTCAACCAGTATGTCGGGGTTATCGAGCACCTCGTAGCTCTTGCTGCCCAGGAAACCAGCCTGGCCCGGTCCATGTTTCGCTACAATGCTCTCGAGCAGACTCTTGAGCTCAGCCCGCTTGCCTGGTTTGGCCTGTAGTTCGACGATCACCTTGATTGCCACTTCATTATCTCCTATCTACTGTAGGTTAGCTTGGCGGTCCAGCGCTTCAGATCTTCAGGGATCTCGGCACGAAAACGCATGTCGCGGTGGGAGAAGACGAAACCACCCCTGGCATAGTAGTGCTGCATGTCAAAGACGCCGTCCAAACCGATGCTCGCGCCTGGGCGCAGGCGATCCATGAGCCGCTCAAGGCGGGCATGCCAAAGGGTATTGCCGAAGCCCTGGCCGCGGAATTCGGGCCGGACGATGAAGAAGCCCATGAAGCCGAATTCGCCGCCGTAGGAGGTGATGGCTCCACCGCCGATCAGTTCGCCGTCCAGGTCTGCGGCGATGAAAGCCTCAGGGTCCGTGATCCAGAACACCTCGGCATCTTGAAGTCCTGGATTCCAAACCTCGCGCGCAGCCCAGGCAACAAGCTCGTCTACCTCGGGGCGTGTCATGTTGCGAATCGCAAGCTCAATGGACATATGGCGATACTCTCCTTCTGCGTCCTCCTGTCATGACACACCTCCAGGGCCCTGGAATACACCCTTTTCCGGGCGTTCAGCAAACCAGGGCAACTTCGATTCGACGGAAGGCCCTACATGGGCCACATGTTGCACGAACATGCTGTCCGTGGTCAATCGCGCGCTGTTGGCGGCAGAGCTTGGCAGCGCGTTTTCGACGGTGGTACAATAGCAACGGCAATGAGAAGAGCCCGATGAACGAACTAACCCTGGTGCGGAGAGGTGGATACTGGCGATGATGACTGACACTGCGTTTGAGCGCCTGCTGGGCGCCTCGCCCACCGCCCACGCTGCCAACGGCTGGAGCCGGGAGCGCATCATGGGCGATCTGCGAGCCCGAGGCCAGGACCCGGCGCAGGCCGGCGAGTGCGCCGCCCACCTGGAGATGCTGGGCCTGCCCATGCGCCCCATGACCGCAGTGATCGCCGCGTACCTACCTGAGCCCATGACTGATATCGACCTGGACCTGAGCGTGCGCACCAAGCGGGCGCTGCAGGCCAGGATGAAACGCAGCTACTACGATGCTTGGCGCGCCGTGGTTGGCCCAGCCCTGCCCGAGCTAGCCGCTGCCCTGTACGTGCAGGACCATGCTGTCACCCGCGATAGCCGGCCCAGGGCGATACAGCATGGCTGGGTGGAGCTGGCTGGGCGCATCGTGGAAACCACGGACATAGAGGGCGGCAAGTCGACAATGCTGGCGTAATTTCCGGGCCTGTACTACGCGGTCGAGGAAGCTGACCGGCTGGCCCGAGAGCTGGGCGATGTGCCTATGGCCTGGCAGCTGTACGGCTGGGGCGGCTATGACCACCCTGCCATGCCCGGCTCAGCGTTGGCCGCCTGGCTATACGTAGACCGGATGAGCCCAGGCCAGGTTGACTATGACCTGCTGGAGATGTACAGGAGCCGCCTGCAAGAGCTGACCGAGGGGGAGCCAAGGCTGTGATACTGCTACCTGGAATACTGCCGCCGAAAGTGCCAGGAGATCATTGGCGCACTGTCAGACGAACAGGCACACCGGTTGTGCCGCTTCCCCTGGGGAGAGCTGACCTTTGCGGAGCTTCAGCTGTACGATCTGCGTCATGTGCAGGAGCACAGCGCACAACTGCGTATGTTCCTGGGACAGCAGGCGATAAGATCCAGAAGCTGGGTATCGCAGGCTCAGTAATACATTCCCCAAGAGAAAAAGGAAGACCTCTGCGGCGTCCATGTCTCCGCGGCGGGCTTTCTCATCACAGGTTTGCCGCGAAGAAGTCGGTAGTCCGTTGCATGAAGGCGCGCCAGGCGTCGCCTTTCAGCGCGTGGCCCTGTCCTGCGTATTCGAAGTAGGTCACGTCCTTGCCGGCGGCTGTCAGGGCATCGCGGATGGCGCGCGCCCAGCGCGGCGGGGTGGTGGTGTCGGCATCGCCCTGGTGGATCTGCACCGCGCTGGTTACAAAGTCGAAGTAGTTGATCGGGGAGATCTTGTCGATGAAGGCTGGATCGTCGCGCCACACAGGATCGCTCCTATCTGGACCGCCCCCGCCGAAACGCCGCCGGTCACTGGCGTCGGCGCTGACCGGCCCATAGAGTAGACTGGCCTTGACGCGCGGATCGACAACCATGGTCCAGGCCACCGCGCCACCCCCCATGCTGTGGCCCCAGATGCCGACGCGGTCGGGATCGGCCTGTGGCAGCGACTGCAGGGAGCTGATCAGGTTCATGACGTCGATTGCCAGGCCGCTGCGAAAGATGTTCTCGCCGCTGTCCGACCGGCCCCAGCCGCGGAAGTCCGGGCTGATGGTCAGGAAGCCGCGGCTGGCCAGGTAGGTCGACGCGTCGTAGGTGTCTGCCCCGGTCCAGTACTGCGAGGGCGCAATGTAGCCGTGGTTGAGGATGATCACCGGGAAGGGACCCTGGCCCTTGGGCACCGCCAGCATACCGCTGATGAGGAGGTCGTCGCTGGGATAGGCGATGTAGTAGCGGGTGAAAGCGTCGGTTTCTTCCCAGTAGCTGGTGATCTCGATCTGGCCGCCGGGGAACTCCCGCTCGCGCAGACCGGGAATGGTGAAGGGCAGATAGGGGTTGGGCGTCGCCGTCGGCGTGACCGTGGGTGTCGGCGAAGGTGTGGAAGTTGGCGTTTCGGTTGGGGTGTTCGTGGCCGTGGGCGTTGCCGTCGGGGCGGAGGTTTCCATGGGCACCGGCGTCGCGGTTGCGGTGCCCGTGGCCCCTTGCGCCACCTGCTCCGCCGGCCTGGGGCGCGTCACGGCGATCACGGCAACGAATGCCAGGGCTACCAGCGTCACAATAAGAACGAGGACTGCGTTGGTTCTAGTCAGCTTCATAGCCAGGCGAGAAAGACAGCACAGATCTGCTTCAGTAGAACGGTAGGTGCCCGCCTCTGGGCGGGGTGGCATAGTATACTACTTTGAGAAATGAGGCAACCTTGGTTGGTCAAATACAAACTTGACAAATCAAGTAGTCTGCCCACAATATGAATGAACAGTCATTCAGTTGAATGAACAATTATTCATGAGGCGAGCAATCCATGAAAGACCCTGTGCAAGAACAGCTCATCAGTGCACGCCGCGATCAGATCCTGGACGCAGCGGCAGCCATCTTTGCCAGAAAGGGATTCCACCCAGCGACCATCAAAGATGTCGCTCAGGAAGCGGAAATCGCTGCTGGAACGATCTACAACTACTTCGAGAACAAAACGGCCCTATTGCTTGGTATCTTCGACCGCATGCAGCAGTCCGTCCAACAGGATGATCTGCTTGAGACCGCAGAGGAAATGGATCTGCGCTCGTTCATGCGTGTTTTCCTCAGCCAGCCCTTGGTGACGCTCAAAGCGGATGACTTCGAGCTGTTTCGGGTCGTTGTCTCCGAAATGATGGTCAACGAAGAATTGCGCACGCTGTATCAGGAACAGATCCTGAACCCAACGCTCTTGTTCGCCGAACAGATGCTACAGAAATGGGTAGATAGAGGACTGATTAGGCCTGTCGATGCCGGCCTGGCGGTCCGTGCGATCTCCGGCATGGTCATGGGCCTGATGATTGAGAGTATTCTGGGCGATCCGCTGCTGGAGTCGAAATGGAACGACCTCCCGGGTTTTCTTACCGGCCTGCTGCTGGATGGACTGGAGCAGGATCAATGACCCAGCTTGCTATCGTCGCCGCAGGCTCACGGGGCGACGTGCAGCCCTACGTTGCCCTTGGCAAAGGGCTTCAAGCTGCCGGGTTCGCCGTTCGCATCGTAACGAGCATCGATTTTGAGCGTCTGGTGCTGGACGCTGGACTAGACTTCTGCTCGACCGGTGAGAGCATTGAGGAGATGATCCAAAGCGACCAATGGCGACAAACCCTTGAGGGTGGCAACTTCCTGGCGATTGTCAACCAGATGAACCGTGAGATGACCAAGAGGGCCAAGTCAGTTGCTTCTGTGTTGCCCGGTCAGATCGCAGATGTGGACTTGATGATCGCAGGGCTCGGCGGCTTGATGGGTGCATTCTCGATTGCCGAGAAGCTCAACATACCGATCATTCAGGCGTATCTTTATCCCCTCACACCAACCCGTGAATTCGCCGGCCCGCTCACGCCAAACCTACCGTTGGGCAAGACCCTGAATCCGTTGTCTTTCCAGGTGACGCGCCAAATGTTATGGCAAAGCGGCCGTGTCGGTGACGCAGCCACACGCCGCGAATTGAACATGCCACGCGGTTCTTTTTGGGGGCCGTTCAGCCTCCTGCGCAAGCGACAAATCCCGGTGCTGTACGGCTACAGCCGGCATGTATTGCCCCATCCCAGCGATTGGGACACCACCAATCATGTCACCGGCTACTGGTTCCTGGATGCTCATGAGGATTGGAAGCCACCGGAGGATCTGCTCGAAATCCTGAATGCCGGTGATCCGCCTGTTTATGTCGGATTCGGCAGCATGGGGAACCGCAATCCTGCAGAGGCGGCGGAGATCACCCTGCAAGCACTTCAGCGCGCTGGTCAGCGGGGGGTGCTTGCGGCAGGTTGGGGAGGCTTGAGTCCAGCGGATGTGCCTGAGTCAGTTTACATGATACCCTCGATCCCCCATAGTTGGCTGTTCCCTCGCATGGCGGCCGTGGTACATCATGGCGGGGCTGGTACAACCGCAGCCGGTCTACGTGCAGGCATACCTTCGATTGTCATTCCTTTCATGGGGGATCAGCCGTACTGGGGACAGCGTGTCGCAGCTCTAGGCGTTGGCCCACGACCCATTCCCCGTAGGAAGCTCACCGTCGAAGCCCTCGAAGCTGCCATCGGGCAGGCGATCCATGACTCCCAAATGCGACAACGGGCCCGCAAACTGGGTGAGAGCATTCGGAACGAACGTGGTGTTGATAACGCTGTCGCGATCATCCGCAAACTCGTGCCACGTGGCACGCTGTAGCAGAGCAAGGGGCCGGCTTCGGGCCGGAATCGCCAGACCGGCCAGAGCCTGACACGCCGGCCAACGCTGCCGAGGGCGAGTGGTGCAA
The DNA here is from genome assembly GCA_032111745.1 of Anaerolineae bacterium. GTDB lineage: Bacteria > Chloroflexota > Anaerolineae > JAAEKA01 > JAAEKA01 > JAULUH01. Next base: position 3,992 of record JAULUH010000028.1, on the reverse strand, counting down.
GATGAGCGATGTGCTGCCTGGGTGAGCGGCTCATGGCGTGGCATATTGATTTGGTCTACAGGTTCGCCTGAGCTAGCGGTGGCTCGGTTACTATCGCCTGCCGAGCCCCAGCCAATGGGTCGGATGAGGTTTCCACAGGGCACGGGAAGATAGACGGCCGCAGCGCCAGGTCATCCACTGCCAATACGCGGTCCAGCACGCGTACCCGGCCCGGGCCGACCGCCTCGCCCACCAGGAAGTTGCCCTTGCCGCTGAAATCGGCCACGAAGCGGTTGCGCGGCCGGGCGTAGATCTCCAGCGGCGGCCCTACCTGCTCCACCCGGCCCTGGTTCATGACCACGATGCGGTCCGACATGCTCATGGCCTCGCCCTGGTCATGGGTCACGTAGACGCTCGTAGTACCCAACCGCTGTTGCAGCTGACGAATCTCGATGCGCATCTGCTCCCGCAGCTTGGCATCCAGGTTGCTCAACGGCTCATCGAAAAGCAGAATGCTCGGCTCCATGACGATGGCCCGGGCCAGGGCCACCCGCTGCTGCTGGCCTCCGGAAAGCTGGCTGGTTGCCCGGCGCTCCAATCCCTCAAGGCCAACCAGGGACAGCACCACCCTGCCGACGCGTTCCTTGAGCTGGGCCGTGGAAAGGCGTTGGAGTCGCAGGCCAAAGGCTACGTTCTCCAGCACGTCCAGGTGTGGAAACAGGGCGTAGGACTGAAAGACCATGGCGGCATTGCGTTGGTTGGGAGCCACATCATTGACGCGCTGTTGGCCGAAGTAGATATCCCCCCGAGTCGGATCCTCAAAGCCGGCAATCATACGCAGTAGCGTGGTTTTCCCGCAACCGCTGGGGCCGAGCAGCGTGACGAGTTCCCCCTGCGCACCAGGATGACGCTGAACGCGGCCGCCACGCCCAGGCGCCCCGAGCCGACCTCGTTGAGGATATGCACCGTCATCAAGTTCCACTTGGCCGAGACCAGGAAGATGGCGGCGCTGATCGCGGTCATGGCCCGCACGAAGGCGAAGACCAGGCCGGAGAAGAAGGCCGGCGAGATCAACGGCAAGGTGACCTTGCGGAAGGTCGTCACGCCGTCGGCGCCCAGGTTCTGGGCAGCCTCCTCGATTCCGGGATTGATCTGGCGTAACACGGCCACGCCGGACTGGATTCCCACGGGCACATAGCGAAAGATGAAGTTGAGCACCAAGATCGCCAGCGTACCTGTCAGGATCAGCGGGGGCCTGCTGAAAGCCAGGATGTAGCCGATGCCAACCACGGTTCCGGGCACGGCGAAGTTCAGTATGGAGGTGAATTCCATGGCACCCTTGCCAGGAACAGCGCGGCGCACCACTTGGATGCTGAGCTGGCCGGCTTGCCGGTGACCGTGACGAATTGGCGCTTCTGCAGATAATAGCGCGGGATGGCGAAGGCAGTCAGGGAGGGCAGCAGCAAGACGACCGCCAACGCTGCCCCCAAAGGCAAGATGAAGGATCCGGTGATCTCCAGGTCGGCCTGTGGCGCCAGCATGGGAAAGCGGCTACCGGCCAAAATCAGGGGATTGCCGAAGTCGGCGAGGGACTCGATGAAGACGACCAGGAACGCGCTGGCGATGCCGGGCAGCGACAGCGGCAGGATGACGCGGCGGAAGGTCTGCCAGCGCCCGGCGCCCACGTTCATGGCTGCGTCCTCACGAAGCGCTGGTAATTGGCCAGCGTCCAGCCGCTCGGACCCTGTAGGCTCTTGATGAGGACGGAGATCAGCGTATAAAGGACGAAGACGATCAGTTTGATGCTGGACAACTCCAGCACCCCCTCGCCGGCCGACACATCGGACCGAACGGGGAAGAAACAGGTCTTTTGCGCGCTGAGCTCCTCCTGGCCGGCGTGACCGACCATCCAGTCTGAACGACCCTTAGAAAGCACGACCGGTCTGCACGAGGTTGTTACACGGTACGGGATCAGCTCTGACAGATAGTCCAGCCCCTGCTCGGCGACCTATTCCAGAATCTCCTCTGGTAAGGTACAATGCACTTGGTAGATCATGGTTGCTCTCCTCTAGTTGTAGTAGATTGGTCTCTTCCAGAGGATACACGATGACCTACTCTGTGTCACCATACGGAAAGAAGTTTACACTCTCCACTCTTCCAGTCCAGCGAGGAAGCTATGAAGAAGATCTATATTCTGCAAGGACTCGTGATCGTTGGCGTCGTCCTGACCTTGCTCGTCAACTATCTGGCGACAGCGGGCGTGTTGAACGGCGTGACACCACCCGAAATCTCAGACGCGCTATTGACCAAGTTCACGCCCGCCAATTATGCATTTGCGATTTGGAGCATCATCTACACGTTCGTGATTGGATTTGCGATCTACCAGGCATTACCGTCCCAACGGGACAATCCGAAATTGGCAGGCGTGCGCGAACTGTTCATTGCGAGCTGTGCGCTCAACATATTGTGGACCTTTGCCTGGCACTATGAGTTCTATTTTCTGTCTCTGGTCTTTATGGTTGGCATCTTGCTGACCATGATCGGGATCTATATGCGGGCAGGTATTGGCGAACCTGCAAGCAGTTTGGGAGAACGCCTGTGGGTTCACATCCCATTCAGCCTCTACCTGGCATGGATTGCTGTGGCGACGATTGCGAATGCGGCGAGTCTATTGGTTTATTATGGCTGGTCGGGGTTTGGGGTCAGCGATTCGCTGTGGTCGGCGATCATGATCCTGATTGCGGCGCTGGTCGGCGCGACGCTCCTGTGGAAGCGAGCCAATGCAGCGTACGCAGCCGTCTACGTATGGGCTGTTTTCGCCATTACGGTGCGCTATGCCAACGAAACACCCATCACCTTCGCCGCCTACGTAGGTATCGTCATCGTCGTCGCTGCTGCTATTGTGGGCTGGTACCGCTTTGTCAAACACGGTAGCAGTCGTTCTTTGAGTCCTGCCTGAAGCACGCCAGCAGCGGAACTGACCAGTTCGCTCTGGAACACCAGCCGACAAATGCCTCTTGACCTCCAACCAAAACCGTCAACTTGTGGACAGTGGACGAGGTGTACGTGCTATGAGAATCTTACGCTGGCTATTGATTGGCGTTCTCGCAATCCTTCTGATTGCAACGATAGGGCTGGTTGGTTGGGCAACCCTAAGTGCTCAGCATGCGACAGAGCGTGCAGTTGCGATGTTGCAGGATAGTGGTGTTCAGCGGGAAGATGGGCAGCTTGTATTCCGGCCGGATTCCCCCACAGATAGAGGTCTGATCTATTATCCGGGCGGATTGGTTGATCCAGAAGCATATGCAGTGACCGCACAAGGCATCGCGGACGCAGGCTATCTGGTTGTGATCCCCAAAATGCCTCTCAATCTTGCGTTCACGGGTATCAATCGTGCTGACGGGATCCGGGCAGACTTTCCGGAAATTGAGTCATGGGTCATTGGCGGGCACTCACTGGGTGGGGCGATGGCGGCTGAGTACGCCAAGGGCAACAAGGATAGCCTTGACGGGCTTATCATGTTTGCCTCATATCCCGCGAACTACGAGGATTTTGTAGATTTCCCCATACCAATTCTGACGATCATGGGGTCAAGAGATCCAGGTGCTCCGCAACAAGAGGCGTTCTATGAAGCGGTCGCCGATTCGGCCAGACGCTTTGTCATCGAAGGGGGCAACCACCGCCAGTATGCCGACTACAGTTTTCAACGAGACGATGGCATTGCCACGATTTCTGCGGCGGAACAGCAAGACCAAATCATCGCTGCCACAGTCCAATTCCTGGACACACTGAAGTAGCTAGGTCCTGTCGCTTGTCGGTAGGTTCCATCACTTCACGGCATGGGCGCTACATCAGAAGTTGACTTTCTGCTCGTTGTGGAAGAAGTCGCATTGTCTATCGCAACGGATAGCAGAACACGCCTCGGATGAGCGGGACGTTTGAGGCCGCATACGTGCTCGCCCAGCTTGTGTACGCTCAGATGAGCCCACCCAGTGACTAGCCAGCTCCCGCTC
>JAULUH010000027.1:0-6451 GCA_032111745.1 Anaerolineae bacterium | reverse complement strand
GGCCAGGGCTACGTTGCCGGCCCGGCCGACGTTGGTCTCCAGCATGCCGCCGCACCACACGGAGACGCCGCGCCGCGCGCAGAGGTCGTGGATGGCCAGGGCGGCGGCGAAGCCGCCGACCCGGCCCACCTTGATGTTGATGACCTGGCAGGCCGCGATGTCCAGCGCCCAGCGGGCGTGTTCCGGCGAGTGGATGCTCTCGTCGAGGCAGATCGGGGTCCGCAGCTGGCGCTGCAGAACGGCATGGTCCACCATGTCGTCGTGGTGGAGGGGCTGCTCGACGAGCAGCAGATCGAACTGGTCGAGCTGGCGCAGGGTGGGCGCATCGTCCAGGGTGTAGGCCGAATTGGCGTCGACCTGCAAGGGGATCGCAGGCCACCGTTCCCGCACGGCAGCCACCACGTCCACATCCCAGCCCGGCTTGATCTTGAGCTTGATGCGGCCGTAGCCCTCGGCGATGTGGCCGGCCACGCGATCCAGCAGCGCGGTCAGGGAGGGCTCGATCCCGACGCTGACACCCACGGGCACGCGGTCGCGCGGTGCGGCGGGCGGCAGCAGCGTCGACGAACGGGCCAACAGTTGCGCCAGCGGCACCCCTGTGGCCCGAGCGAAGAGGTCCCAGGCCGCGTTCTCCAGGGCCGCCCTGGCCATGGCATGGCCGCGCACCCGGCGCACTGCCGTGGCAACAGCCTCCGGCCCGTCCAGCTCGCAGTCCCGCACCGCGGGCACCAGGAAATCGCGCAGCACGTGCCAGGCGGTCTCGACGGTTTCATAGGAGTACCAGGGCCCTTCCTGGGCCACGCACTCGCCCCAGCCGGTGTGGCTGCCGCTGGTCACCGCCACCAGGATCGACGGCCGGGTGGTCTCGCGGCCGAAGCTGGTCTCGAAAGGATGCACCAGGGGCAGCTCGATGTCATAGAGGTCGATACGGTCGATATCCATGGTCGTGACTCAGGAGTGGCGCGAAGCCGGGTGATCGGGCCCGGCGCGCAGCAGGTAGTAGCAACGGTCGCCGCCGGCCAGCAGGTCCACGGCCGTGAAGCCGGCGCCAAAGGCCTCCTGGAACAGGGCACGCGTGTGCAGGCGCCAGGCCCGGGCCAGGCCAGGATCGGCGTGCTTGACCGCCTGAAAGTCCGCCGGGATGCAGAGCAGCAGCCGGTCCGCCGGCAGGGGTGAGACGGCCTCAGAGGGCCGCAGGAGAAGCCCCGGCCGCGGCTCGTTCCACACCGCCGTGCCCGCGGCGCATAGCTCGTCCAGGGTGAGCTGCGGTGCACCCTGCAGGCGCTCCAACACGGCCGGGCTGTCGAGATGCCAATCTACCTGCAGGCGATCGCTGGCCAGGCCGGCGTTGAGGGCATCGCGCATGGGGCCGTAGAGGTCCGGCAGGTAGGTTTGGCTGGTGGCGCCCAGCTTGTGCAGGTTGAGCGCGGCGTTGCGGCTTTCCAGCGGATCATAGGTCCAGGTCACCAGCCGGATGCCCTGGGCCAGGACCTGCTCGCGCTGGGCCAGCTTCAGGCGGTAGCCGATGTGCTGGCCGCGGTAGGCCGGCCGTACCCCGGCCATGTGCGAGCAATGCTTGAGGGTGCCATCGGAGGCCAGGCCGGGAAAGCCAAACACGAAGCCCACCAGCTGATCGCCGTCCCAGGCGCCGAGGAGCAGGCCGCCGTTCTTGGTAACAGTCAACAGCAGGTGCAGTGGCACGACTTCCATATCGTCCAGGCCCCAGACCTGGCGCTGGAGCTGCTCGACGGTGTGGTAGCCGGCATGGGTATGGATGGGGCTGATGGTGACGGGCATAGAACGTGTGTTGACGGCAAAGAGTGGGTAGCCTGAACTCCTGAGGCCACAGGAGGCACACGCATTATATCATCAAGGAGGTGCATTTGTGCTATACTAATGTAGCAGTCGCAGAAATGCTTTCCTTGATCCATTCCCCACTGGAGGCGCGCCATGTCCAGCCCATCCATCGACCCCACCGCCGCCCCGGGCTATGTGCTGGAGGGGCGCATCGTCACCATGGGCCCCCAGGGAGTACTGCCGCGGGGTGCCATCTACATCAGGCAAGGCCGGATCCACGCCGTGCAGAAAGCTTCGGCAGCAGCCCCGGCCGGCTTTGCGAACGCACCCCGGGTGCGGACGGGTGACACCATCTACCCGGGCCTGATCGAGCTGCACAACCACCTGTGCTACAACGCCATGCCGTTGTGGGACGTGCCCCAGCGCTACACCAACAACGGCCAGTGGAAGAACCACCCGGATTATCGCCGCCTGATCACCAAGCCGGCGCAGGTGCTGGGCCGCAGCCCGGGCGTGGTGGAGGCCCTGGTGCGCTACACCGAATGCCGCTGCCTGTTGGGCGGGGTGACCACCTCACAGGGCATCACCCTGGTCAACGCCGGCGGCATCCCGGGCTTTTACAGAGGTGTGGTGCGCAACGTGGAGCAGACGGGCGACCCGCGGCTGCCGGAGGCGGGCACACGCATCGCCAACCCCGACGCCGGCCGGGCCGAGGCCTACCTGGCCACCCTCCGGCGCCAGTCCTGTTATCTCCAGCACCTGAGCGAGGGCACGGACGACAGCGCGCGGGGCTGGTTTCACAGGCTGCGGCTGGCGGACGGCCAGTGGGCCCTGACCAATGCATTTTGCGGCATCCACAGCACGGCGTTAACCGAGGAGGACCTGCGCATCATCGCCGAGCATGGGGGCAGCATCGTGTGGTCGCCCTTGAGCAACTACCTGCTCTACGGCCAGACCCTTGACCTGCCGGCCGCCAGGGCCGCCGGGGTGCTGATGGGCATCGGCAGCGACTGGGCACCCAGCGGCAGCAAGAACCTGCTGGGCGAGCTCAAGGTGGCCTGGCTGGCCAACCAGGCCCAGGGCAGCCCGTTTACGGCGGAGGAGCTGGTGGCCATGGCCACCAGCAACAGTGCCCGCATCCTCAAGTGGGAGGGGGAGGTGGGCACCATCGAGCCGGGCAAGCGGGCCGACCTGGTCGCCATCGACGGCCAGCGGGGAGACGACTATCTGCGGGTGATCGAGGCCCGGGAGACCAGCGTGACGCTGGTGGCCATCGACGGCATACCCCGGCTGGGCCAGCCGCGGCTGATGGAGCGCTTTGGCCCGGGCACGGAGGCGATTCGGATCGGGGGCAGCCGGCGGGTGCTGAACCTGGCCGAGGAGTCGACCCACGAGCTGGTGCAGGGCGTCACCCTGGGCGAGGCCACCCGCACGCTGCGCGAGGCCATGGCCAACCTGCCGGCGCTGGCCCAGGTCGTGGACGACATGACGGCCAGCGGGCTGTTCGGCGGCAGCGCGGATGCCCAGGGTGAGACCTGGCAGGTGGTGATGGACTTCGAGGCCGAGGAGCCGCCGCTGCTGGCCGCGCTGCCCCTGGCCGGCTTCGTGCAGCCGATGGTGCTGGACGGGATTACCGTGGCCGACGACCCCGGTTTCCTGCCCAGGCTGGCCGCGGCGCGCAACCTGCCGCCCTTTGTCAAGCGCGGTCTGCCGCCGCTATACGGCGAGGACCCGCTGCCCGAAGGCGCGCACTTCCTGAGGGAGATGGGGAAGCCGCTGCCGGGCGAGCTGTTGACTACCACCGGCGAGCTGGCCGCCTTCCTGCGCTCGACCGGCGGCCTTGAGCCCAGCGCGCGGCGGGCGATCGTGGACCAGGCCCTGGTGCTGCTGGAGCAGAACTACGTGCATCTGCCCCTGAAGCGCGCCATGTATGCCGTGGACCCGGTGCAGCGCTTGCGGCTGCTGCGCCTGCGCCTGGAGGAACAGGGGCCGGAGAGCATGCTGGCCGAGGCGGAGTTCCACAACGAGCTGACCCGCATCTTCAATACGGTGCGCGACCTGCACACGACCTACCGCTTGCCCAGGCCGTACCGGGAGACCGTGGCCTGGCTGCCCTTCCTGATCGAGGAGTGCTGGGAACGCGGCCAACGTACCTACGTAGTGTCCAAAGTGGTGGGACTGCCAGGGCCCGCCAGCTTCGTCCCCGGCGTGGAGGTGTTGTATTGGAACGGCATGCCCATCGCCAATGCGGTGCGGCAGAACGCCGAGCGCCAGGCCGGGGGCAACGCGGCGGCGCGGCTGGCCCGCGGCCTCAACTCGCTGACCATCAGGCCGCTGGTCAGCGCGCTGCCGCCGGATGAGGAGTGGGTCACCCTGCGCTACCGGGGCGAGGATGGTCAGGTCCACGACTATACCCAGCCCTGGCTGGTATTCGAGCCCGGGCCGCGCGATTTCGTGGCCAGCGACCAGGCCGGCCTGGCGGCAGCCACGGCCCTGGGCATCGACGCGCGCACGGACGACATCCAGGAGGTCAAGAAGCTACTGTACGCCGGCAACCTGGTGCTGCAGCAGCGCTTCGTCACCCGGACGGGCGCGGCGCGGCTGATCCAGGGCACCGAAGATGCCCTGGGCACGACCATGGCGACCGTGTTCCGGGCCCGGCCGGTGGACACCGCCCACGGCCAGTTTGGCTACCTGCGCATCTTCACCTTCAACGTGATCGATCCGGATGCCTTCGTGGACGAGTTCGTGCGCCTGGTGGGGCAGCTCCCCCAGGACGGCCTGATCCTCGACGTGCGGGGCAACGGCGGCGGCCACATCCACGCCGCGGAGCGCCTGTTGCAGGTGTTGACCCCGCGCGCGGTGGAGCCCCAGCGAGCCCAGTTCATCAACACACCGCTCAATCTGCAGATCTGCCGGCGCCAGGGCGGGCCAAGCCCGGCCTTTCCCGGCCTCGACCTGTCACCCTGGATTCACTCCATCGAGGACGCCGTGCGCACCGGCGCCACCTATTCCCATGGCTTTCCGGTCACCGACCCGGCCAGCTGCAACCGGCTGGGACAGCGCTATTTTAGCCCGGTGGTGCTGATCGTCGATGCGCTGTGTTATAGCGCCACCGACATCTTCGCCGCCGGCTTCCAGGACCACGAGATCGGGCCTATCCTGGGCACCAGCGACAGCACCGGCGCGGGCGGCGCCAACGTGTGGCCCCATGCGCTCCTGCAGCGGCTGTTGCGGGATGGCGGCGAGGGTGGGGGTCCCTACCTGCCGCTGCCCGGCGGTGCCGACCTGACCGTGGCGGTGCGCCGCATGCTGCGGGTGGGCGGCCGGGCCGGGGACGTGGTGGAGGACGAGGGGATCAGGCCAGATGAGGTCTGGCGTTTGACCCGGCAGGATGTGATGGGCAACAACGACGACCTGATCAACCGCGCCGCGGAGCTGCTGGCCGGGCAGCCAGACTATCGCTTCGAGGTCGAGTGGCAGGCGGGACCGGGCGGGCGATCGCAGGCCGTGGTGGCCACCCACAACGTCAACCGGCTGGACGTGCTACTGAATGGACGGCCGTGCCGGTCGCTGAACGTGGCCGGCGACCGGACGCTGATCGACCTGGCGGGGCTGGCGGACTGTATGGTGGACCCCACGGTAGTCGAGCTACAGGGCTACGATGGCAGCCGGCTGGTTGCCCGCTACCGGCAGCAGATGCCGGTGCCATGATCTTTGCGAGAGGATAGCGATGACCCACTCCTACGACAAGATGGTAATCAAGGCCAGGCGGGGCCGGCCGGCGGCCGAGTTGTTGGCCACCGCGCCGGACGCCCTGAGCGGCGTGTCGGCGGCGGATGCCGCGCGGTTGCGCGAGGCTTTCGGCATCGAGAGCATCGGCGACCTGGCGCAGAACCGCTTCTTCCAGCGCGGCCTGGCGATCCTGGACGGCGCGGAGGGCCTGGCCTATGACCCCGGGCCACCGCGAGCCTGGGCCGGCTTCCTGGCCGCGGCACCCCTGGCCCACTATGAACAGCACCCGGCTGGCCGCTTTCGCCTGGACTTCGGGCCGGTCTACTATCGCGGCCGGCTGGATGGCACGGCGCGGGTGCTGGTGGTGGGGCAGGACCCCTCCACCAACGAGCTGTTGGCCCATCGCATCCTGGTCGGCCGCTCTGGACAGCGGGTGCAGGGCTTCCTGCGCAAGCTGGGGTTGGCCCGCTCCTACGTGATGATCAACACGTTTCTGTACAGCGTGTTTGGCCAGTTCGACGCCGAGCTGCGCGCCATCTCTGAAGAGGCGCCCATCCAGGACTACCGCAACGCGCTCTTGGAACGGCTGGCCGGTGAGAACCCATTGGAGGCTGTGATCGCCATCGGCAACGGGGCCCGGCACGCGGTGGCCCGCTGGCCGGGGAGCCAGGCCTTGCCGGTGTTCGAGATCACCCACCCGGCGGCGCCGGACGAGGCTGCCCTCTTGGCCAACTGGAACGCGGCACTGCTGGGCCTGCGGGCGGTGGTGACTCCCGACGACGGCCTGCAGCCGGACCCCCTACCCTACGGGCAGTCCTTCCAGCCCGGGGATGTGGCTCCGATTCCGCCCGGGGATTTACCGTTCGGCGTGCCGCCGTGGATGGGCGAGGGCGCGCACAGCACGCGGGACGGCAACAAG
>JAULUH010000026.1:0-7383 GCA_032111745.1 Anaerolineae bacterium | reverse complement strand
GACATCGCTGGTGGGCTGGCTGACCACCCCGCCCATGGTCGCCCGCGGGCGAATGCTGTTGCTGGCATAGACCACGGCATCCGCCCCTAGCCAGTTCTCCCTGTTCTGGAACACGCGCACCTTGCCCAGGGCCATCTGGCCGTTGCTCACGTCGTACAGCAGCTCTGACGAGCGCTTGATCGACTCCGCCAGGTCGTTCAGGAAGATGCCGTCGGTGCGGGCGTCCCACTCCAACGCCACGTCCAGGTTGAATAGGTACAACGGGTTCTCCGGCGAGACCACCAGGTCCACGACCCCTGGCTCGCTTACCGGCTGCATCACCAGCTCGTTGCGGCCAGGCCGCGCGCTGGTGTAGTACAGAGTGTAAGCGCTGGTGTGCGTGATCGGCAGCAACGCCACCAGCTTATCGCCCGCCGAGATCTCTACCCGGCCCTGCAGGCAGCCCTGGTCGTCGCTGGCCAGGGAGCGGGTGATCGGACCCAACGGCTGGGCCCCGCTGGGCTCCCCCTCTGGCAGGCGATAGACCACCGCGTTCGCCACCCCAACCGCCGCCTCTGCCGTCCCGCTGACGACTCGTATCCCATAGGGCGACGCGTCGCAGGGGTCGGCCTGCATCGCGTTGCCGGCCCCGTTGTCATGGCGAGGCGTGCCCGAGGCGAACACCAGGGACAGCCCCAGCATCGCCATAAGCGCGATGGCAAGTCCCAAACCGGCGAGGATCGCCCCAATCCGGGGCAAGAGGCGGGCGGCAGGCGGCATGGTTGTTCTCCTGGCTTGTTGGCCAACTACTGGGAGGCCCGGACGGAGGTCAAGGCACGCTTGAGGCTAACAGCTGCGATTAGCATACACTATGTTTAACGATTCGTGAAACGTCCCACGACACACAGGGCTTCTCACCAGTCCCTCCGGTTCCCTTCCGGCATCCGTGCCCGTCCGTGTTCTGGCTCCTCCGGTCCTGCTTCCCCTCTGCGCTCTCAGCGCCTCTGCGGTTCACCTCCGGGTCCGTGTCCGTCCGTGTTCCGATCCGGCGGTTGCCTCGCCGCCAATCTGCGCTACAATAACGGCAGAGGAGCACCACCCCATGAAACCAGCCGAGCAAACCACTGCCGAAGGCTTCCTGTTCACAGACCAATACCAGCTCACCATGGCCCAGCTCTACTTCCGCATGGGCCTGCATGAGCGGCCGGCCCAGTTCGACCACTTCTTCCGCCGCTACCCCAACTACGGCTCGCACGAGGCCGGCTACTGCGTCAACGCCGGTCTGGCATGGCTCCGGGACTGGATGACCCATGCCCGCGCGCGCGACGAAGACATCGAGTATCTGCGTACCCAGCGCGGCCCGGCCGGGAAACGCACCTTCGACGAAGGCTTCCTGAGATGGCTGCGCCAGGCCGGCAGCTTTGAACAGATCAGCCTGTGGGCCATCCCCGAGGGACGCGTCGTACACCCTGATGTGCCGCTCACCGTCATCCAGGGTCCCCTTGCCATAGCACAGATCCTGGAGACGCCCTTGCTCAACCTGCTCAACTATCAGATCCTGATCGCAACCAAGGCCGCGCGCATCCGCGAGGTCGCGCGCGACAGCACGGTGCTGGAGTTCGGCCTGCGCCGTGGGCCCGAACGGGGAGCCAACGCCGGGGCTCGCGCCGCCCTTATCGGCGGCGCTGACTACTCCTCTAACATCGGCATCTCCCATGTGTTGGGCTATCCCCCAAAGGGCACCCACGCCCATAGCATGGTCCAGGTGTTCATGGCCCTGGGCGCAGGCGAGCTTGGCGCGTTTCGAGCCTACGCCGAGGTCAACCCCGGCAACTGTCTCCTGCTGGTAGATACGGTGGATACCCTCCAAAGCGGCGTGCCCAATGCCATTACGGTCTTCGAAGAGCTCCGGCGCCAGGGCCATAAGCCACTGGGCATCCGGCTCGACTCAGGCGACCTGGCCTATCTCGCCATCCAGTCTGCGAAGATGCTGGACCAGGCGGGATTCCCCGACACCACCATCGTGCTCAGCAATGAGCTGGACGAGCTGACCATCTGGCAGATCACCACCCAGATCGCCGAGGAGGCGCCGCGCTATGGCGTCAACGCGGACCAGCTGATCCGGCGGCTGACCTACGGCGTGGGCACCCGCCTCATCACCTCCCGCGGCCAGGGCGCCCTGGACGGGGTGTATAAGCTGGTCGCCATCGCCAGGGAGGACGGCTGGAGTCCGGCCATCAAGATCTCCGAGACCGCAGCCAAGACCCTGAACCCCGGCAACAAGCGCGTGTGGCGCCTGTACGACCAGCGCGGCTTTGCCACCGCTGACCTCCTGAGCCTCGACCATGAGGACCCCCGCACCATGGACGAGATTGTCTTGCGCCACCCCTCGGATCACACCAAGTACCGCACGTTACGACGGGATGAGCTCTCCACCGTCGAGCCGTTGCTAGAGGACATCGTCCACAGGGGTAAGCTGGTGGCCACACTCCCATCCATCGAGGAGATGCGCGAGCGCCGGAAATCCGACGTGGCGCGGCTGGACCCCGGTGTGCGCCGCCTGGTGAGCCCGCATATCTACCACGTCAGCCTGACGGGCCAGCTGTGGGACCTGAAGCAGGAGCTGCTCCGCCAGGCCAGGGGTCAATGAACCCACCCCGTTCATGCCCTTTCGGCAATCAGTGTGCGAAACTTTACTGACGCCGGGCAGCAAAACGCGTACACTCCGTGTGTCTGAGCGCATTCCTGCGCGCTTGGCAAGAGATCCAAAACCACATACTTTCAGGAGCACAAACACCATGGCAATCTCCCACTCCGAGGCCGTCTGGCTGGGCACCCTAAAAGAAGGTACTGGCACCATGAAGGTAGCCAGCGGCTACTTTGAGGGCCCTTACACCTTTGCATCCCGTTTCGAGGGCGATCCCAAGGGGACGAACCCAGAGGAGCTCATCGGCGCAGCTCACGCTGGTTGCTTCACTATGTTCCTGTCGGGGGTGCTGAGCAACAACGGCTACAAGCCCACTCGCATTCACACCAACGCCACGGTGCACCTCGGGGCCGGGCCGACCATCACCAAGATCGAGCTGGTCACCGACGCCGAGGTACCTGGGCTGGAGAAGGCCGCATTCCAGGACTTCGCCCAGCAGGCCAAGGCCAACTGTCCCGTGTCCAAGGCCCTGGCGGCCGTGTCCGAGATCACCCTGGAAGCCAGGCTGAAGTAGGGCCGCTCACAGCCGGCAGGCCCATGGCTTTCATGGGCCTGCCGGCTTCTTTGACACGGGGCGCTGGTCGCCCTGGAATGGCGCTGCCAACTATGCTGGACTTTGATCTCGTACGGGCCAAGCAGATGAGCCTCGACGAGCTCTGTGCCGATCTCACCCCTGAGGACTTAAGACGCCTGACCAATGCCATGATCGACACGATGCTCGACCACATCAGCGCCTGCGTCGACGACGACGTGAGCTTCGTGCCCGTGGATCCCCAGGCCGACGATCCTCACGCGCAGACCGCCGAGGAATACGCCATGGCCTGGACCCTGGGCCACGTGATCGTGCATGCCACGGCATCGGCCGAGGAAGCGGCTTTCCTGGCGGCCGAGCTGGCCCGCGGGGTGCCCTACCGGGAAGGGCGCTCACGTTATGAACTGCCCTGGCAGACCATTGCCACCGTGGAGCGCTGCCGGCAAAGGCTGGAAGAAAGCCGGCGCATGCGCCTGGCCAGCCTGGACCTCTGGCCCGAGCCGCCGCACCTGGACAACCTCTTCCCTTCGTTCCGGGGTAACACCCACCACAACGCTGTGGTCCGTTTCGTTTTCGGACTGTGGCACGACGACAACCATCTGAAGCAGATCCACGAGATCGTTCGCCAGGCCCGGCAGGCCCGCATCACGGCCTGACAGAACACGCCAGGGAGGTCACCATGGCGATCAGCGTTCGTCCAGCCAACCCCGCCGCTGACCTATCCCGCATCGTCCAGATCGTCGGCGTGTGCGACCCCGCGCCGGTCACCGTGGCCCAGTTGCAGAGGATGGACCAGCACCTGCGCCACGGCCAGCTACGCGCCAGCCACGTCGCCGACTCCGACGACGGCCAGGTCGTCGGTTACACGACCGTGCATCATGGCCTGTGGATGGTCCCGGGCCGCTTCTACCTGTGGGTAGCCGTGGATCCGCCCGCCCAGGGCCAGGGTATCGGCGCTCGGCTCTACGATCACAGCCTCGCCTTCGCCCTGGCCCATGGCGCCAGGGTGATCGACAGCGAGGTCCGTGCGCAAGATGACGTCAGCCTGCACTTTGCTGCGCATCGAGGCTTCAGCTTTCCCGGCTATGTCCTCGAGCCGGAGGCCGATCAACGTGGCATCGGCCCGGGTGCCATCGAGGTGACCCTTGGCTCAATAGCTGGTTTCCAGCTTCGCCCCGGCCGCCACCGCCTGACCAAGCACCTGATCCGCCCCAGCACCGGCGTCATGCCCCCGACCGCTCCGGGTTCGTAGTAGCGGCTTCAGCCGCTCCGGGGGCGGAGTCCAGGCTTCAGCCGGCCCAGCACGCCACCTCACTGGTCCCTCCCATCGCCTTCCGGCGTCCGTGCCCGTCCGTGTATCCGTGTATCCGTGTTCCGCTCCGGCTCCTCCGGCCCTATCTCCCCTTTGCGTTCTCTGCGTCTCTGCGGTTCGCCTCCGGCGTCCGTGTCCGTCCGTGCTCGTCCGTGTTCTGGTCCGAGTCCGTGTTCCGGCCTCCCTGGTCACAGCCCTTAGCCGGCGCAGCTTGCCAACTTTCGCGGTCCGTGCATAATGTAGACGGAATTCAGCCACCTGCAGTTGCTCGTGTCGCCTGCACAACGTCGACACCTCGGAGAAGAGCGTCCATGAGCCAACTCTTGCAGCACCATCCCTGCGACCCGCGCTGGCCGGTCAGCCAGACCTTTGGGGAGAACCCCGACTGGTACACCCAGTTCAACCTGCTCGGCCACAACGGCGTCGACTTCGCGCTGCCGGTCGGCCAGCCTATCTATGCCATGACCAGTGGGCGGGTGGTCGAAGCGCGCGACGATCCCAAGGGCTACGGCCTGTTTGTCAAGGTAGAGACCAGCTTCGGCAACTGGCTGGTCGCCCATCTGAGCCAGTTCCGGGTATCGGTTGGCCAGCAGGTTGGCCCGGGCACGGTGGTCGGGCTATCCGGCAACTCCGGCAACAGCACCGGGCCCCATGTGCATGTTGGCCTGCGCGTCGCACCCTATGGCTTGCAGGATGGCTTCAACGGCTACTCTGACCCCCTGCCCTACATCGAACAGATCGGTAAACGGCTGGGGGCCCTCATCGGCGCCCACGTGATCGGGCCCGCCCAACCCTATCTCAGCCAGCTGCGGCGCCTCGAGCCCCGCATGGCGCTGTTTCTCGATCCCAACAAGGGAGACGTGCAGGCCTTCCGCGCGGCCTCTCCCAGCACCACCGTCATCGGGCGCATCTACGTGCCTGACAGCGAGGTAGCGGACCGCATCCGCTCCAACCCCACGGCCGCCGCCGCCTGGGCCCACCAGCTGGTGATGAACCACGAGGCCCGCAGCCTCTGCGACTACTGGCAGATCGCCAACGAGGTCCTGCAGACCAACTGGGAAGAGTTCCAGAAGCTGGTAACGTTCGAGCGGGAGCGCATGCGCCTGGCCGATCAGGCGGGATACAAGTGCGGCATCCTGGCCTTCAGCGTGGGCCAGCCCGACTTGCCGGAGAACGACCGCGCGGCGTTCTGGCGGGCCACCTATCCCGCCCTGGAAGTCGCCCAGGCCAGGGGCCATGCCCTGGTCATCCACCAGTATGGCTGCTGCCCCAGCATCTGGGGGCCGGCCAACCGCGGCGGCAGCGACTGGCTCTTGCACCGCTTCGAGCACCAGGTCCGCCTGTTCCTGCCCTACAAGACGCTCAAGGTCTTCGTCACCGAGTTCGGCTACGATGGCCTGATCATGGTGCCGGGCTACCGCATTCTCTTCCGCGACATCAGGCCCGGTCCCGTGCCCCCCCTGACATTGCCCGACGAGTCCGCACCGCTCGCCGGCGCCGCCAAGCCCCCGGGCTATAAGACAGCCCAGACACCGGAAGCTTACGCCAAAGATCTGCTCAACGTCCAGGAATACCTGGAGCGCTTCAGCGGCCAGATCAAGGGCTATACCATCTTCCAGCTCGGCGACAACGCCACCTGGGAGAACTACAACATCGCCGGGCCGGTGCTGGAAGCGCTGGCCAAAGCCCAGGAGGAGAAGCCCGTGCCAGAACCCGACCAGGAACTCTACGATGTCTTGACCGTGCAGGCGCAACTCAACCAGCTGATCGAATTCAACCCCGACGCCGCGCTGCAGAAGCGCATCTTTGCCGACGGCTTCGTGCCCAACTCGCCGGAGTTCTCCTTCACGTCCGGCGATATCTCCTACATCGGGCAACGCGCCGAACGCCTCAGCGATGGCGAGGTGCGCGCGTATTACGTGCCCGTCGGCCAGTGGGACCAGGTCGACTTCATCACCTACGACCCATCCACCGTAGTCCTGCCGCCGGAGCCCCCGGAGCCGCCACCAGACTCAGACCTGGAGCAACGCATGGCGTGGGCGGAGGCCAGACTAGCAGCCCTGGAGACCATACATCCATGACAACCACACCCCCTATCGAGCGCCGCATCAGCCCCTGGGTTACCGAGTGGAACGCCAGCATCGTCGAGCTACCGGACCGGCCTGATGCGGGAAGTCTGGAGGGCGGCGACGTCGTCTACGTGCTGAAGGACGTCTTTACCACGATCAACGGCTCATGGGAGCCGTCCAACCAGCCCGGCAGCATTCCCCAGTGGGCGCGCGACGACTACCTGTCCAACAACTTCGCCAACGCCGGCGGCGACCACAACCTCTTTGCCGCGGTCCTCGACGTGAATGGCCAGCTCATGAAGCAGAAGGGCATGTTCTTCTGGAGCGACGGGCTGGAACAGCTGGGAAACCCCGACTACACCGGCTACATCCGGCGTGATACCGACCCCAACTCGGGATGGGCCGACATCCCGATCTACGCCCCTCCCTTCTACCCGGACCAGGGCAAGTCCGGCCCCTGGTGCTGGTCGACCGTCGGCCCCGCGGACGTGATGACTGGCGGCGGGTTGCCCTACAACCAGCACGTCAGCTGGTTCGCCGTCTGGCAGCAGATGAGCCGCGAGGACTACGAGGGTGGCGGCAACGGCGGCAATGGTGGCAACGGCGGCAACGGCGGCACCACCGAGCTCGAGGAGCGCATCGCCATGCTGGAGTATCGCCTGGCCCGGCTGGAGGCCCTGCACATGGTCTCCCCGCCCCACGGCGACCAGCATACCCACGGCTCCTGACCAACCGGGCCAACGCCCGGTGCGCATCGTAGGGGCATGAACGGTGGTGCGAAACG
>JAULUH010000025.1:0-2866 GCA_032111745.1 Anaerolineae bacterium | reverse complement strand
CCTGGCCAACGCCAACCTGATCTACCGGGGGCAGGAGCTGGCGATCCCGGCGCCGTAGCGGCGGGATCTACCCCTTCTTTGGCATACAACAGCCCCGGCAGAACGCCGGGGCTGTTGACTCTGGGGCAACCATGCACATAGGGCATGAACGGCGTGGCGGCCGCCGCCACGCCGTTCATGCCCCTGCGTTCGCAATGAAGCGCGGAAGATCGGCTAGGGTTGGCGGGCGCCGATGCCGTGGACCAGCAGGTCGACCACCTGCTCGAGGCGTTCCCCCAGGTCGAAGCCGAAGTCCTGCTGGCACCAGAGGGCCAGCTGCTGGTAGTAGAGCCCTTCCAGGATCTCGGCCACCAGCTCGGGGTCCAGGTCGGGATGCAGCTCGCCGGTGCGCTGGCCGCGGGCGATGAGGATGGCTACCAGGCCGCGAAAGCCAAAGCGGCTGGTGCCGGTGGGTGCGAGGTGGCTCATGCGCATGGCCTTGCCCACGGCCAGCTTCACCAGGTCCCGGTCCTCAGCCAGGTTGTCGGCCAGGGTGTGCATGAAGAGCTTCAGGGCTGCGGTGGCGCTTGTGGCCTGGGAGATGCGGCGGCTCGAGCCGTCGGCCAGGGCGGCGCCCAGGCGGGTGATATGGCGCTCCCCGATGTAGAGCAGCACGTCCTCTTTGGTGGGGAAATAGTTGAAGAAGGTGCCCTTGGCCACGCCGGCGGCCTCGGTGATCTCCTCGACCCGGGTGGCCTCGAAGCCCTGGCGCCGGAACAGCTCCACAGCAACCTGGTAAATGGCCTCTTTGCGCGCGCGTTTGTTGGTCTCGCGCTTGCCCAGCTGTTTCGGCCCAACCGCCATGGTTCTCGCCCTTCCGGCCAGCGTTAGAGGGTGAAGGTCTGGCCCCGTTCGGGGATCTCGACGTTCGGGAAGTCGTCCTGGCGCAGCGCGTCGGCCAGTGTGAGCCCGGCTTCGGCCTCGCCGTGGACCAGGAAGATGCGCTGCAGCCGCTGCCGGTCGAAGTGGCCGGTCCAGGCGCGCAGCTCGGCGCTGTCGGCGTGGGCGCTGTAGCCGTCGATGCTCTCCACCCTGGCTCGCACGTCGTACTCCTCGCCGAAGATGCGCACGCGCGGCTCGCCGTCCCGGATGCGGCGGCCCAGGGTGTGCTCGGCCTGGAAGCCCACGAACAGGATCGTGTTGTCGCGTTCCTCGATGTTGTGCTTGAGGTGGTGCAGGATGCGGCCGGCTTCACACATGCCGGAGGCGGAAATGATCACCGCCGGTTCCTGCAGGAAGTTCAGCGCCTTGGAGTCCTCCACGTCCCGCACGTAGGTGAGCATGTGGAAGCCGAAGGGATCGCGGTGGTGGCGGTCCGACAGCATGAACTCGTGGGTTTCCTGGTCATAGCATTCGGGATGCAGGCGGAAGGTCTGGGTGACGTCGACGGCCAGCGGGCTGTCTACGAAGATCCTGACGGCAGGGATCTTCTGGGCATCCGCCAGCTGGTGCAGGTCGTAGACCAGCTCCTGGGTGCGGCCGACGGCAAAGGCCGGAATCAGCACCTTGCCGCGGCGGTGGTAGGTCTCCAGGATCACCTTGCGCAGGGTCGCGCGGGCGTCGTCCCGGGCCTCGTGGCGGCGGCTGCCGTAGGTGCTTTCCATGATCAGGAAGTCGGCCTCTGAGACGGTGGATGGGTCGCGGAGGATGGCCATTTCGGGGCGTCCCAGGTCGCCGGAGAACACCAGGCGGCGTCTCTGTCCGCTTTCCTCCACCTCCAACACGACTATGGCCGAGCCCAGGATGTGGCCGGCGTCCAGAAAGCGGGCGGTGATGCCCGGCGCGACTGGAAAGGCCCGGTCGTAGCCGATGGAGACGAACTGGGTCATGGCACGGGTAGCATCCGCCCGGGTGTACAGGGGCTCTATTGGCGGCTCCCCCTTCTTGACCAGTTGTTTGTTCAGGTACTTGACGTCGGACTCCTGGATGTGGCCGCTGTCCAGAAGCATGGAGGCGCATAAGTCGCGGGTGGCCGGGGTGCTCCAGATCAGGCCTTCAAAGCCCTGTTTGACCAGGTTGGGCAGGTTGCCTGAGTGGTCGATATGGGCGTGGGAGAGGACGACGGCGTCAATGGCTGCGGGCTCGAAGGGGAAGTTGAGATTGCGCTCGTAGGTAAGGGAGCGGCGGCCCTGGAACAGGCCGCAGTCCAGCAGGACGCGGGCGTCGTTGGCCTCGACCAGGATCATCATGCCGGTGACGGTGCGCGCGGCACCCCAGACGGTTAGCTTCAAGGTAATCTCCTCCGATGACGGTAGGGTTCAGGCCTGCTGCAGGACCTGCAGGATGGACTCGCCGTATTCCTGCAGCTTGGATGGTGCCAGCATCTCGATGGCGGCCAGGGCCTCACGGGAGTCGGGGGCCTGGCGGGCCAGGGTCATCAGGACGTCGTTGGTCAGCACCACATCCGGGTCGACGCCGCGGGCGCGGGCTCGCTCGGTGCGCCAGTTGCGCAGGGCTGCGTAGCGGGCCTCGGTGGCCGGGTCGGGCCGGCCGTTGCCGTCACGGGGCCGCCGCGGGGGGCGGGGTAGCGGCAGGGCCTGGCCTTCGGCCACGGCGGCCAGCAGGCCACGTCCCAGGCGGCGCAGCTGGCTGTCGCCGATGCCCTTGACCTGGCGCAGATCTTGCAGGGTCTGGGGCTCTCTGCGGCTGATGGCAACCATGGTGCTCTCGCCCAGGAGCTTGAAGGGCGGGAGATCCCAGCGGCTGGCCTCCGCCTCTCGGAATAGATAGAGCTGGCGGAGGATCGACTGGCCGGCGGGCGACAGATCGCGCACTCCGTTAATGCGCCAGAAACCCTCGGGATCGAAGGGCTTGTCGACCCACTGCA
>JAULUH010000024.1:0-9475 GCA_032111745.1 Anaerolineae bacterium | reverse complement strand
CTGAAGGCGGGCGCAATCAAGGCTGCGTACGATAGCGCCAAGGGCAATTACGCCGACGGCAGCCCCCGCGTTTTCAGCTGCCAGACCTGCCACGTGCGCGCGACGACGGGGGTGGGCGCCAACAAGGCGGGCACGCCGACGCGTACGGACCTGCCGCTGCACGATATGACCGGCGGCAACTACTGGATGCCGGACGCGATCTTGTATCAGAACAACCAGAGCACGTTGCGCCTCGGCGGCGGGCTGACCACGGTGCAGATCGACGCCATCAACGCCGGCAAGAGTCGCGCCCAGCAGCAACTGAACCTGGCTGCGTCGCTGGCCGTCACCGGCAACACGCTGAAGGTCACCAACCTGACCGGCCACAAGCTGATCTCCGGCTATCCCGAAGGCCGGCGCATGTGGCTCAATGTCAAGTGGTACGACAGCGCCAAGAAACTGCTGCGCGAGGATGGCAAGTACGACGTAGTGGCCTCGGTCAACGGGACGCCCGTTAAATCCATTGTCAACCTCGCGGACCCGAACGCCAAGATCTACGAGGCGCACTACGGCATGACTCAGGAATGGGCGAGCCAGCTGCTGGCACTGGGTTACTCATCTGACTTGTCGCTGAGCTTTGACCGGGTCACCGGTGCCGTGAGCTACACCCTGGGACAGCTTGCCGCCCAGGCGCCTGGTACATATCACGAGACCTTCCACTTTGTGCTCAATAACACGGTGGCCAAGGACAACCGCATCCCGCCCTACGGCTTCGCCTATGATGAAGCGCGCAAGCGTAACGCATTGCCTGTGCCGGCTTCGCAGTACGGCAGCCCGTCGGCAGGCGGAACCTACAACTACTGGGACGAGGTGGCGCTTAACCCGCCGACCGGCGCCGCGTATGCTGAGATCAAGCTGCTCTACCAGCCGACCAGCTGGGAGTACGTCCAGTTCCTCTACCTGGCCAACACGGGGCAGAATGCCTTCCTGGCGAACGAGGGCGTGAACCTGCTCAATGCCTGGCTCAACACCGGCATGGCCGAGCCCTACGTGATGGCGTCGACGACCTGGGGCAGTGCGCCCCTGCCGCCGTGCGTAACGCCGGGCGTGCCCCGGAACCTGCTTGCCAAGGCCGGCAAGAAGAGCATTACCTTGACCTGGGAAGGTGACACTTCGAACAACGGCTCTTTGCTCCCAGGTGGTGGCTACCGGATCTACTACTTCCAATCCGGAAAGCTGCAATTACGGGCGGGGGTCGCGCCGGGAGTCCTTACTTACAAGGACAGCGGGCTCACCAGCCGGGTGACCTATACCTACGTCGTCACCGCCTGGAATGACTGCAACGGGAACGGCGTGTTCGACCCAGGGGTCGACACAGAGAGCGCGGTGAGCAATTCGGCGAGCGCAACCGCACAGTAGCAGTGCCTGGGGTGCCGCAAACGCCAAGAAGCCCAGGGCGGTCATGACCGCCCTGGGCTTCTTGGCGCCAGACTTAGGTTGGCTTGATTACGGCTCCTGCAGCCACTGATCTTGGGCGAGGCCGGCCAGCGCGAAGCCTATTGACAGGTTTGGGCGGTGGGGTATAATGAAGCTATCTACGAAACCGCTTAGTAGAGGCAACTGCCTTGAAGCGCTCATCGGCAACGTCGCTCCTCGCCAGGCTAAAGTTCGGGCGCACGCTAGGCCCGCTGGAGGCACGCGTCATGGATGTCATCTGGCAGCGTGGGCCTTCCACAGTGCGCGACGTGCTACTGGCGCTGGCGGCAGATGATGCACAGGAGCCTGCCTATACCACGGTAATGACTGTGATGGGCAACCTGGCGGAGAAGGGCTTGCTGCAGGCTGACCTGGTGGGGCGCAGCTATGTCTATAGCCCGACGATATCCCAAGGCGAGTTCGTCCAGGAGCAGGTGAAGACGGTGCTGGATGCGTTGCTGGACAGGTTCACCGAGCCCACCCTTTCCTATTTCGTGCAGCGCCTCAGCGAGAGCGACCCGGAGGAGCTCGACGAGCTGGAGCGCCTGATCGCGGAGGCACGCGCTCGATGGGATGACAAGGATCCGGCATCATGACAGCATCGCCTGAGCTTGCCGCTGATGTGGCGCTGTTCCTGCTGGAGACGACGATCCAGTCGCTGCTCTTCTGCCTCGTGGTTCTGGTGGCGATACGCGCCCTGGGCATCCAGCATCCCGGCGTGCGCGCCGGTCTCTGGCTGATGGTGCTGGTATGCCCACTGGCGGTACCCCTGGTATTCCACGTTATCTTGCCCCGCGCGGGAACGCGCCCGGAGCCAAAGATCTTGGAAACGTTCCTGGCCGCGCCGCTGGCCTGGCTGAACTCCCACCAGCTACTGGTGGCGCTGGCCGTGGCGCTTGTGCTGGCGATCCTGTTCAGCCTTGACGTGTTGCGCTGGCTGCTGTGCGGGCTGCGGGCTGGCAGCCATCGGCAGGCAACGTTGGCAGCCAGGGAGCAGAACGCACGCTGTGCCGCGCTACTATCCGGGGTGAGCGACCGCCTGGGTTCCCGCACCCTGCCGGCCCTGCGGGTTAGCCAGGGACAGCGGGATGGCGTGTACGTTCTGCGCTGGCCGCGTCCCACCATCTGCCTGTCCTGGCAACTGGCCAACCACCTGGTGACCGAGGAACTACAGGCCCTGCTGGCCCACGAGATGGCCCATTTGCAGCGTCGCGATTGGCTGCAGCTGTTGGTGGCCCAGCTCTGTCGCGACCTGGCGTTCTTCAATCCGGTGGCTCACCTGGCCTACGCACGCTTCTTGCAGGCCACTGAGGAGGCTGCCGATGACGCGGCGGCTATCAGCAACCGGGACCGCCTGGCGCTGGCCTCGTGCCTGGTCAAGGTCCAGCGCTTTCTGCAGAGCACTGGCACTGTGCAGCCCGGCCCTGGCCTTGTGCATCGACCAACCGACACGTCCCGTCGGGCAGCACGTCTCCTGCAGGGCGAGGCCGTCCAGCCCTGTCCAGCCCTGCACAGGCGGATAGGGTGGATCATGATGGTCCTGGCGTTGCTGCTCGGCGGAGTGATTTGAGAGGAGGTGAGCTGGCTACACGACAACAGTGACTGCAACAGTCTGTGAACGAGTCCCAATGGTGTGACGCCGTGCGCCGACCCTGGGCGGTGGCGCGTGGCCAGGACTACCTCGCTTCCGCAAGGAGGAAGTGCTATGGTTCGTAAAGTCATGTTCGTGGCCCTGCTGCTGGTGGTGCTGGCAGCATTTGCGGCCATCTCAGCCTACACCCAGACATCGACGGAGGCCAGTGCCGTCGCTCTGCAGGCTACTCCCCAACCCCAAGAGGAAGAGGAGGAAGAGGAGAAGCCGTTTGGTGCCGAGTATGTCGGCTCGAAGGAATGCGGCACCTGTCACGAGGGCGTATACGAGGTCTTCATGAAGTCGGGCCACCCCTTCAAGCTGAACAAGGTGGTCGACGGCGAGGCCCCAACTTACCCATTCACCGAGCTCGAGAGTCCCCCCGAGAGCTATACCTGGGACGACATCAGCTACGTCATCGGCGGGTACAACTGGAAGGCCCGCTTCATGGACCAGGATGGGTACATCATCACGGACTGGATCACCAGCACCAAGACCATCTCCGACACCAGCTATCTCAACCAGTACAACTACGCCAACCCGAACCTGGATATCGATGCCGGCTGGGTGAAGTACAACTCGGGCCGCGAGCAGATGAAGTATGACTGCGGCACGTGCCACACCACCGGCTACAGCCCCGAGGGCAACCAGGACGACCTCCCCGGCATCGTCGGCACCTGGGCCGAGCCGGGCATCCAGTGCGAGGCCTGCCACGGCCCCGGCAGCCTGCACGTAGCCAACCCCCGCGGGGTAGCCCTGCAAGTTGAGCGCGATAGCGAGATGTGCGGCGAGTGCCATCGCCGGGGTGACGTGGAAAGCGTGAATGCCAAGGGTGGCTTCATCGAGCACCACGAGCAGTACGAGGAGCTGTTCCAGGGCAAGCACGTCACCATCAACTGCGTGATATGCCACGATCCCCATGAGGGCGTGGTCCAGCTGCGCCAGGCTGGCGAGCAGGCCGTTCGCACCACCTGCGAGAACTGCCACTACAAGCAGGCCAAGGTGCAGAACTCCACAGTGCATGCCGCCATGGAGATAGCCTGCATCGACTGCCACATGCCGCGCATCGTCAAGACGGCCACAGGGGATGCTGAGAGGTTCCAGGGCGACATCCGCACCCACCTGATGGCCATCGATCCCGACCAGATCGGGCAGTTCAGCGAGGATGGCACCACGGCACTATCGCAGATTGGGCTGGACTTCGCCTGCCGCCAGTGCCACGTGGAGGGCGGCACCGCATCCGAGAAGACCGATGAGGAGCTAACCGAGAGGGCGACAGGCTACCACACCGTGCAGCCGGAGGAGTAGCTCCCAGAACCCGACTCCGGCGAACCGTGAACGCCGGACTGCAACGGCGATGCCGGGAAGCCCAGGGTGGAGATCACCGCCCTGGGCTTGTTTGCGCCAGGGGTAGGCGGCTCTGCAAGGCTCGATGCACGGGCTCTTCAGGTGCGTCCCAGTTCCGGGTCCTCAGGGAGCGCCGGGAACCAATGGCAGGTTGAAGATGGCCCGGGCCGTAGAGTTCGCAACCAGGCTGCCATCGCAATTCAGTGCCTGCACGATGTAGGTGTAGCTCGTGCCTGCCGTGCCTGCTGCGCCTGTATCGGTGTAGATTGTCGTGGTCGCAGGTAGGGGGTCACCCAGCCGGGTGCTCTCGTCAGGCAGGAAGTAGGGCACCGGGCTGCGATGCACTTGATAGCCGCCTGAGCTGGCCGGGACGTTCTGCCAGGTCAGGATCACGTCCGCTGCGTCATGTGCAATGGACACCTCCACAGCCTGGGGTGGGGTGACCGTGCAAACAGGCCTGGTCATGAATGTGGCGATCACCGCTGCCCAGTCGCGCGGCGTGGTATCGCTCTTCTGAGCGGCGTATGCGCCGGTGGCGGTGGCAATCCGCCAGCCCAAGGCGGCGGTGACATTGGTGTCATCCGCGTCGCCGGTGGTGCCCAGGCGAGGCCCGGCGCTGAACGCATTAGCCCACTTGCCGGTCGCGTCTCCGTCCGGGCCTTCCGCGCCGATCGCTCCGATCAGCAGCTCTTCGGCTGCCCTGGTCGTGCCCGTGGACCCGGAGGAGGGGTCAGAGGAGCCGTCGCCTACCCCTGTGTTGCTCCGGTCCAGCGCATCCAAGTCGGCCAGGCCGCGGAAGACGCTGGCCACGGCCGCCCGGGCTACGGGCGCAGCAGTCGTGTAGCTATCCTGGGTGATGGTGATGGTGCCACCGCTGGACAGGGCGGTCACGTTGGTGGCCACGAAGATGGTGGTGCCCAGGTGATCAATCCTGTCTGCATGGCCGGCCTCGACGTAGGTGTTGCCCGCAGAATCAGTCACACTGACCTGGAGATTCTCAGCCGGATCGGTGGCATAGGCGATCACGATGTCATCGCCAGCCGCCACGGCGGCGGTGGTAGTGATCGCCAGCAGATCACTGTCCCCATCCTTGATCGCTGCAGTGCCGATATCGCCCACATAGCCGATGGCGCCCGTCGTGCCGCTGACCGCCACCGCCTGAGTGGCAGCTCCGGGGCTGGTATGGGTGACGTCCCCGCTGGAAGTTCCCTCGGTGGCGCGATGGAAGCGCACGAACACGGTGGTCTCCGCTACCGACCCGCCAGACTGGGGCAGGGTCAGGGACGGGCCAAAACCGCTGCCGGTAGTTGAGATCTCGAAATCGAGTGGAGCCACGATCTCGATATCCGCCACCAGGTGGCTGCCAGAGACCGTGTAGGATTGCTCTGCTGACGGCAAACCCGGCGCGCTGCTGAAGCTGGCCACAGGAGTACCGGTGATGGTGATGGTCGGACCAGGGAAAGGCTCGATGGTGTACGAGTGGGACACCACGCCGTTGATGCCTCCCGCAGCGATATCAGAGCGCACGTACGCCACGGTTGCCACGTCGGGGGAAACCGTAATCCGCAAGTGGCCTGAGTTGGGCAACACCTTGATAGTATAAGGATCGCTCTCGCTGTAGATACCGAATCCGTTGCCGGAGATGCCACCTGAGGGGAGAGCCTGGTAGACGATGCCATCGCGTTTTTCATAGGCATATTGGTGATCATGGCCGTGGAAGAAAGCGCTGACACCGTTGTCGATCATCAGCTGATGAATCGGCACGCCGCCCCAATCATTTTCAGGATTGACGAGATCTCGGGGCCGCCGGCTGTCAAACTCCCAGGTAATACCGTCTTCACCGTAGCCCCCCCACTCGACCAGGTGCGCAGCCCCAGCGCCGCCCCGGCCGTAGTCATCCAAACCTCCGGCTATGTGATGGGCAAAAACGAACTTGTAACTGGCCTTGCTGTCTGCAATGGTTTGCTTGAACCATTGAAACTGTTTCAGTCCCAGGGTCCAGTCCCACCTGTCGCCTGAGCCCACATCACTATCTTCTCCTCCCCCGGTATTGCCGACAAACGGCTTGGTGGTAGAGTACCAGAAGGGATCCAGCACGACGAAAAGGGCATCGCCCCACTCCCAGGCATAGTAGTCCTCATGCAGCTGGTCGCCGTCCAAGGCGTCGTAGGTATCGGTGTTGCCGGAGTAGAAGCTATCTGGAATGGGATTGGGGTAATACAGCTTCCTGGCATTGGTGCCCAGGACAGGTTTGCTCATGGCCGGGTTGCCCACATCATCCAGATGCCATCCCTCCTCTTGCTCGTGGTTGCCAACAGCCAGGAATATCGGAGTCCCGGGGCTGATCGTGTCCATATAGGAGCGCTGCACAAGGTAAGTCTGCCGGGCTCCTGCGGCTGAGGTTACACCATCCATGGCAAAGGTGTCCCCGAGGTCAAGATGGAAGTCGGGGCTATCAGCGGCCACATTGAGCAGCGTTTGTTGATACACCCTAAAATCACCCAGGGTCATAAAGAGATGCGAGTCGGCGAGCACGGTGAAGGTGAAAGTGCTGCCGGGAGCGCGCTGGGTCCGGAAGGCATGCTCACTGCGTGCCACCCAGTCTCCCCCTGGTGCCCGGTATCGCATGCGGTAGAAATACTCGGTGTCAGGTTGCAAGCCATCGATGACCGTCTCATGGGGCTGGCTGTCCGTGGCGGTCATGATCGGTGTCGGTGCCCCATACTCCCCGGAAACGGTCCCGTATTCGTAGTAGAGCTCGATATCGTCATCCGGGACGACGTTGATGGTGATCGACGTGTTGGTGGGCCGGCCGAGGAGCTCGTCAGCTGAGAAAGTAACGGCCTGGGGCTGCGGTGGGGCAGCATGAGACTGGGACACAGTCGCCAGGAAGAACCATAGCAGCACCAGGAGCAAGGTGGGCGTCATTTGTCGTCTGGGTGTCATGGGCGGTTCCGTTGACTCGGCCGGCAGGCTCTGAGATCTCCTCAACCATCGGGAAAGGGCCGGGGAATACTTCCGGTGGCCTAGTTTACACCGGGTTGCGGTACTAGTCAACGTGCGGAGTGGCCAGGTATGAAGAACTCCCACATACCGGTTTTCCCAGATAAACGGTATGTGGTACATGGGAAGGTGAGGACCTTCCAGGAGGCGCAGTACAGGACTGTGACAAGGCAGGCCGGAACACAAACACCAGACCAGAACACAGATGGACAGTGACGCCTGAGCTCACCGTAGAGGCGCAGAGGGCGCAGAGTGGAAAAGGACCGGAGGAGCCGGAGCGAAACACGGACATGGACGCCGGAAGTGACCAGGGGAGCTTCTGACAATGCCCGGCCGCGAAGGGATGCGTAGAGCAATTCGTTGCCAGAAGCTCTTGGGAAGCTGTGCCACTTACGTAGGCACCGACCTAGTGTAGCTTGGATGTTGACTAGCAGACCGTGAGGAATGCCATGTTCAGGAGAAACCTACTACCTCTGACCCTGTTGATAGCCATGGTCCTGGCGGCCTGCCAGGCGCCCATCGTGGCCTCGCCCACCGAGATGTCCCTCTTCCCCACCGAGTTGCCGCCGCCGGCTGCGGGCGACGCGCTGGAGCTGACGGTGGAGACCGCCGAGCCAGGCAGCAGGTTCCTATCATCTGGGGAAGGCGTAGTCTCTTGCCCATAACAATGTGGTATAATGGACCTGGCAAAACGGATCGTGCCATTGCCGAGCACCTACTGATGTAGCATCGGAGAATGGATCGCGGTGTACCCATGAATCGCCGGCAATTCTGCGAGAAGATGCTTGTGGTGGGAGGTGGCGCGCTGTTGGCGCCATTCATTGAGGCTTGCGGGCAGGAGGCCGCGCCCACGCCCTCTCCCACAAGGACGCCGACACGCCTGGCAACTGCAACCGCCACCAGCGCGCCTTCGGCCACGCCTCAGCCCACACCCACCGTTGCCACGCCCGAGCCGACGGCGACCTCATCGCCGACGGCTACAGCCACGCCCGCACCGACGGCCACGCCGGATCCATCGCTGGCGACCATTGCGCTGGTCAGCACCGCCGATCGCGGGATGGGTGTGCGCCGAGCGCTGGAGCTGCTAGGTATCAACCCGGTGCGCGGGCGCCAGGTTCTGCTCAAGCCGAACTTCAACAGCGCCGACCCGGCGCCTGGCTCCACCCACGACGATGTGTTGCGAGCCCTCCTGGCCGCCCTTCGCGATATGGGGGCTCGCGACGTCACCGTAGCCGATCGCAGCGGCATGGGCGATACCCGCCAGGTCATGCAGCAAAAGGGCGCCTTTGACCTGGCAAAACAGTTTGGCTTCGACACCGTGGTGTTTGACGAGCTCCCCGCCGACGCCTGGACGGTCGTCGACGGCGATGGCTTTCACTGGAGGCGGGGATTCCCTGTGCCCAGGCTGCTGCAGGATGCCGAGTGCGTGGTGCAGACCTGCAACCTGAAGACCCATCGCTTCGGGGGGCATTTCACCCTCTCGCTGAAGAACTCGGTTGGCTTCGCGGCCAAGAACTACGGCGGCCACAACTACATGAGCGAGCTCCACAACACGGCGGACCAGCGCAGGATGATCGCCGAGATCAACACGGCCTACGACCCTGCCCTGATCGTGCTGGACGGCGTGGAAGCCTTCGTCAAGGGCGGGCCGGACACCGGGACCAAGGCCGCAACCAGGGTCATCCTGGCTGGCACCGACCGTGTCGCCGTGGATGCCGCCGGAGTCGCCATCCTGCGGCTGTTCGGGACGACAAACGAGGTCAGCCGGGGGCGGGTGTTCGAGCAGGAGCAGCTGGCGCGGGCCGTGGAGCTGGGACTGGGCGTGAGCTCCCCAGACAAGATCAGGTTCGTGACCGGGGATGCCGCTAGCGCAGACTACGCTGCGCAGATTCAGCAAGTACTGTTGGCGTAGTCCAGCCCCAGACGGGCCGGGCGATAGCCCGCGTCAAGAGCATTCCACCGTTACGCCTGGAGCCGCCTTTTCACCTGCTTGCCCAGTTCACCGAGGAGCGGCTGGCCGAAAGGCTGGCAGGCCAGCCG
>JAULUH010000023.1:0-6403 GCA_032111745.1 Anaerolineae bacterium | reverse complement strand
TGCCACCGGCCACGCCGATGATGATCGGTCTCGTGGTCACGATCTCACCTCCTTGCAATGGATTCACTTGCCGGCCTGCTCCCCACCATAGGTAGCGGCCCATGCGGTCAGCCAGCGCCCGCCCTGCCGCCAACCCAGGGCTGGGCTGAGGCCGGCGGTGATGTGCACTGCATCGCGCTGCTGGCGCAGCTGCAGCGACAGCCGGCCAGCCGGCCGCCAGAGCCCCAGGAGCAGGCTGGACAGGGCCAGGAGCCCGCCGAGGACTGCCAGCGGAGTACCAGGGCTGGTGCTGGCCTGCACCGTGATGGTCTGGCCGCGTCGCAGGTCGAAGCTGTCCTCACCGATGGCGATGCTGGCATTGCCCTCGACGAATTCATTGAACACTGGATCCCGCGCCCCCTCGACAAAAGCCTGCACCAGGAGCGTCGGGTTCGCAAATCCCCGCTCAGGCAATGCCGGGAAGTCGACCACACTGATCACCAGCTGGCGGGTCGGGATGAACACGGCTCGCTCCGCGCGCGGCTGGTCGAACACCAGGGCCACGCTGTCAGCGCCAGGCGCTTGTTCGTCCAACAGTCGAATCTGCAGCGGGCTGCCGGCAGCATCCCGGGCCGAAAGCGTCACCAGCTGGCCCTCACCCACCTGGCGCAAGGCTATCCCGCCCAAGCGGGCTCGGCCACTGGCCGAGAGCGTGGCAGAGGCGGGGGTGCCCTCTACGGTTTGCAGAGTGACCTTCGGCTCGCCGATATCTTCGCTCATAGTCAGCGTGCTGCCGCGCAGGTGTTCCAACGCTGTCGGCTGTCCTGGAATCAGCACCAGGCCGCTTTTCTGCCAGCCAAACACCTGGCTTACCCAAAGCCCGGCCAGCACCAACAGGCCCCCAGCATAGAGCATGGCCGGCGCCCAGACTCCCCAGCAACTGCGCTCGGCGACGATGGCCGCTTCAACCCGGCCGGGCTGAGCCACCTCCACCTGCCAACCTTCACTGCGCAGGTCATCGGCCAGCTCCTGCACAACATCAGCCAGGTTGCCCTCCACGGTCACGGCAGCATGGTGCGGCCACGCGGCGGCAGCGGCGGCGGCCTGCAACGGATCGGGCGCAGCCACGCGAGCCGCAGCCTCGGCTGCGGACTGAGCCAGTCTCAGCAAGAGCACGAATGCCAGCAGCCCTAGGAGCAGGCGCAGCCCGGGGCTGCGCCAGAGCTCCCCGGTCGAGGTGCTGGCGCCCACAGTGCTGGATGCCTCGGGTTGGGATGCGCTGCCGGTGAGCTGCGGCAGTAGCAGCCCGGCCAGCCACGCCAGGGCGACCAGGCCGAGCAGCAGGGCCAGCACCAGGTCGCTGGTCATCAGGCGCCACAGGCGGTCGATGGGATGGGGGGAAGGAGCGTTACGGGCGTTCTGCAACGTCGTCCGGCCTCCGAACCGCAAACAAAAAACCCCAACCCGCAGTTGGTTGGGGCTCCGTATGACGGGAGTGCCTCACCCGGTTCAGCAACCTGCGAGGCTTAAGGAGCCACCCGTCGGAATTGAACCGACGACCGGCGCATTACGAGTGCGCTGCTCTACCGACTGAGCTAGGGTGGCGCGTGGCCAGAATATGGCTCCGGCAAGCCGGATTATAGCCCGAAAGCAGGACTTTGCCAAATGCTATAGCCTGGCCGGGACCGCCGGCCCTACACGCGGGTGACGTAGGTGCCGCTGCGCGTGTCCACCCGGATGACGTCGCCGGTGCTGACGAAGAGCGGCACTTGCACCTTGAGGCCCGTCTCGAGCTCGGCCACCTTGGTAGCACCCGTGGCCGTATCACCGGCGAAGCCCGGCTCCGTGTAGGTGACCTCCAGGTCAACGGTCGTCGGCAGCTCGATATCCAGGTTCTCACCCTGGTAGCTGACGATGTCGAGGGTCATGCCATCTTTGAGGTAGCTGACCGCATCCCCCAGCACGTCGGCCTGCAGCACAGGCTGCTCATAGGTCTCCAGATCCATGAAGGTGTACAGGTCGCCCTCATGGAAGAGATACTGCACCGTGGCATGTTCCAGGCGGATATCCTGCACCCGGCCGCCCGACTGAAACGTCCGATCGATGGTCGCTCCGGTGCGCAGGTCCCGGGCCTTGATGCGGATGGTGGCACTGCCCCGGCCACTCTTGTGGTGGGAGAAGTCCAGCACGCGATAAATGGAGTTATCCAGCTCGAACGTAACGCCTTTGCGCAAGTCTTGGACGCCGATCATGGTGTCTCTGTCTCCTGCCTTGTCTTTGGTGCGTGTTTTGCTGCGGGGGATTATACGTCGCAGCCAGGGCTTCGTCAAAAACCTGCCCCCGAAATGCAGCGGCCTGGCTCACTGCGGCAGCCCCAGCCACTCCTCTGCAGTCCGCGGCAGGGATGCCAACGGGCCGCGATGGATCGTACAGTCGGGCAGGGACTCTAGAAACAATTGACCGTACTGCTTGGTCAACACCCGGTTGTCCAGGATCACGCAGACCCCGCGATCGTTCTGGCTGCGGATGAGGCGGCCGAAGCCCTGGCGGAAGCGCAGGATGGCATCGGGCACCGAGTACTGGTAGAAGGGGCTATCGAAGGTTTCGGCCCGGGCGGCGACGATGGGGTCGGTCGGGACGGCGAAGGGCAGGCGGGTGAGCACCAGGCCGCTGAGGGCCGGGCCGACCACGTCCACGCCCTCCCAGAAGCTGCGCGTACCCAGGAGCACGGCCCGCTCGCTCAGGCGGAAGCTCTCCAGCATCTGGCGCCGGCTGCCGCCCATGCCCTGGGCGAAGACCGTGATGCCGGCCGCCATCAGGTCGCGGCTGAGGGCCTCGGCCGTGCGGCGGAGCTGGTCGTAGGAGGTAAACAGGGCCATGGTCCGGCCCTGCAGGGCCAGCACCAGGGCCCGGATCGCGGCCTCAGCCTGGGCCTGGGCAGCGCGCGCGTTGGGCTCGGCGATGTCGGTGGGAATGTAGACCAGGGTTGAGGATTTGTAGTCGAAGGGCGAGCCGACGGTGACCGCGCTGGCCTCGTAGGCATGCAGCCGCTCCCGGATGTAGTCGTAGCTGTCGGCGGTGCGCAGGGTAGCCGAGGTCAGGATGACATTGTCTTTCTGGTAGAAGAGGTGCGTCTCCACCAGGGGGCCGATGTGTAGAGGCGCCGAATGCACGGAGACGCGGTTGCCACCGGGCGCTACCTCGGCCCAGTAGATATCGTCGCTGGAAGGGTGGACGATGGCGGCATTGAGCTTCTGGTATGCCTCCATCAGCTGCGTGGCCAGCCCGGACCCATCGGAGATCACGTCGTCCAGCCTGGGCACGCCGGCCTCTTCCAGCTCGATCAGGCCATCGCGCAGGCTCTCCAGGGCCTCGGCGAGCTCGGCCATGGGCGTCCCGGCACGATCCCACACCTCCTCGACCTCCGACCACATGGGCTGGCTGCGCACGCGGCTGTCCAGGCGGACCCGCTGGCTGTAGAGCTGGCCCGGGGTCTTGTCGCTCTCCAAAAAAAGAGCCACGATGATGAAGAACTCCCGCAGGCCATCCCGGCAACGCTCGGCCTGGCGCTCGATGGCCCGCAGGTGCTGGTCCAGCTTCTGCCGCGTCGCCGGGGCCAAGCCGGCGCTGCGCTTGCGGACTTCGTGCACCAGGCCGCGAGGGAACTGGCCGCCATCGGAATAGACGTCGGCCAGCAGCCGCTCCAGCCCATCCTGCGTGGCGGCGAAGCCCATCTGGTTGGTGGTGGCATCCTCCAGGTGGTGGGCCTCGTCGACGATCAGGTGGTTGTATTCGGGTAACACCCGGTTGCCCACCGCCACGTCCGATAGCAGGAGGGCGTGGTTCACTACCAGGATGTGGGCGGCCTCGGCCTGGCGCCGGTTGTTATAAAAGAAGCAGCGGCCATGCTGGCTGGTTTCGCAGCGCTCGGCGGTGCAGGTGCCGCTCTCCGTGGCCAGCCGGCTCCAAACCGCCTGCTCGCGGCTGCCGGCCAGCAGGATCTCGGCACGGTCGCCGGTAAGGGTCTGGCCCAGCCACACCAGCACCCGGGCCAGCACCCGCAGCTCCTCCTCGGTCAGATCGTCGCGGCTGCGCATGGCATCCAGCCGCCGCGGGCACAGGTAGTTGCTTCTGCCCTTCATCAGCGCCACCTGCAGGTCACGCCCCTGCTCCGCCAGGCTGAGGAACCGCGGCTCGGTGGTATGCTGGTGGTTGGTCAGCATCTCCTGGAAGACCTGGATCAGGTCGGGGATGTCCTTGGTCACCAGCTGGTCCTGGAGATTGATGGTGTTAGTGCTGATCACCACCCGGCGGCGATTGCGCACCGCCCAGGTGATGGCGGGCAACAGGTAGGCCAGGCTCTTGCCGGTGCCGGTGCCCGCCTCGATGAGCATGTGACTGCCATCGTTGAAGGCGTTGGCCACGGCGCGCAGCATCTCCACCTGGGGCGCCCGATGCTCATAGCCCGGGAAAACGGCCGCCAGCGGTCCACCCGGCTCGACGAAAGCACAGAGGGTATCCACGTCTAGGGGCTCGGGCTGGTCCAGGGGCACCAGCTCGGCGGGAGGGGCGCCCGGCTGCGCGGCCAGGGGGTGAAACAGGGGCCCCAGGTCGCCCGCCTCCAGGGCCATGCGCTCGTATTTCTTAAGAAACACCGTGGCCGCGGCCCGTTTCTCGGCCTCGGCCAAGATGGGCCGCAGGCTCCAGGCGCTGCGCGCTGCCAGCCGGTTGATCTCGATCAGCACGGGCAGCGGTATCTGGCTGGTGTATTGCTCCAGGGCCATCAACACCTTGGCCGTGGTCAGGGCGTCGGGCAGGGCCCGGTGGGCGCCCTCGACCTCGATCTCGAGGTGCCCGGCCAGGGCGCCAAGGCTGTAGCTGGGCTGGCTGGGGAGCAAGACGCCTGCCAGCTCAAAGGTGTCGACGCAGGGGGCCGGGAAGCCCAGTCCCTGGGCCCGCAGGAAGCCCAGGTCAAAGCCGGCATTGTGCGCCACCAGGGTCGATTCGCCCACGAAGCGGCTCACGGTGCTGAGCAGGTCGACGAGGCGCGGGGCGCGGGCCACATCCTGGCTCGTGATGCCGGTCAACTGGGTGATGCTGGCGGGGATGGCCCGGCCCGGATTCACCAGGCTGGACCACTGCTCGAGGATCTCGTCCCCGCGGAGCCTGACGCAGCCGATCTCGATGATGGCATCTCGGTTGGGGTCGAGGCCGGTGGTTTCCAGGTCCAGGGCGACATAGGTGGTAGGCATGAGCGGATTATACTGCATCCCCCTGGCACCGCCAACCCTTCGGAAGGGAACCGCAAAGTCGCAGAGGACGCAGAGCGGGGCCCTAGACCGGAGGAGCCAGAGCGGTGCGGGGGGCAGGGAACTGCGCAAGGATGGAGAGGAACTGTGAAGCGGGCGGGCCGGCCGGTGCTTGTGGGCTATATCCGTGAATGCTATAATGGTGTGGTTGCGTTTGGACCTGGTGACCATGCTACCCCTGCCCTGGCGGGCGGGATGGCGCGCAGGGTGCCGGGCTGTGTAGAGCTCCCATTGATTAAGGCTTTCCCATTGAAACAATCAATGGGTTAATGGGAGGGCGTGACGTTGCGCGACGCATTCTGTCCGGAGGCATAGGATTATGTCACGTTACCCTATTGATCAGTGCCGCCAATCCGACACCTGAGAGGACCTGCGTGATCAAAGACATCGCGGCTGCCCTGGTCGCCAACGTCGGCCAGGTGATCGTGGGCAAGGAGGAGGCCACCGAGCTCTTACTGGTGGCCCTGCTGGGCGATGGGCACGTGCTGATCGAGGATGTGCCGGGCATAGGCAAGACCACCCTGGCCAAGGCGCTGGCCCGCTCCCTTGACCTCTCCTTCTCCCGCATCCAGTTCACCCCCGACCTGCTGCCCTCGGACGTCACCGGCATCAGCTATTTCAACCAGCGAAGCCAGGACTTCGAGTTCCGCCCCGGCCCGGTAATGAGCCAGATCCTGTTGGCCGACGAGATCAACCGCGCCACCCCGCGTACCCAGGCGGCCTTGCTCGAGGCCATGCAGGAGCGCCAGGTTACCGTGGATGGGCAGACCTATCAGCTACCTCGCCCTTTCCTGGTGCTGGCTACGCAGAACCCCATCGAGTTGGAGGGGACCTTCCCCCTGCCCGAGGCCCAGGTGGATCGTTTCCTGATGCAGGTCAGCCTCGGCTATCCCGGGGAGGTTGAGGAGAACGACATGCTGCTGCGGCATGAGCGAGAGGATCCGCTGCCCGCGCTGCGCCCCGTGATCGCAGCCGGCCAGCTCCTGGCCATGCAGGATGAGGTGCGCGGCGTGCGGGTAGAGGAATCGGTGCGCCAGTACCTGGTGCGGGTGGTGCGAGCCACCCGCGAGCATGCGTCGGTGGCCCTGGGCGTCAGCCCGCGCGGCACCCTGGCC
>JAULUH010000022.1:0-11111 GCA_032111745.1 Anaerolineae bacterium | reverse complement strand
GCGCTTGACCGACCGGGTGCCCTCTGCGTTGCCCGTGGAGGGTGTGGAGGTCATGGTCACCAGCGTACCCACGGTAGGGGAGATACGCCTGGTGCTGGCCCTGCGTTGGTACGAGCAGGTGATCCGTTCCTACCGCCTGCACTGCCAGCGTCGCGGCTTCTATGCCTTCGGGCCGGTTGAGATGGAGGCTGGGGATATCTTTGGCCTGTTCAGCCGCAGGCGCCGCATCGAGGCCCGGGAGTGGCTGATCGTCTACCCCAGGGTGGAGAGCCTGGCTGACCTGGGCCTGCCGCCTAAGGAGCCCTTCGGCCCGCTGAAGGCCAGCACGCCGCTGTTCGAGGATCCCATCCGCACCGTGGGGGTGCGGGACCATCGCGCCGAGGATGGCTTCCGCCGGATCCACTGGAAGGCCACGGCGCGGCGGCAGCAGCTGCAAAGCCGGGTTTACGAGCCGGCCACGGGCCACAACCTGGTGCTGATGCTGAACGTGGCGACCCT
Source organism: Anaerolineae bacterium (assembly GCA_032111745.1). Taxonomy (GTDB): domain Bacteria; phylum Chloroflexota; class Anaerolineae; order JAAEKA01; family JAAEKA01; genus JAULUH01. The sequence goes on along the minus strand of JAULUH010000022.1, from coordinate 10,613 downwards.
GGCCAAGCACTGGCAGGGCTACATTCCGGAGCAGCTGGAGCGGGTGGTCAGCGTGGCCGCGTCCATCGCCGCCCATGCCAGCGAGCAGCGCTGGCCGGTCGGCATCATCGCCAACGGCGCGCTGCCGGCGGCAGACCAGGCCATCAAGGTACTGCCCGGCCGCAGCCCCGGCCAGCTCACCCGCATCATGGAGGCCCTGGCCGCGGTATCCCCTGTAGCCACCCAACAGATCGAGGACCTGATCCGGCTGGAGAGCCCCCGCTTGCCCTGGGGCTGTACGCTGGTCGTGATTACCGCCCTGGTCACGCCGCAGCTCAAGGCCGGGCTAGCCGACCTGGCCGCGGAGGGCCGGCGCCTGGCCCTGGTGACGCTGGAGGCGGTGGCGGAGGATGACCTCCTGCTGCGGGGCATCGTGGTCAGGCAGGTGGCAGGAGGGCAGGTCGTGGGCGAGGTGGTGGCGCTACCGGAGCAGCCGGAGGGCACCCCGTGAGCCAGGCGGCGGGCTATGGCCCGCGGCTGCAGCTGCCGCCGGTGGCCTGGCGCCGCGAGTGGCTCTATCTGTGCTACGCCGGCATGGAGGTATGCTGGATCACGCCCCTGGTCCTCAGCTTCCTGCGCGGCCGAGGGCCGGGCTCCCCGGCGGCCATCGCGCTCGTCCTGTTCAGCCTGATGGTAGGCTTCCTCTATCTGGCCAGGCTCGCCGACCGCGCAACCTGGGAGATCAGCCGGGCCCGGGCGCTGATGATTCTGGCCCTGCCGGTAGCGGTCCTGGTGGCGTGGCGCATCTTCCTGCACACGGGTGTGCCCCTGGCCGACTTGCGTTGGATCCAGGCCGCGGGTACGGATATGGTCTCCGGCCACTCTGGTGGCCACTGGCTGATCCTGGTGCTGGTGCTCTTCCTATGGTGGCGCGGCCTGAGCCTGAGCCGCCGCGAGTTCGTCTTTGCCTCCGTGGCCCTGGCCTTCCGCAGCGGCATCCTGTTGTTAGTCGTGGGCACGGTGCTAGCCACTACGGTGGCCGGCCAGCCCGTCAATAGCCTGATCTACCTGTTCTTCCTGTGCAGCCTCCTGGCCGTAGCTCTCACCCGGCTGGAGGAGGTCGGCCTGATCACAGGTGAGGCTGGCCGCTCCTTCGACGCCTTCTGGCTCGGACTGCTAGGAGCCGCCGTGGGGGCCCTGTTGGGGGTAGGCCTGCTGCTGGGCCTGGTGGCCAGCCCGGAGGGTATCGCCGCCATACGCAGCTTGTGGGCGCCCATCGGCGATGGGCTGATCTCGGCGGTGGTGTGGCTAATGGCCCTGCTGTTGCGTCCCTTCGAACCGTGGCTGCAGTGGCTGGCGAATGCCATCGCCGCCAACTGGGACTCCGTGCTGAACGAGCAATGGGCGGAGGCCCTGGCCCAGTGGGAGCCGGTGGCCGGCGAGGCACCGCAGCCACGGTCGGGAGTGGTCCTGGCCGCGGCCTGGACCGTGCTGCGGCTGGCCTGTGGCGGCGGGCTGGTCATGGCCCTGGTGCTGGCTGGCCTGTGGACCCTGAGCCAGCGCCGTGCCCGCCAGCGCGAGCTGTCCGAGCAGCACAGCAGGATCGACGCCGGTCTGCTCGACACGCTGGCCGGCCTGTGGCAGAGTGGCCGCGATCGCCTGCGCCAGGTGGCGGAGCTGGCCGGCCACTTCGGCCTGGGCAGTGGCCTGCTGGCAGCGATCACCGTGCACAACATCTACGCCAACACCGCGCGCCTGGCCGGCCAACGGGGCTACCCCCGGCACCCGGCGCGTACCCCTTATGAGTATCTGCCGGACCTGGTGGCAGCCTTCCCCGGGGCGGATGCCGAGGTGAGAGCTATCACCGATGCCTATGTGGGGGTACACTACGGCGAGCTGCCGAGCACTGGGGAAGAGCTGGCCCGGCTGCGAACGGCCTTCGAGCGCTTGCGGTCGACGGAGGCGGGAGAGTCCTGACGCCCTGGAGCGGAACGCGGACGCACACGGATTTCGGAGCTTACCGCAGAGGCGCAGAGGACGCAGAGGGGAAACAGGACCGGAGGAGCCGGAGCGGAACACGGACAGACACGAACAGGGGAAGTGAACTGGAGAAGGTTTTGAGAAGCCCTGCCCTTCCTTCTCCGGCGGTTGACGATCGCGGCGGCCTGTGGTACCATGCAATCCCGTGTACCACGGGACTATGAGCAGGAGCGGCCGGCGGAACGGCCTGGAAGCAGCAGGGGCGCTGGCGTAATCAGCGCCTATCGGCATCTGAGAGACACGGCAGAAGACACCGTGTCTTTTTGTTGGGCCACGACCATCGAATACAGGCGGAGCATGGCATGACCAAGTACATTTTCGTCACCGGCGGCGTGGTGAGCTCCCTGGGCAAGGGGGTGACTGCGGCTGCCATCGGACGGCTGATCAAGAGCCGCGGCATCTCCGTCTCGATCCAGAAGCTGGATCCCTATCTCAACGTCGATCCGGGCACTATGTCCCCCTACCAGCATGGCGAGGTCTTCGTCACCGAGGATGGCGCCGAAACCGACCTGGACCTGGGGCACTACGAACGCTTCATCGACGAAAACCTCAGCCGGGCCAGCAACGTCACCTCGGGCCAGATCTACGCCGAGGTGTTGCGCAAGGAGCGCCGTGGCGACTACCTGGGCGGCACCATCCAGGTCATCCCCCACGTCACCAACGAGATCAAGCGCCGGATTGCCCTGGCCGGCAAGGAGCAACAGGCCGAGGTGGTCATCGTGGAGGTGGGCGGCACGGTGGGCGACATCGAGAGCCTGCCCTTCCTGGAGGCTATCCGCCAGATGCGCAAGGATGTAGGCCGGGACCACGTGCTCTACATCCACGTCACCCTGTTGCCGCACATCGGGGCTACGGGGGAGCTCAAGACCAAGCCGACACAGCACAGCGTGGCCGAGCTGCGTGGGATCGGCATCCAGCCCGACGTCATCGTCTGCCGGTCGGACTTCCCGGTAGACCAGTCCCTGCGGGACAAGATCGCCCTGTTCTGCGACGTAGAGTCCGAGGCGGTGGTGCCGCTGGAGACCGTGGCCACCCTGTACGAGGTGCCGCTGCGGCTGGAGGAGTTCGGCCTTGGCAACTGGTTGACGGCCAAGCTGGGCTACGGCTGGCGCGTGCCCGACCTGGGCGAATGGCGCAGCCTGGTGCAGAAGCTGAAGCTCCTGGCTGAGCCCGCTGCACAGCAGGCCCATCCGCCGGTGACAGTGGCCCTGGTGGGCAAATACATCGAGCTGCAGGATGCCTACATGAGCGTGCGGGAGGCGTTGATCCACGCCTCGGTCTCCATCGATCGCAAGGTGGAGATCGACTGGATCAGCTCCGAGGACATGGAGCATGGGGTAAGGTTGGAGCGGCTGGGAGCCGTGGATGGGATCGTGGTGCCCGGGGGCTTCGGCTACCGGGGAGTGGAGGGCAAGATCGTAGCCGCCCGCTATGCCCGGGAGCACAGCATCCCCTATCTCGGGCTGTGCCTGGGCATGCAGGTGATGTGCGTAGAGTTTGCCCGCCATGCCCTGGGATCTGAGCAGCCCCACAGCACGGAGTTCGAGCCTAACACGCCTCACCCGATCATCGACCTGATGCCGGACCAGCGTGACCTGGCCGACATGGGCGGCACCATGCGCCTGGGATCCTATCCCTGTGTCCTGCAGCCAGACACACGGGCGGCGGCGGCCTATGGGCAGCCCCAGGTCGCGGAGCGGCACCGCCACCGCTTCGAGTTCAACAACACCTATCGCGACCAGCTAGGCGAAGCCGGGCTGGTGTTCAGCGGCGTATCGCCCGATGGCCGGCTGGTGGAGATCGCCGAGGTGCGGGACCATCCCTTTATGCTGGGCAGCCAGTTTCACCCCGAGCTGAAGAGCCGCCCCAACCGCCCCCACCCGCTATTCCGCGCATTCTTGGAGGCAGCACTGCAGCACCAGGCACAACACCCATCGTAGGGGCGGGCGTCCCTGCCCGCCCCTACGATGGGCCCTGGGCGACGCGTGATGCTCCTGCGGATTTCGGCGAGGTAGTGCCAGTTGTGCTATAATTGCGACTACTGAATACCAGGTGTTGCCACCGCAGGTCACTGGGGCCAGGATTGGCGGCCCGGCTGCGAGAGGAGATGAGAAGATGTCAGGTCATTCCAAATGGTCTACCATCAAGCGCAAGAAGGGTGCGGCCGACGCCAAGCGCGGCGCCCTGTTCACCAGGCTGGCGCGCGAGATCCAGATTGCCGCCCACGAGGGAGCCGATCCGGACTACAACTTCAAGCTGCGCCTGGCCGTCGACAAGGCCAAGGCCAATAGCATGCCCAAAGAGAACATCGAGCGGGCCATTCGTCGCGGGGCTGGCCTGGAGCAGGGTGAGACCTTTGAGGAAGTAGTGTACGAGGGCTACGGCCCCGGTGGTGTGGCCGTGCTGGTGGAGGTACTGACCGACAACCGCAATCGCGCCGTGTCCGAGGTCCGCCGTATCTTCACCCGCAGCAACGGCGCCCTGGGCGAAAGCGGCTCGGTAGCCTGGCAGTTCGATGCCAAAGGCTATATCGCGCTGCCTGTGAACGGCCAAAACCAGGATCAGATCTTCGAGGCCGCCCTGGATGCTGGCGCCGAGGACGTAGACTTTGGCGAGGAGCAGGCCGAGGTTTATACCGACCCCAGCGATCTCAAGCTTATCCAGGACGCCTTCCGCATGCGCGGCCTGACCATCGAGGCCGCCGAACTTACCATGAAGCCCAAGATCCTGGTGAGCCTGGACGATAAGACCACCCTGGCCGCCATGAGCCTGGTGGAGAACCTGGAAGAGCTGGACGACGTGACCAACGTCTATACCAACCTGGACATCCCCGAATCCCTGCTGGCCGGCCTGGAGGATTGACGTTGCTGGTCTTGGGAGTCGACCCCGGCACGGCAATCACCGGCTATGGCCTGGTCCGCCAGGAGGAGGAGCTGAGCCTGGTGGATTGCGGCGCCATCCTTACCCCGGCCGGCACGCCCCTGCCCGACCGGCTGCTGGCGATCCACACGGCCCTGACCGCCCTGGTGGAGCGCTACCGCCCTGAGGCGGTGGCAGTGGAGGAGCTCTTCTTCTCCAAGAACGTGCGCACGGCCATGAACGTAGGCCAGGCCCGGGGGGTAGTACTGTTGGCCGCGGCCCAGGCCGCCCTGCGGGTTTACGAATACAAGCCGGCGGAGGTCAAGCAGGCTGTGGCCGGCTATGGCGGAGCCCCCAAGGAGCAGATGCAGGAGATGGTGCGGCTCTTGTTGGACCTCGACCGCGTTCCCGAGCCCGACGATGCGGCCGATGCGGTGGCAGTGGCGATATGCCACCTGCACTCGGCCCGCCTGCGCCAGTTGATGGAAGAATGATCGCCAGCATCGAAGGCCGCGTCCTGGCGCGCCACGGCGACTCCCTGGTAATTGCCCTCGGTGGGATGGGGGTGAGAGTGTCTGTGCCCACGGCCGTGGCGGTCCAGGCCCGGCCGGGTGAGCCGGTGTTTCTGCACACCCACCTGCACGTGCGCGAGCAGGAGATGGCCCTGTACGGCTTCACCGATGCCGGGGACCTGGCCCTGTTCGAGCTCTTGCTGGGGGTACCGGGGATTGGTCCCCGCTCGGCCCTGGCTGTGCTCTCGGCCATGCCGGCCGACGCCCTGCGCCTGGCCGTCAGCCAGGAACAGCCAGGGGTGCTGGCACGCGTCCCCGGGATTGGCAAGAAGACCGCCGAGAAGATCGTGCTGGAGCTGAGAGACAAGGTGACCCTCGCCGAGGGCGTGCCCGCCGAGTTGCTGGCCCTCAGCGAGGCGGACGCCGAGGTGATCGACGCCCTGACCTCGCTGGGCTATAGCATCGTGGAGGCCCAGCGCGCAGTGCAGGGCTTGCCCCGCGACGTGCAGGATGTGGAAGAGCGGCTGCGCCTGGCGCTGGCCAGTTTTGGGTAGCCCTATTCTTTTGACAAATGCCCCGCCCTGTGTTACATTCGCCACCTGACAACCGAACACTGGACACCCTTATCCAGAGGGGGCGAGGGAACGGCCCGTTGACCCCCCGGCAACCAGGCAGGATGAATGGTTGGAGACCGACTCTCCTACCACCGATCCCGGGCCCAGGTGCCAATTCCGGCAGGCAGCAGCAGGCGCTGGCCTGACAGATGAGCGGAGCAGATCCATGCTGACAGCGCGCTCCCCATGAGCGCGTTTTTATTGTGATCAGGAGAGGCTAGCATGCGGACGATCTGGTGGGAAGACGGCCAGGTGAAGATGATCGACCAGAGGGTCCTGCCGCTGGAGCTACGGATTGCCAGCTACGACGGCTATCAGCAGGTGGCCCAGGCCATCACCGACATGGTGATCCGGGGTGCGCCGGCCATCGGCGCGGCGGGCGGTTACGGCATGGCCCTGGCTGCGCAGCAGAGCGCCGCCAGCGACCGCGATGGCCTGCTGGCGGACCTGGCTGCGGCCCAGGCCGTGCTGGATGCTGCCCGGCCCACGGCCGTCAACCTCTCCTGGGCCACGCGGCGGCTAATGGACCTGGCCCAGCATCTGGTGCTGCCCAACGTGGACGACATCCGCTCGGCCTTGCTCGCCGAGGCGGAGCGGCTGGCCGATGAGGACGTAGCCATCAACCGGCGCATGGGTGCGCACGGCGCAGCTGTTGTCCCCCATGGCGCCCGCATCCTGCATCACTGCAACACCGGATCGCTGGCTGCCGTGGACTACGGCACGGCCCTGGGCGTCGTGCGCGCGGCCTGGGAGCAGGGTAACCCGGTCCACGTCTGGGTCGACGAGACGCGCCCCCGTCTGCAGGGTGCCCGGCTCACGGCGTGGGAGTTGATGCAGGACGGCATTCCCATGACACTGATCGCGGACAACGCGGCCGGCCTGTTGATGCGCACGGGCCAGGTGGACGTGGTGCTCTTCGGCGCGGACCGGATTGCCGCCAACGGTGACGTGGCCAACAAGGTCGGCAGCTACCAGCTGGCGGTACTGGCGAGAGAGAACGGCATCCCCTGCTATTGCGTGGCGCCGACGTCGACCATCGACCTCGACACGGCCACAGGGGACGGCATCCCCATCGAGGAGCGAGGTGGCGAGGAGGTCGTGCGCTTCGGCGGCGAACAGGTGGCGCCGGATGGCGTGTCCGTCTACAACCCGGCTTTCGACATAACGCCCCACCGCTATCTGTCGGGCATCATCAGCGAAGAGGGCATTTGTTACCCGCCCTTTGTGGAGAGCTTGCGCCAGGCCAAGGAAGTGTCTGTGGCCCGAGGGCAGGAAGGCTAGCGTCGTGCCCTCCGATCCTCCACCGCAGGTCCCCAGGAATGTGATCTACTGTGCTGATGCCCGGCGCATGGCCCAAGTGCCCGATGTGTCCGTGCAGCTGGTGGTGACCTCGCCGCCGTACAACATTGGCAAGGCCTATGCGGACCACACGGATAGCCTGCCGTTGCCAGAATACCTGGAGTATCTGAACCAGGTCTGGCGCGAGTGCTACCGGGTGTTGGTGCCGGGCGGCCGGCTGTGCATCAACGTCGCCAATACCGACCGCAAGCCCTATCTCCCGCTCAACGCCCTGATCACGGCCGAGTTGCTCGGCATGGCACAGCGGGAGGACCGGCATTGGCTAATGCGCGGGGAGATCATCTGGGACAAGGGCGCCAGCGCCGGCATCAGCACGGCCTGGGGCAGCTTTGCCAGCGCCTCGGATCCCGTGCTGCGCGACGTCCACGAATATATCATGGTCTTCTCCAAGGAGCGCTTCCGCCTGGAGCACGGCCAGCGCACAGGGATCACCGGTGGCCAATTCGTGGACTGGACGCGCAGCATCTGGCGGCCTGAGGAAGACCCGGTGGACGGCGGCCGCGACGGGCCCGGCGCTCGCAGCCTGGCCGATTTGCAGGAGAAGCTGGTCGCCAAGCTGGCCGATGCCCGGCGCCGCGGCAAGGACGACGATTGGATTGGCGAGTCCATGGCCCGGGCGGCGTGGCAGTATTTCAGCGAGCCCGGCGCCACAACCTGGCCCATGACCACCGAATCCGGTGTGGATCACCCGGCCCCTTTTCCGGTCGAATTGCCCAGGCGGCTGATTCTGCTGTACACCAACCCCGGCGACCTGGTGCTCGACCCCTTCGTGGGCGCCGGCGCCACGGCGGTGGCGGCGGTACGGGAGGGACGGCACTACGTCGGCTATGACGTCTCGGAGCCTTATTGCCAGCTGGCTCGCCAGCGCGCCGCCGTCAGTAGAGATCCCGATCCACGGTAAACGCCCATGAGCATCGTCGTCACTGGCTCGGTAGCCTTCGATTACATCATGACCTTTCCCGGCCACTTCCGGGAGCAGATCCTGGCTGAACACCTGGACAAGCTCAGCGTGAGCTTCCTGGTGGACAGCAAGCAAAGCTTCCGCGGGGGCTGCGGGCCCAACATCGCCTACAGCCTGGCCTTGCTGGGCAACCGACCCCGGCTGCTGGCGGCGGCTGGTCACGACTTCGGCGAGTATCGCCAGTGGCTGGAGTCTCACGGGGTAGACACCTCGCCCATGGGCATCTTCGCCGACGAGTTCACAGCCACCTTCACTGTGCTGACCGACCTCGACCACAACCAGATCGCCAGCTTTCACACCGGTGCCATGGCGCGAGCGCGCGAGCTATCCTTACACGGCCTGGCGGGCACGCCCATCGACATGGTCATCATCTCGCCCAACGACCCGGAGGCCATGCGCAGTTACACGGAGGAGTGCCGCCAACTGGGCATCCCCTTCGTCTACGACCCCAGCCAGCAGCTGGCCCGCATGAACGGCGCTGAGCTCCTGGCGTCCATGCGCGGGGCAGCGGTGTTGACGGTCAACGAGTACGAGCTGGAGATGGCCAAAGCCAAGACCGGCCTGGACGAGGCCGGCATCCTGGAGGTGGTCGATACGCTGGTGGTCACGCGCGGGGCCCACGGCTCGACGATGATGGGACGCGACTTCCGGGTGGACGTGCCCGCGGCCCGGGAACTACGCAATGTCGACCCCACCGGTGTCGGCGATGCCTATCGCGCCGGGCTGCTCACCGGCATCGTGCGCGGCTATCCATGGGAAGTGACCGGCCGCCTGGCCACCCTGGCCGCCACCTACGTTATCGAGCAGAACGGCACTACCAGCCACTACTATGAGCTGGCGGACTTCGTGGCCCGCTACCGGGAGAATTTCGGCGACACCCCGGAGCTGGAGGATCTACTGGCCCGGGCCGAGCAGCGGCCAGGCCTGGCCATCCCGACGGCTGCCGTGGCATGAATTATGCCGTCTGCTTAACAACCGATCGGGCGGCGATCTACGCCTTCCTCCGCCGTGACCCGCTCTTCGCCGCCTATGCCATCGGCGACCTGGAGCCGCCGTATTTCCAGCGCAGCACCTGGCTGCTGGCCACCCGGGATGGCAAAACCCGGTCCCTGGCGCTGCTGTACCGTGGGCTGGAGCCGCCGGTGCTGATGACCATAGGCGAGCCTGGCGGTGTGGCGGCCATCTTCGACCACCTGGCGTTGCCCATGCAGGTGGCCATGAGTGCGCCGGCTGCGCACCTGCCGCTGTTCCAGGCGGCCTACGACTTCTCCGGCGATCGGGTCCGGCCGATGGTGCGCATGGGCATAGCCCAGGCGGACTTCCGGCCGGCGGGCCTGCGTTGCGGTGCGGATGGCCCTCCGGCGGCGCTGCGGCGGCTGGGGCCAGCGGACGGCCCGGCTATGGCGTCCCTGTTCAGCACAGCCGATGTGCTGGCACCGGACGCCTACGATCCGTCGCAGCTGGAGCAGGGCGTGTTCTACGGCGTGGAGGAGCCCGCAGCGGGCCTGGTGGCGGTGGCCGGCACACACCTGGTGGTGCAGAGCTCTTTGCCGGCCCCGGGCTGGCCCGGGATCGCGGCGGTGGGCAATGTCTACACCCACCCGGCACGCCGGGGACGTGGCTACGGGCAGGCCGCCACCAGTGCCGTGACCGAGGAGCTGCTGGCCCGTGGGCTACTGGTGGTGCTGAACGTGGGCCAGGGCAACCGTGCGGCTATCCAGCTCTACAGCGGACTGGGCTACCGCGGGCACAGCCCTTACTATGAGGGGTTTGGCCGGCTGTTGTCGGCGGGCAGAAGCTGAGATCAACCCAACAGTCGAGGCCAAAGACCGGTCCCGTCTCGGAAGACTGGACCAGTCTGGAGCCAACCAACGCAACTTTTTCAGTCAAGAGGTGAACCAATCGTGGACTACGACATCAAGGATATCAACCTGGCCGAGCAAGGCCGGTTTCGCATGCAGTGGGCGGCGCGCGAGATGCCGGTGCTGAACACCTTGGGGGAGCGCTTTGCCGCCGAGCGGCCCCTGGACGGGCTGCGGGTCAGCGCCTGCCTGCACGTCACCGCCGAGACCGGCAACCTGATGCGCGTGCTGCAAGCCGGCGGCGCAGACGTGGTGCTGACGGCCAGCAACCCGCTGAGCACCCAGGACGATGTGGCTGCCGCCCTGGTCGCCACCTACGAGATGCCGGTCTTCGCCATCAAGGGGGAGGACAACGAAACCTACTACCGCCACATCCATGCCGCGCTGGACCACAAGCCCCACGTCACCATGGACGACGGCTGTGACC
>JAULUH010000021.1:0-2975 GCA_032111745.1 Anaerolineae bacterium | reverse complement strand
CAGGGACTCGCTGCTGGTGAGGCTGCTGAGGTAGGCCCGCGAGGCCGGGCTGGCGCTGAGGTCCATGACGGCCAGGTCGGCCTGGTCCACGTTGAAGGAGAACACATAGGCCAGCATGAAGAGCAGAAGGGCCGGGGTGATGGAGACGAGGAAGAGGGTGATGCGGTTGCGGCCGATATGGCGCAGCTCCTTGCGGGCGACGGCCCAGGTGCGGCGCAGGATCATGGTGGGCCCTCCGCGGCGGTAGCCCCGCGCAGGCCGTAGATGAAGATATCGGCGACCTGGCTGGCCAGGGCCTCGGGGGAGATGGTATCGAGGGCAGGGGCGGCGCCGAGCTCGGCGAAGAGGGCCAGGCCGACGACGGCACCCATGAGGGTCCAGTTGGCGATTTCCGGATGGACCTGGCGCATGATGCCGGCGTCCATGAGGCCACTCATCTGGCGATCGATCTCGCGGCTGATGCGGGGCAGAATGTCGGTGGCCAGGTGGTGGTTGAGGTCAGGGTCGAGGCGGGCCTCCTGGAGGAAGAGGCGGAACTGGCGGTGGGTGCGCATGTGGCTGAACTGGCCGGCCAGGACCTGGACCAGAGCTTCCTCGACGCTGTCGGCGCGCACGCCGGCGATGGCCTGGATGAGCTCGTCGGTGCGGCTGCGGAGGAGGGCGAGGAAGAGGTCGCGCTTGTTGGCGAAGTAGTTGTAGAGGGTGCCCTCGGAGACATCGGCGGCGGCGGCGATCTCGCGGGTGGTGGCGCCGTGGTAGCCGCGGGCGGCGAAGACGCGTTCGGCGGCGTCGAGGATCTGGGATTGGCGGGCGGCGATACGGCGCTCCCGGCGGTTGTTGGGGGGGGCTAGGGAGGGGAGGGTGTGGGTGGTCATGGGATGGCTCCGGGAGATATGAGCGAGTGCTCAGGAAATGAGCGCATGCTCATATTCTAACATGGATGGTGGCGGTGCGCAAGGATGAGCAGCGGAGGGAACCGCAGAGTCGCAAAGGACGCAAAGGGGGAACAGGACCGGAGGAGCCGGAGCAGAGGGACCGTGGGGGGAAGCGCGCAGCTCCCCTACCTGGGGTGCCGGGGGCAGGGGAGCTGCGGGGGAGAAGGAGGTGCGCCTGCCGGCCTCTGAGCCGGCAGGCCGGTGTGTTACTTGTGAATCGAACGCATGTAGGCCACGATGTCGGTCAGCTGCTCGTCGGTGAGGGCGGGGTTGCCGCCCTTGGGGGGCATGTCGACGCCCGTGGTGTTCAGGGGGTCGCCGATGGGCCGGCCCTGCTTAATGAAGGCGATGAGCTCGGCGTCGGACAGGCCGGCGATGAAGTCGCTGGTGGTCATGTCCTTGCCCAGGCCCTGCACGCCCTCGGCCGCGGGGCCATGGCAGGCGGCGCAGCTTGTGGCAAAGAGCTCTTTGCCTTTGGTGGCGTCGCCGGCCGCCGCCACCGGCTGCGGCTGGGCTGCGGGTGCCGCGGGCTCTTCTTTGGCGGCGGGCTCGCCGCCACCGCCACCGCAGGCGGCCACGGCCAGGGCGGCCACCAACAGCAACAGGATGAGGGTGGATCGCTTGTGCATAGGGATCAGTCTCCTTTTTGTGGGTACTATCTCCAGATGGAGGTTTGACAGACACAACAGGAAGCGAGACGAGCGGCGGTAGCCTAGGGCACCTGTAGCTCGAACGTGACCTCGCCCAGGGTTTCCACCCCGCTCTTGACGACCACAGCGACGGTCCATGGTCCGGCCATGGAGAGGTTGACGGTGCCCAGGTAGTGGCCGTTGCCCACGGGCACGGGGTTCTCGTTGCCGGGGGAGCCGTGTCCCATGGTGGGCATGAAGGGCGTGATCTCGAGGGTGAGGTCGTCCAGCACCGGCCATTCCATCATACCAGCCTTTTCAAAGGCCAGCAACTTCAGGGGCTTCCGGCCTGGTGGCGGGCCAGGAGGCCGTCCCAGTCCAGCACCTTGCCGTCGAGATCGGCGGCCATGGCCTCGGCGCTGGCCAGGGCGGCATGGGCTGCGGTGCCCTGGGCCATGGGGGTCTGGAGCTGGTCGCTGAAGACGAAGTGGGCGCCCGTGGCATCCAGCCATTCCTCGCTGGCGTAGTCGTGGACGTACCAGCGGACGACGGTATGCTCGGGGTGCTTATCGGCATGGATCAGCATATCGCCGATATCGTCGAAGGGGATGCTCGCATAGCGGCCAGGGCTCACCTCGTGCACGTAGGCGGCGGCGAAGCGAGGATCGCTGATGATCATGGTGCACTCGGCGCAGACGTCCTCGCCGTAGCGGATCTCAGGGGGCATGATTACGGCCTCGCCCTGTGCGCAGGCGGCCAGGACCATGACCAGAAGAGAGGATACGAACAAGGCAAGAGTCAGGCGGTGTTTTCTCATGGTTTGATCTCCTGCGCTGGCGGAGGGCCTCTCGGTCCCGGGCTAGAAGTCACCCCTGGCGGCGAAGCGCAGATAGGCGATGAGGGCCGGTACGAAGGCCCACAGGGCCAGCACGCCGAGGAAGATGGCCAGCAGTGTGTCGCCGTAGCGCTGGATGGCGTAGATGCCGGCCGGCCCCAGCACGTCGAGGGTGGCCCGGATGTCGAGAATGGCGGCCATCTTGAAGGTCTGCAGGGGGTTGGTCAGGGACAGCCAGAACAGGTTGTCCACCGGCACCCGCAGCACTACCGCTGTGCCCATCATGCCCAGGTCACCCAGGAAGACGAAGGCCAGCCAGATGAAGAGGCCGATCCCCACAGCCACACTGGCTCGCCTGGTCAGCGCAGAGATCAGCATGCCCACGCTAAGCATGGTCAAGCTGAGCACGAAGGCCAGGGCTACCAGCCGAACGTAGATTATGGGATCGGTGGCGCCGTTGCCGGACAGGGTGATGACCAGGCCGGAGATTCCGAAGCCCAGGGTGAGGGCGGCCAGCAGGCTCAGGGCCAGGCCGAGGTACTTGCCGAGGAACACCTCCAGGCGGCTGACAGGCTG
>JAULUH010000020.1:3767-7797 GCA_032111745.1 Anaerolineae bacterium | reverse complement strand
GCTGCTGACCTGGTGGGTGGCGCGGCCGGCGACGGCCGCGGTGCTGAGGTCGAAGGCCTGGCCGGCGCTGGCGTTGGCCAGGTCGATGGCCACCACCACGGCCACGCCCAGCATGATGCCGAGGATCATCAGCACCGTCTGCCAGGGGTGGCGTAGCAGGTAGCGCCAGCCGACGTGGAAGAGCGTTCTACCGGGCACGGGTCAGGCTCCGCGGGCCACGAGCTTGCCCTCGCGCAGCAAGAGGACGCGATCGGCGTGGGAGGCGGCCTCGGCGCTATGCGTGACCATGACCAGGTTCTTGCCGGCCTGGCGGGTCAGGCGATCCAGCAGGGCCAGGATATGCCGGCCGGTGTCCTCGTCCAGGTTGCCGGTGGGCTCGTCGGCCAGGACCAGGGCCGGGTCGTGGACCAGGGCCCGGGCCAGGGCCACCCGCTGCTGCTCGCCGCCAGAGAGGCGGTCCGGGTAGGTCTTGGCGCGATCGCCCAGGCCCACCGCCTCCAGCAGGGACGCGGTGCGGCGGCGGCACTCGTCGGGCGAGACGCCGTTGAGCTCCAGCGGCAGCACCACGTTCTCCCAGACGGTCAGGGTGGGGATCAGATTGAAGAACTGGAAGACGAAGCCCACGTGGCGGCGGCGGAACAGGGTGCGCTGGCGATCGTCCAGGGCGGTGAGGTCCTGGCCGTCGAGCCAGATGCGCCCGGCGTCGGCGCGGTCGATGCCGCTGATCAGGTTGAGCAGGGTGCTCTTGCCGCTGCCGCTGCGGCCGAGGATGGCTACGAACTCACCCCGGCCGAAGGCGGCGTCGGCGTTGTCCAGGACGACGCGGGTGCGGTCCCCCTCCTGGTAGCTCTTGGAAAGGCCTTCGAAACGCAGGAAGGCCGGCCGCCCGGCGGCCGGGTGGGGTATGGGATCACAGGCCGGGGTAGGGCCGGCCTCCGCAGCGGGCCAGGCCGGCATCACAGGCAGAGTTTTTTCGCTCACAACACAAGTCCTTCTTTGGCTTTGTTTTGGTGACCTGTGCTTTTGTGCACATGGACACCATTGTAGCCCCGTCCTGGCCGCGCGCCTAGAAGCATCCTTACAAAGCCTGGCGGAAGCTCCCCTCCATTTCAGCTGGACAGCTCGATGCCGCGCCGCCAGAGGACCATCAGGACGCCGCCGGCCACGGCCACGTTGAGAGATTCGGCGCGGCCGGCGATAGGCAGGCGAGCGTAGGCATCGACGTGGGGCACCAGGTCGGGTGATAGCCCGCGGGCCTCATTGCCGAGCACCAGGGCCACGCCACCCTGCCACAGCCCCTCCCCCCAGTCGACGCCCTGGTGGGCATCGGCCGCCACCAGGCGCAGGCCGTGGCCGCGCAGGAACTCAGCCAGCTCCGGCACGTCGCCGGTACGCACCAGCGGCACGTGAAACAGGGAGCCCATGGTGCCGCGCACCACCTTGGGGTCGAAGGGGTCGACGCAGGGCTCGACCAGCACCACGGCCGCCGCGGCCACGGCGTCGGCGGTGCGGATCAGCGTGCCCAGGTTGCCGGGGTCTTGCAGCCGGTCGAGGACCAGGACCAGGTCGTCCTGGCTCAAGGCCAGGCTGGCGAGGCTGCGCTCGAACAGGGCAAAGGTCGCCACCACCCCCTCTGGAGCCTCCCGCTCGGCCAGGGCGGCCAGCACCCCGGGCGCCACGGCTACCGGCTCGGCACCGGCCGCCTGCAGGCGCTCCACCAGGGCCGCCAGCCCGGCCCGGGCCACCAGCTGCGGCGTGTAGAAGACCTCCAGGGGTTGGGCGCCGGCGTCGAGTGCCATGGCCAGCAAGGCCTGGCCCTCGACGAGGAAGCGTCCCTGCTGGCGGCGGTGTTTGCGCTCTGAGAGCTGGCGGGCGGCGACGATGCGCGGGTTCTGCCGGCTGGTGATCAGGGGTGGGTCGGTCATAGCTGCTGTGGCGGCCTGGAGGGTGGACGGTGCAGGGGGGAGAGAGACTGCTATTCGATGCCCTGCAGATGCGCTACGCGGTTATGGAAATGCAGCCGCCAGGTCTCGCGGCGGGGATGCTCGACGTACTCGAAGTGGCAGATGCCGGTGTTGTGGTTCCAGATCTCGCAGCGGCGCCAGGGGCCGACGTTGAAGATGTGGTCGAAGGTGGCCTCGATGACGCCGCCGTGGCAGACCACGATAAGGGCCTGGCCGCGGCAGCACTCCGCCAGGCCCTCGATGAAGAGGCCGACGCGGGTGCGGAAGTGCATGAAGGTCTCGCCGCCCTCCACCATGGGCGTGGTGGTGGCGAAGGGGCGCTCGCTGGCCCAGTAGTCGGCGTAGTCCGGGGGCAGGCTGTCGGCGGGCCAGGGAGTATGGTCGAAGCGGTTGTTGCCGACCTCCCGCAGGCGGTCGTCCCAGAGGATCTCGCAGTGGTAGGCCGCGGCGACGTAGGCGGCGGTCTCCCGGGCCCGGCGCATGGTGCTGGCGTAGAGGGCGTAGGGGGCGGGCACATGGGCGGGCAGCCACTGGCCGAGCGCGGCGGCCTGGCGGTGGCCGAGCTCGGTGAGGCCCTCGTCCAGGTTGCCGCTGGCCCAGTCCTTGAGGTTGACGTAGCTTTGGCCGTGGCGGATGAGGTACAGGTGCATAGAGTCCTCGGGTCAGGGTGATGTGGGGCTATTATACCGCAAGGGGGGGAAAGGGGCAGGCTGGGGGTTCGGGGGTGAGCAGAACACGGACTCCAGAGATTAACCGCAAAGACGCAGAGGACGCAGAGGGGAAAAGGGCCAGAGGAGCCAGAGCAGAACACGGACCGACAGAGAATGCGGTATCAAACCTCGCCGGCCAAGCTCAGAGTCTCGGCGATAGCTGGATCGCCTGGGCGCATACCCGCCTGGGCTTGATGGGTGTGGCGCTGGCAAAAGCCTGCTGCGGCGTCCTAGACATTGGACAGGTCTTCGGCCAACTCTTCGGGCTCCTGGCCTATGGGCGACAGGCCGAAGCGGGCCAGCTCGAACATGAACGCCACCCGGCCCATGCCGGCCAACCGTGCGGCTACACCTGTCGAGATCTGGTTGAGCTCGTAGAGTTTTACCGCCAGCAAGAGCCGGGCTTCAGCCTCGAACTCCTCAGGGCTCTTCTTCAAGGAAAGCAGGAGCTCATCCGAATAGGGAATAGTGAGTGTCCTGGTAGTCAGCCGATCTTACCCTTGGCCTCCATTATACCTGGCAGGGCTGGCAGTGCCAATGCCGGCTGCATGCGCCCAGGGCTTCTCAAAAGTCGCGTTTTTGACGGATAGGGGAGAGAAGATGTAACGGAAAGCTCCTCTTGGTGCTAGACTTGGACTTGCGAAAGAACAAACAGCAGCAAGAGGAGCCACCATGGAGTCTAGCACAGAATGCGCCAAAGAGCAGGTCTGTCTGGAAGCGGACAGGGAGAAGGTTTGCAGCCTGTATGAGCGACTGCAACGGGTTCCAGACCGACGGAAGCGTCGGGGTAAGCGGTACGAGACAGCAGTGGTGCTGACCTTGCTAGTAATGGCGAAGTTGGCAGGTGAGACGACCATGAGTGGCATAGCCGAGTGGGCGCGTTTGCGAGCAAGTTGGTTGGTTCAAGTGTTACCATTGCGCTCGGGGAAGTTGCCATGTGCCAACACGTATCAATACGTGTGCGATCATGCGGACAGGAATGCGCGGGAAACAGAGATCGAGGCGTATGCGCAGAGCCATACTGCAATACGTCCTCAAGGAAAAGCTGGTCATAAGTCAACCTGGCGGCAAATGGCTGTGGATGGCAAGGCGTTACGCGGCAGTGACCGCCAAGCGCCACCGGTGCGAGAAGCCCAGATGGTAGTGAGTGCCTACGATGTGCAGGCACGACGGGTGTGTAAGCAGGCGCTGGTGGAAAAGAAGGGCAAAGAGCCCCAGGCTGCCCTGAGTTTGATCCAGCAACTCACCCTGCAGGGCTATGTGGTCAGTACCGATGCTCTGCACACCCGACCGAAGTGGTGTCGCGCCGTACGTCAACGGGGCGGCCACTACCTCCTCATCGTGAAGGGCAATCGC
>JAULUH010000020.1:0-3757 GCA_032111745.1 Anaerolineae bacterium | reverse complement strand
AAAGCATGGCCGGCTGGAAAAACGCACCTTGCGCATCAGCTCTGCTCTTACCGACTATCTCAAGCCTGGTTGGCCAGACGTGGCACAGGTCTTCCAAGTCCAGCGTCAGGTCACCAAGCGCCACAGGACGACCTGCGAATACGCCTATGGCTTAACCAGCCTTTCCGCCCATGACGCTGCCCCGCACCAGGTACTCGACCTCGTCCGCAAACACTGGCACGTCGAAAACGTTCTGCACTGGCGCCGCGACGTCACCCTTGGTGAAGATGCCTGTCAGGTTACCCGTGGACAAACCCCTGCCATCCTGGCTACCCTCAACAACCTCGTCCTCTTCCTCCTTGATCGCACCGGCACCCGTAATGCCGCAGCCACCATCCGCACCTTTGCCGCCGATCCTGCCCAAGCCCTAGCTCTCATCATGAATCCACCCTGACTTTTGAGAAGCCCTGTACTCTCATTTGACTTCACTCGGCCTTCAATGCTACAATTTTCGTACAAACGACCGGATGGTCGTCGTCTCCCTCGCTCAATCATCTGCCAGAATCTCCAGATAGCGCGGCGGGTCATCTCCTGCCAAGAGGTGTTTTATCACAACGACACTTCTGTTCGTGCCTGTTCACCTGGATGCGCTCTATCTTCAAAGTGATCGCTCGGTCGTGGAGCCGATGGCTGATTTCAGCCTGCTCCCCTACTTCGATGGGCAACAGGATGCCAATCCGGACGTCGCCAACCTTGGCGAGCTAATCTTGTCGCGGCCGTTTGAAGATCGCAGCCTCATCCTGAGGGCAGGCATCCATCTGCATTGGGCATTGCCTGACACCCTCACCCGAGGCAACCGGAACGGGCGCAAGCGCATAGACTATCCGGCTGTGCCCAATCGCTGGCTGGTGACCCGCAGCGGGCCAACGAGCGCCAGGCAACAGTGGGTGGTGGAAAGCGATTATCTCCATCCGCCGGGCGCAGGCGAGCCGCCGGCCAGCATCACCTACCCCTCCAAGAGCGATTCGCATCCGCAGCCGTTTCACTATCTGGGCCGCGTTATCACACGTGCAAGCTGGAAGCCAGCCGGAACGGGGTCCTATCTACCCAAATTGACGGCTGTCGGTTACGGCGAACCGGCTTTTGCCGCGTTCTATCCCAACTGTCACAGCGTCTTTGGTTTTTTTGACGCAGAACTGCCCGCAAACCTGGACGGCCTCCAGTACAGTGTGATTGGATGGTACGGTGATCCCAGGCAGGATGCCCTGCAAAGCGAAGTCTTTTTGAAGGCAGCAGAGAGAGCCACACCGAAGCTAAAAGCGCTGCAGGACGTCTATCGATGGATCGCAGACCAGCCCGAAGGTCCTTTGCCGGATCGGCTGATCTGCTACGCCCAGATCACCTTTCAGCCGGCGGCCGCCATGCAGCTTGCCCCGACAGCGGAGGAAAAGGAGGTCGCGATCGCCATCGGCAACACCAGCACTGAAGCGTTATCTGTCTATTTGGCCTCGAAAGAACCAGACGGAAGCGCACAAAACAAGCTGGAGGACCAGTTGGAGGCGCTTCACCTGGCCAGCCGCATGGAAGGGAGGCAACTGGATATCGGCGCGAGATTCCTGGAAGCCCGGCACGAGAAAGAGTTTTCGGCGGTTTCGGGCGGGACACACTGGAGGATTCGCGCTGAAAGCGCAACGCCAACACCAGCCGATGCCCCGGATGCGGCGCAGCAAAGGGAAGTGGAACTTCCCCTTGCGTTGGCGGCCCAACTTGACCAGGTGAACAGACTGCAACAAGCCTATGATCGCGACTGGGCCGAGATCGAGTCGTTGCGCACGCAGCTCTTTGCCGATTGGCACAAATACATGATCTGCTCCTATCCACCGCCAGGGGACGACGAGGGCAGTCACAGCCTGGATGAATATCGCTATTTCATCGAGAAACATGACCTGTTGCCACTCAACGAGCGGATCACCGCCAATGACGTATTGAACGGCCAGCTCCAACAGGCGATCGACCACCTACACGTGGCGATTGCGGAACTACAACTTCTCCAGATCGCCGACGTGCAGGATTGGGGGGAACTCAGCGGAGCGGATCCGATTGTTCAGCAGCTTCCCGGGAGAAGCCGGCAGCTTTTGAATAGCCTCAAGGACACCCAACAGAAGCTCCTTGCCGATGCTCTTTCTGACGACCAGAGACAACGGATCATCAGCGACCTCAACAATAGCCTTTCCGGTTATCAGAAACAACTGATCGTCGACGGCATCAACGATCTGCTGAAACGCCCAACGCTTTATCAGGATGGCGGCTTCGCCGACGCGCCCCTTACGGAGGAAGGGCAGAGTCTGCGGTCGCACTTCTCCCGCGTCGCTACCTGGTCCTACCAAAGGGTCCTGCGTTTCAACCGCCTGCTGCTGGAGGCGTCGTGCCCGGCTTTGCCCAGGCAACCTCACTTTGTCCTCAAGCCAGCCCCTGCACCCCGCTTTTATCAGCCCAACGAGCCGGTGGTGTTGCTGGTGGGGGATGTGACGGATGAGGAAGAAACCGTTAAGCCGACCCCGCGCCATGGACAAGACGGCCGCTTGCGCGCGGATGGCATGTTGCAGTGCCGCATCCATCAGATAGAGGGGTCCATCGAAGACAGTCTCGAAGCCCTATCGGAAGACTTCATACCGAATCTTCCCGCGCAGCCGGATGATATTGGTTTCAGCCAATGGGAGAAGCAGCCCTGGCATCCATTCCTGCTCGAATGGGAGGTCGAGGTCAAACCGATCCAGGGCAAGTACCCACCGGACAGCGGCAACCGAGATTATGATCGCTGCTGCATCGCAGATAATTACGAGCTGGCCGAAGACGCAGTTGATCTGACGTTGCGGTATGGAGACGAGGTGCTGGCGGAGGAAGGCGTCTTTTACCATGGCCGTAGCATTTTAACGCGCCACGCCAAGCTCCAGTTGATCAAGCAGATCGATGCGTTTCTGGAGAAGCAGTTGCTGGCCGATTATTTCGTCGACAACCACATCCCCTCTGATCAGCGGGTCAACGATTACTTTGCGCAGAACAGATCCGAGATCATCGCCTGTTATGCCGATCGTCGAACCCAGATAGATCAATTCCTCGAGCATGCCGAGGACAACCCGGCTCCTGTACCTGCGCTCTACTACCGGGCGAAGCAGATCGATCCTCCGGACAGCGCGTCGTACGTTGAGCAACACAAAGAAGAGATCGTCACGTGGTACCGCGAGCAGTGCGAGGATTATGCAATCGTAGAGAACATCCTGGCCGTGTCCGACTCACTCGACCAGATCCATACGCTGGCGCAGGCGCTGAGTGGCTTCAACGCGGCCCTGCTGGGATGCAAACAGACACTCCAACTGGCGATCGATGACCCACTAGGCTTTCAGGACTATCGCGCTTTCAGCGACTCCGTACGTGTGGCGGCCGCGGACGGTGCGCGGATCGCTCCGCAGCCCCAGAACGCATTCAACCCTATCCGCACCGGCGCATTTGAGATCCATCAACTGCGCCTGGTGGATACCTTTGGACAGACCCAGCGGCTCATCCTGAAAGATGGCGCTGTGATCACTACCGACGCCATGACCACCGCCAGCAGGCCGCACCTGACGACGCTGCCGGCGCGCCTGGCCCAGCCGGCCCGGCTCAACTTCCGCTGGCTGGCCGCCGATGCCGGTGCAGTTGCGTCGGAGGCTCTGCCCGAGGATGGCCTGGAAGAAGATCAGACCGTAGTAGAGACGAGCAGCCACCCGGCGACCACGCC
>JAULUH010000019.1:0-2846 GCA_032111745.1 Anaerolineae bacterium | reverse complement strand
CTCGTCCAGGGCCTGCTGGTCGCGGAACTGGATCAGGGTAAGGGTCTGCATGGCGGCGCTGCCGTAGTGGCCGCTCCAGGCCTTGATGCGCGGGCGCAGGGCCTCGGGGACGCCGCCGGCGGCCATGGCCTCCAGCTCGGCGATGATGGATGGGGCGTCCAGGCCGGCGGCGCTGGCCCGGGCCACGCTGGCCGGGGTGAGGCGCCAGGCGGGGGCGGGGGTGTCCGGGCCGGCGACGCTGGCGCTCGCGACGCTGGCCGGGGTGGGGGGTGAGGCGGCAGCCTGGCCAGGCGGGGATTCGCCGGGCTGCTGGCAGAAGGGGCGCAGGTAGCCGTAGACGTAGAGGCTGGGCACCGGGTGTACGAAGCCGACGGTGCCGTCCTCGGCCAGGGTGATGCTGCCGCGGCGGGCCTCCTCGGGCTGGCTGCTGCGGGCCGGTAGCTCGCCAGCGGCGAGGAGGGCCTGCTCGAGCTGTGCCACCTGATCGGCACGGACGATCAGGCCGGTGGGGGTCACCCGCCTGACCACGGCCGCGGCCAGGGCGGGCTGGGCCAGCAGGGCATCCACCAGCTCGGGCCGGGCCGCCTCGAGCCAGCCCACGTGGCTGCGCACGACGATGCGCTGGAAGGCCTCCTGCCATTCGGCCAGGGTGCGGGCCACGTTCTGGGGCAGGGGGGCGCCGGTGACCTGCTCCAGCCAGGCGGCGATGCCGTCTGCCGTGTCTCCGACCAGCTGGCTGCGGTAGACGGAGGCCTGGGTCAGCTCGTACTCGATGGCCCGCTCGGCGTTGAGGCGGTTGGCGAAGCCGTCCAGGCGGGCCAGCACGCTGTCCGCGATGGGGTCGAAGGCGAAGATCCGGAAGTTGGGCTGCACGACGACGCGGCCGCTCTCGGCGGGGATGGATGGCCGGGGCTCGTCCAGCAGCAGCCAGCGGCCCATGTCGGTCAGCCGCACGGCCAGCAGGCCCCTGGGCGCGGCGCCGCCCTTGCCGGCCACGGGCTGGGCGTAGCCCAGGTCCACCAGGCCCAGCCAATAGAGTCCCTCGGCAAGCACCGCTTCGATGAAGACCCGCTCCACCCCATTCCAGCCGGCCTCGTCGTCGCGGCCGTAGCGGGGCCAGGTCCACAGCAGGGTGTTATATTTGTAGGGTGAGATCAGCGGCGAGGTGTAGCCGTAGTAGCTGTAGCCGCGAGACTGCAGGGCCGCGGTCTCCCGCTCGACCAGGAAGTCGTCGGCGCGGTTGTGCAGGTCCTCGGACAGGGTGTCCAGGGCCACCCAGGCGGCCTCGGGGCCGGCCGTGGCCGCGGCCTGCCGCGCCAGGCGGACCAGGGTGTCCAGCACGGCTTGGCGGGCCGCGACGACCTGGGGAGGAGCCGGGTCGGCGAGGGTGCTGCCGGTGCTGGTCTCGCCCGGCACGTAGGTGGCCCATAGCTCGTTCCACCACAGCGCGCCGCGCCACTTCTCGTAGGTCAGCGCCACGCGCTCGGCAGCGGGCTGCTCAAACAGCGCAGGCGCGGGCAGGGCCTCCACGGAGCCGCTCATGAGGGCGGGGGATAGCAGGCCCAGGGCCCCCAGGAGGCGCCGCAGGAAGAGGAAGCGCCGGACGTCGCCCTCCTTGGTGCCGGTGGGAATGGTTTCGCCGGCCAGCAGCTGGGGGGCCAGGCGCTTGAGGTCGGCAACGCGCAGGAGGCCGGCGTTGGTGAGCTGGGCCGGGGCCTCGCGCAGGGCGCTCCACAGCAGGTAGAGGTCGCGCTGCAGGGTGCGGGCCGAGCCGGGCAGCACGTGGGCGACCTGGGGCAGGGCCGCGGCGGGCAGTGGGGGCGGGGGCAGGTGGGCGGCGACCTCCTGCGGGATGTACACGAAGCGTCCGCCCTCCATGTTGATGCGGGCCGTGGCAGGCGCGCCCTCGGGCAGGGAGTGGGTCCACACCAGGCCGGCGCGCAGCAGGGTTTCCAGCAGGTCCGGGAAGGTGGGCAGTTGCGGGCCGCTGGATTTCGACGGCTTCTCGACCGGGCCGCGAGGGCCGCGCGGGGACCCGGCCGGCGGCTCCGGGGCGATGACCCCTGCCCGTTCCAGCAGGCTGCGGTAGCGCAGCCTGCGCAGCTCGCCGCCGGCCGCCTGCAGGAGCTCGAGGGCCTGCCGCGCGGCCGGGGACAGCCGGCGCCGGGCGGCTTCGATGCGGGCCGGGTCGCCCACCAGGGTCAGCCACAGGTCGATCTTTCCCTGCTTGGTCTTGGGTACCTCGGCCACGCCGGCCTGGAACAGCACGTGGCCCAGGTCGACGGCGTTGAAGGCCTGCAAGGCTTCCTGGAGGGGGGGCACGCTCATGGCAGGACCTGGGGGGTGTGGCCGCGGCGGCGTAGCTCTTCCACCAGGAAGGGCACCTGGGCCGGGTCCAGGATGATCAGGCAGCGGGGAGAGGCGGGGTAGAAGTCGACGCCGCTGCGGGCGATGATGGCCTGCAATTCGTGGGATAGCAGCTCCTCGCCCAGCTCCACGACGGCCAGGTTGTCGTAAAGCTGGTAGCGGCCGCTGCGTCGTTGCCACATCTGCAGGGTCTCCTGGAAGTTCGGAGGCAGGGGGAAGCCGGCGGCGGCGAAGCCCTCAGCCAGCCGGGCCAGGCTGAGGGCATTCTGCAGGGCGCGGCGAAAGGTGGCGGAGTCGAGCTGGAAGGTGGTGGCGGAGAGGTCGCGGGAGACCTCGACGGCGACCTGTCCGAGCAGCTGGCGCAGCTCGCCGGTCTGCCAGCTGTTGTGGAGCACGGCGGTGCCGTCTGCGCCGAAACGCAGGGCATCTACGGGCAGTGCGGGCACTTCACCGGTGGCGATGGCGCTGGGCCGGCGGAA
>JAULUH010000018.1:520-2442 GCA_032111745.1 Anaerolineae bacterium | reverse complement strand
CGCTTCGGCGTTGAATTTCGCCGCCAGGGTGGAGGTGTCCGTGATATTGACCGTGGTGGCCATCAGAGGGCATACCCCCAGATGCGCAGGAGCGTGGCCTCGCAGGAGGCGCCGGAGCCCGCGCGCGACACCGGCGCGTTCGAGGACCTCCTCAAGGACGAGATCCGCGACCAGGGCTTCCCCATCTTCGCCAAGGCGATCGTGCCCCGGTCGACCCATACGCCCTTCTCCGGTCGCATGGAGCCCATCGAGATCAATGTCCCCATCCAGTGCGCTGGAGTCCTGGTCAATCCGGGGGACATCGTGATCGGCGACGAGGTCGGGGTAACAGTGGTACCCCTTGAGCACGCCGCCGAGGTGCTCGAGGCAGCCCGCAAGTTGGCTGAGGCCGAAGAGCGGACCCGGGCCCGAATCAGAGAGGGCAAGACTGTCGAGGAACTGCTGGCCGAGTTTGGCCGATTGTAGAGACGTGGTATGACAGATCTCTACGCACGAGAACGGGAAAAGCGTGATAGGAGGCTAGGGCATGGATGACAACGACAGGCAGCGGGTTCTGCGGCTGCAGGACATGATGCAGGAGGCCGGGCTGGATGCCCTGGTCTGCCGCTTGCCGGAGAACGTGGTGTACCTGACGGAGTGTTGGCCTCATCACGGAATCTCGGTGGCGGTGCTGGCGCAGCAGGGTTTACCAACACTGTTCATCCCGGAGGTGGAGGCGGCGTGGGGCAACCCACAGTGGGCAGAGGTCGTGCCGTTCGGCTGGGCTCTATTGAAGGACCAGGACCTGTACACCAACTACCGCGAGCTGCTGGGCAGCGTTTTCGCCCAACTGGGGCTGAAGGGAGCCACCGTCGGTATAGAGCAAGCGCTGGAGGTCGTCGGCACGACCTACCGCCATGCCGAGCCGATAGTGCCGGCCGCGCCCTGGCATGACCTGCTGGCAGAGGTCCTGGCGGGGGCGGACCTGGTGGACGCCACCGACCTGTTGCAGGACGCCAAGCTGATCAAGACCGAATACGACCTGGGACGGCTGCGCGTGGCCAACGAGCTGGCAGAAATGGGCACAGCAGAGTTTCTGGTCAGGCTCGAACCTGGCATGACCGAGGTGGAGGTTAGCGCCCTGATCGAGGGCACCATTCGGGCCAGGGGAGCAGGCTACAAAGGTGCCCGGCTGGTATGGGCGGAGGCGGAGGTGGCGTCAGGGCCGGCCAACACCGCGAGGGCGAACCTGCTGATTCCATCCACCGACCGGGTGATCGAGGAGGGTGACCTGGTGATGGTGGAGATGGCTACCGTGATGGATGGCTATTACTCCGACCTGACCTACATGGCTGTGGCCGGCGCGCCCAGCGCGCGGCAGCGCGAGGTGCACAACGCGGTGCTGGAGGCCCAGCAGGCGGCCAGCCGCGAGATGCGGCCCGGCAAGTCCTTTGCGGAGCCGGACCGGGCGGCGCGGCAAGTCCTGGACAGCGCCGGACTGGGCGAATACTTCGTGCACGTGACAGGACATGGCCTGGGCTTCCGCTTCCACGAGTCCACGCCCTTCCTGATGCCAGGCGCCACGGGAACCCTGGCCAGGGGCATGGTGACCAGCATAGAGCCAGGCGTGTATATCCCCGGCTTTGGCGGAATCCGCATCGAGGACAACGTGGCCGTGGGCGAGTCGGGACCCGAGTTCCTATCCACACCGCGGTGCCCCTGGTAGGAGCACGACCAGGGGCCTGGGAGACTTGCCGCCAGCGAGAGGTGCCACCGCACTGTCTCTGCCGGCGGATGGGACAGCTAGAGGAAGGAAACATGAGCCAAGAAACACTATTCCAGATCACCAAGGATGATCTTAGCCAGTTCGCCGGCCGGGGACCGGCCTTTCTCACCTTCGGCGAGACCATGGTGCGGGAGACGCCCGTCGACCTGCAGCGGCT
>JAULUH010000018.1:0-510 GCA_032111745.1 Anaerolineae bacterium | reverse complement strand
GCCCATATGCTGCCTTGCCTTGCAAAATCGCTCAGGCGTGCCGCTTGGTTAATGGTGTTGCCTAACACCGCAAATTCCACATGATTGGCCGACTGGAAAGTGCCGAGCAGCAGATCGCAGCGCGTCGGACCGAGACGCTGGCCCTGGTCCGGAACCATCTGCAGCGGCTGGAGATGGCCCGCCAGGTCCACATCTCACTGGCCGGCAGCGAGTTCACGCTGGCCATGCTGCTGGCGCGCTTCGGCATTCCGTCGGGGTACATCACGCGGGTCCCGGACAATCCCTATGGCTGGCTGTTGCGGGATACGGCGCGCAGCCAGGGCATCAACACCGATCACTTCGTCTGGGCCCACAAGGCCGAGCCTATCGGCCGCTTGCTGTACGAGATTGGGCGCACACCGCGCAAGGACACCGGCTGGTATCAGCGCATGTTCTCGGCAGCCAGCCGCCTGGACGCCGGCATGGTGGATTGGCAGGCTGCCATGGCAGCCTGCCGGCTGTTCCACACCT
>JAULUH010000017.1:0-16580 GCA_032111745.1 Anaerolineae bacterium | reverse complement strand
CGTTGGCGCGCTGGGAGGAGGTCCTGCGCAGGGTGGTGCTGGTCATCTCCCGGGTCGGCCTGGCCTACCTGTTCTTCACCCAGCTATGGTGGAAGCTGCCGCCCACCTTTGGCTGCCCGCCCGACTTCGCGTTCACCACAGGCGCGGTGGAGGGTGGCCGGGTGCGGCTGCAGCGCACCAGTGGGCTGTGCGACTGGATAGGCATCGAGCAGGTCTACTCCCAACAGCCGCGGCCCCTTCTGGTGGCCAATCTGGACAACCGGGGCGAGCCCGAGATCGCGGTGGACATCGCGCCCATCGCCCGTCTGAATGGGATCTTCCTGGAGACCATCATCATGCCCACCATCGGCGTCTCTGGATGGCTGCTGTGGCTGGCCGAGGCTGCGATCTTCATCACGTTGCTACTAGGGCTCTTCAGCCGGCTGGGGGGGCTGATCGCGGTAGCGGTCTCGGCGCAGCTAATGATCGGGCTATCAGGCATTCCCAACCCGTTCGAGTGGGAATGGGCCTACAACTCCATCTTCTTACTGGCGCTATTGATGTTTGCGTTTGCGCCGGGGCGGGTGTTTGGCGTCGACGCCTGGCTGCGGCCACGATTGCTGGCGGCCTCAGCCGGAGGCAACGGGCTCGCCCGAGCGCTGTCCTGGCTCACCTGAGCTGCCGTGACGGCTATGGTCTGGCGGCCCTGGTTTACCAGGTACCGGCGCTCATGCACTGATGAGCTGAGGGCTCCACGGCTGGGCACCTCTTTCGATGGTCGCTGTCGCTCATGATCAGACCAGCGTCTCGCCCGCCCTTTCTCCTGGCCCTGGGCACAGCGATGCTCGTGCCTCTGGCGCTTACGCTGCCGTTGGGAAGCCTGCGCCGGCACATCCCCGAGTTCCTGGCGCTCTACTTCGGGGCCTTTGCGCTCTATGCGGTGGCCACAGTTCTGGCCCTGCGCCTGCCCTCACTGTCGAACCGCGGCCTGGTGGCCGTCTTCGGGTTGGCTGCGGCTCTGATGGCACTGCTGGTACTGACGCGGCCCACCCTATCCGACGACATGTATCGGTACGTGTGGGATGGCCGGGTGCAGGCCCAGGGACTCAGTCCCTATGTCTTGCCGCCCAACGCAGCGGAGCTGGCGGGCCTGCGGGACAATTCGGTATGGATATACATCAACCGCAAGGGATCGGTCACCATATATCCGCCAGCGGCTCAGCTGGCCTTTGCCATCCTGTGGCGCATCCAGCCGGATAGCGTGCGCTGGTTCCAGCTGGCCATGGCTGCGGGCGCACTGGTAGCCGGTGGGTTGCTAGTGGGCTTGTTGAGAGACCTGGACCTGTCCCGAGCGCGCGTCATCATCTTCCTGTGGTCACCGCTGCTGCTCTTCGAGACCGCGCATGGGGCGCACCTGGATGGCCTGGTGCTGCCATTCCTGGTGGGGGCCTGGTGGGCGCGGGTGCGCCAAAAGGATGTCCTGGTGGGGGTCTTGCTGGGCGTGGCTACGGCGATGAAGCTGTATCCGGCCATCCTGCTGCCTGCGCTGTGGCGGCCAGGAGACCGGCGGGGCCGGTGGACCATGCCCGTGGCCTTCGGGCTGACCCTGGCTGGATGCTACCTGCCCTACGTCGTGGGCAGTGGCACAAGGGTAATCGGCTTTCTGCCCAAGTACTTCGGCGAGCGTTTCAACATGGGATTGGCCGGGCTGCTGATCCCGGGATTCGAGGCTGTGGGAGTCGACCCCGACCAGGGATTGCTGGGGCTGGCCCTGGTAGTGTTGCTGGCGCTAGGCCTTGGCATGATCCTGCGACCGGCCTCTAGTGGCGAGGCGGCTGTGCGCCGGTCGATCTGGCTGATAGGCACCTTCACCTTGTTGACCCAGAACCTGTTTCCCTGGTACATGTTGTGGCTGCTGCCCTTGCTGCCCATCTTCGTGCAGCCCGGCCAGCTGCTGGGGTTGCGAGCCGATGCGTGGACGGGTTGGTGGCTCTTCTGCGGGCTGATCGCGCTCTCGTACACGTTTTTCCTCTCCTGGCGACCTGTGGCACCGGCCATCTGGGTCCAATACCTGCCCCTGTACGCCCTGTTGGCCGTGGACGCCGGGCGCAGCATCCGATCCTGGCGGACGCGATGGGGCTGGTCCGCGCAGGGGACGCAGCATGCAGACGCTTAGTCCTGTGGCCAGGCCCCACGTCACCCCCTGGACCGGGCGGGTGGTGCTGCTACTGGCGACGTCGATCCTCAGCGTACTGAGCTACACCCTGTTCTTCGTGGTCCCGTTTGGGCTGGTGGACCTGGCTGGTCAGCCGTTGCTGGATCTGTACCGGCTGTCGCAGGCTGATCCCCGGGCGCGCTGGCTGGTGGTGGCTGGCTACCTGATCCTGGGTGGGCTATACTGGGTGGGCTGGCGCGCGGCCCAGCGGGTTGGCGGCAGGCTGGCGTGGGGCATCGTGTTGGGAGGTTCGCTGGCATCGGCGACCCTGTTGCTCTTCATGGCCCCCTTTGGCGCTGCAGATATCTTCGACAACATCATGCATGGTCGCGTCCTGGGCGTCTATGGAGCCAACCCGTTTCAGGATGTGGTGGCCCAGTTCAGGGGTGACCGATTCTACGGCTACACGGCGTGGCGGCGCGCGCCATCGGCATATGGGCCAGCCTGGGAGCTGTTGGCGGGTGGGATGGCGTGGCTGCTGCACCAAACCCTGGAGGTGCGCGGGACTGGCCGCGTTGCCAATGTCGTGGCCCACGTCCTGGCGTTCAAGATGATCGGAGGGGTCTTCCTGGCCGGCAGCATCGGCGTGGTCGCGGCGGTACTGCGGCGGCAGGCACCGGAGCGGGCCCTGGCCGGCGTGGTGCTATTGGGCTGGAACCCGGTGTTGCTGGTGGAAACCATGGGCCACGGCCACAACGACATCGCCATGATCTTCTGGGTGCTGGCAGCTGCATGGGCTTTGCTAGGGGGCCGGCACATCCTGGCTGTGCTGGCGCTGGTTACCGGCGCCTTGGTGAAGTTCGTGCCCATGTTGTTGCTGCCGGCAGCCGTGCTCATCGCACTGCGGGACCTACCGCATGGGCGGCAGCGCCTACGTTTCCTGTTGGTGGCGGCGGCGGCAGCCACGTTGCTGGTAGTGCTGTTGTATGCCCCGTTCTGGGAGGGGCCGGAGACACTGAGCATCGAGAGACGCCAGGAGATGTTTACCAGCTCGTTACCGGCGGTGGGCTGGGCGATCCTGCAGGGACCGTGGGGCAAGGAGTCAGCGGCCACGGGGGTCAGCCTGATCGCCGCCGGATTGACCGTGGTGGTGGCCCTATGGCAGGCTGGGCGCGCCTGGCGTGACCGCAGCTGGCTAGGCTTCACCCGGGCCGCGTACGTCACCATCATGTTCTATTTGCTGGTGACCTGTCTCTGGTTCCAGAGCTGGTACGCTATCTGGCCGCTGGGTCTGGCGGCGTTGTTGCCGCCGGGCCATGCCGCGCGGCTGGCCGCTCTGCTGGGCTACGTGGCCCTGGCCAAGCCCCTGATCTTCGAGCCGTTGTGGCTGTGGCAACGGCCGCTGCCGCCCAAGGCCTGGCGCGAGCTGCGCCTGGGGCCAGCAGTGCTGGCCATCCCCTGGCTGTATGTCCTGCTCGTGTGGATCAGGCAGAAGGTTCCAGGGCATGGCTAGACCGCAGCCCAAGCCCTGGCCCGGCCCATCACATCCCGGGCTGGCAGGCCCATCCCCTCGCAGCGCGCTGTTGATGGTGGCCAAGCGGCCGGCACCGGGCCGCACGAAGACCCGTCTGACGCCACCGTTGATGCCTGAGCAAGCGGCGGCACTCTACGAGTGTTTTCTGCGGGATACGGTCGAGCTGATGCGGCAGGTTCCCGGGGTGCAGCCGGCCATTGCCTATTTGCCGGCGGAGGAGCGCGCCTACTTCGAGGCACTGGCCCCCGGATTTGAGCTCATCCGGCAGCAGGGAAACGATCTGGGCGAGCGACTGGACAATGCGCTGAACCACTACTTGAGCAGGGACTACACGCGGGTGACCATCATGAACAGCGATGGACCCAACCTGCCGTTAGCCTTCGTGGCTGGGGCCTTTCAGGCCCTGGACGACGGTGCCGACGTGGTGTTAGGCCCCAGCGATGACGGCGGATACTACCTGATCGGCCTCAAACGGCCGGCACCGCGGCTGTTGCGGGAGGTGCGCATGAGCACACCGGAGGTTTTGGCCGACACCCTCCATCTGGCTGCTCAGGAGAATCTGCGAGTGGCGCTATTACCGGCCTGGTACGACGTGGACGATTCCGACAGCCTGGCGCGGCTGCGTGCAGAGCTGGCGGAGGCCCCGAGCGGCGTGGCGCGCCATACCAGGGCAATGCTACAGGCCACGGCCTGGTAGGTCATGGATCAGCCATGGTGACGGACAGCCCGCTGCAGGTTGCCGTGGTCATCCCGGCCCTGAACGAGGCCGGCGCCATGCGCGGCCTGGTGCAGGAGGTGCGGCAAACCCTACCGGCCCTGGTGATCGTCGTCGACAATGGCTCGACCGACAACACGGCACGGGAAGCGGTGGCAGGCGGCGCGCTGGTGGTCACCGAGCCGCGCCGGGGTTACGGCTACGCCTGTGCTGCTGGGGTGGCTGCAGCGGCTGCGGCCCGCGCCGATGTGGTAGTTTTCCTAGATGGCGACTACAGCTTTCAGCCGGCCGAGCTACCGCGCCTGCTCATCCCCATCCTATGGGATCAGGCCGACCTGGTGCTGGGCTCCCGGTGGTTGGGCCATATCGAGCCGGGCGCGATGCCGCCGCAGCAACGCCTGGGCAACTGGCTGGCGGCGCGGCTGATGAACGCGCTTTACGCCACCACAGTGACTGACCTGGGGCCGTACCGGGCCATCCGGCTGCCCCTACTAGTGAGCCTGGGCATGGCAGAGATGACCTATGGCTGGCCGACGGAGATGATGGTCAAGGCTGCCCGCTGCGGGGCACGGCTGGTCGAGGTGCCGGTGAGCTTCCACAGCCGGCGCTGGGGCCGGTCGAAGGTCAGTGGCACGGTGCGAGGCACGATCCTGGCCGCACGGTACATCCTGGGTGTGACTCTGCGCTATGCGTGGTTGAAGGGGCCTTGAGGCGCGGCGGGGAAGGGTTACGCCGACCTATGGGCAACCTTTGCAGAACCTGTGCTAGTTTGCATTTTTCGGATATCTCCCGTACAATCAGTGCAGGGTTTGTACGCGCCGCGCCGTAGCGGCGCATTATTGTGTTCTGAAGCATTATGCACAGAATAAGCTGATCTTTGATCAGCCTGCAAAAATCCAGTTTGCGTACCACAGGAGGTCTTCAATGGCTTACAAAATAGCCGAGTTCAAGGGTGTCACCGGGCACGTCGCCGAGGTCTTCAAGAGCCTGGGCATTGCCGATGCAGAGCAACTGCTGATGGTGCTCACCGATCCGGCGCAGCGGGCGGCGCTGCAGAACAAGCTGGGCGTGGACGACCGGTTCCTCAATGACCTGGGCGAGCAGGCCGACCTGAGTCGCGTCCACGGAATTGGGCCGTCCTTTGCCGAGCTGCTGGTCCTGGCTGGGGTGCATTCCGTGGCGGACCTGCGGGCGGCCAATGGCACGGCGCTGATGAACCAGCTGGTC
Organism: Anaerolineae bacterium; assembly: GCA_032111745.1. Classification (GTDB taxonomy): domain Bacteria; phylum Chloroflexota; class Anaerolineae; order JAAEKA01; family JAAEKA01; genus JAULUH01. Next base: position 10,970 of record JAULUH010000017.1, on the reverse strand, counting down.
AAGACGTCCGAGACCTTCGGCGTGAAGCGGGTGCCGAAACCGGACGAGGTGCAGAGCTGGATCGATGCCAGCCAAGGCACGGCCGATGTGTCGGATTGGGCGTACCAGGTGCGGGTGGACGAGCTCAAGGGCCACTTCGCCGAGGATGAGTGGACCAAGGTGCGCCTGGCGCCGCTGGCGTCAGCAGCGCTGGTGATGGGCGCATCGCCGTCCAGCGGGCAGGCGGCCCTGGACGAATTTGCTGCGGTCACTGATGCCATCGCTTCGGCGCGCAAGGGCGCGACCCCGTGGTCGCTGTTCAACGTGGCCTTTGGCACGGACTTCACCGTCGACGAGATGAACCAGTTCATGGCTGAGACGCCGCGCTCGGCGATGCTGAGCGTGGTCAAGGCGGCGGCGGCCACCGTGGCGGCCAAGAGTCCGGCGGATGCCGTGGCCTATCGTAACATGCTGATGAACATCGCCAACCAGGTGGCCGGTGCAGCCAAGGAGGGCGGTTTCCTCGGCATGGGCGCCAAGCAGATCAGCGCCGAGGAGCAGGCGGCGTTGGACGAGCTGAAGGCTGCCATCATCGGGTAGCGCAGGCACGACGGGCCGGGCTAAGTCCGGCAGACTGTTGGCTGGCAGATGGCGGCGGATGTGGAGTGGGCCTGGTAGGGACACTCTGTGTCCGCCGTTTTTTGTGCGGGTGCCGAGGCACAGAACACGGACAGACACGGACGAACACCGACAAACACGGACGCCGGAGCAGAACACGGACAGATTCGGACGGCGCCCTGGCCCTGGCAGGACGGGACGGCAGGAGGGAACAAGGTGGGCTGTGAAAGAGTTCCCGGGGGGCTAGACAAAGGGGATGGTTTTATGTTAAAATAAAGATAGGAGATGAAGCCAGGCCCTGGTGCCGGTGCCGGCAAACAGGCTGGCGTTCGGCTCTGATCCCGGCTCGAGGAGGTGTTTATGCATTGAGACCGTTTATCTCAGTTGGCCAACGCTAACGCTAATGAGGCATCGTCTTGGGCGCATCTCAATCATTGCAGGATATCTCAAGGAGGTAATTCGCCATGTCGACTCAACCTGTAGCGCGCCAGCGCAACTGGGCCGTCTACATCCTGGTCATCGTCGCCGTCATCGCCGGCATCCTGGCCTTGCTCGATGCGGCCCGCTACATGGGCTGGCTACCATTCACCATCCCGCTGCTGGGCCGGGAAATATCGTTCGTGATTCCCAATGCGCAATGGCTGGGAGCCATCATGTCCGCACTCGTGGGCGTGATCTGGCTGGTGGTGGCCTGGTGGCTGTGGACCCTCAACCCTTCGGGGTGGCTGTTCGTGATCGTTATCGCCATCTTCAACCTGATCCTGCTGCTCCTGGCGGTCCTGGGGCAGACGACCTTCTCGTCGGTAGCCGTACAGGTCCTGGTCAACGTCGTGGGATTGGTTCTAGCGCTATTGCCGGGCACCAAGGCTGCGTTCGGTCAGCGTTGACGTAGCCCAATTCTAAGGCCCGACGGGCTGGACCCTTGGTCCAGCCCGTTATGTTTTAGGGGTCAGCCAGGGACGCAGAGAGTCCGCGGTGGGGAGGCAGGCCGGCGGCCTTGCTAGCTGCGACCGTAGACCGGCAGGGCAGCGCCGGTGATGTCCCGGGCGGCGTCAGAGGCCAGGAAGAGGAAGGCATCTGCGATGGCCTCAGGGGACACCCACCTGCTGGTATCGGCGTTGGGCATGGCCTGGCGGTTCTGGGGGGTGTCGATGGTGCCGGGGAGCACGCAGTTGACGGTAATGCCCTGGTGTTTGGTCTCGGCGGCCATGCTCTCCACCAGGCGGACCACCACGGCCTTGGAGGCGTTGTAGGCCGACTGGTTGGCGGTGCCCGCCAGCGCGGCCCTGGCGGCCGTGTGGATGATACGGCCCGAGCCCTGGCGGATCATGGCGGGCAGCACGGCGCGGCTGACGACAAACGCTGTCCGCGCGTTGAGGCCCATCATGAAGTCCCAGGTCTCCAGGGAGGTCTCGTGGACCGGCGTGCCGGCCTGGTAGCCGCCGATGGTATTGGCCAGGACGTCGATATGCCCGTAGGCCGCGAGCGCAGCGTCGACCCAGCGCTGCACGGAGCCGGGATCCATGGCGTCGACACCGCCAGTGAGCAGATGCGCCGGATCAGCGGCCAGATCGGGGAACAGTTGGGGTAGCCGGTCGGGGGCGCGATCGCCCAGCGCCAGGTGGGCACCAGCCCGGTGAAAGGCCCGGGCGACGGCGCCACCCAGGTTGCCCGAGGAGCCGGCGACCATGACCACGCGATCTGTGAAGTCAGCCATGGGCAGACCTGTCAGCTGCCGACCCGGACCCCGCGCCAGAAGGCCACGCGATCCTTGATCTCTGCGGCAGCCGGCTTGGGGTCAGTGTAATACCAGGCCGCGTCGCGGTTGACCTGGCCGTCGACCTCGACGGAGTAGTAGCTGGCCACCCCTTTCCACGGGCAGGTGGTATGGGTGTCGCTGTCCTTGAGATACTCCCAGTTCACGGACTCGCGCGGAAAGTAATGGTTACCTTCGATCACGACGGTATCTACGCTTTCGGCCAGCACAGCACCGTTCCAGGTGGCCTTTGCCATAAGTCTTGCCTTTCTTCATAAGTATTGGACTGGCCTTGGCATTGTGCCAAAGGGAAGCGGAGGCGTCTGCAATTGCCCCCACACTTGGCCCGACTAGAAGCTAAGGCCGTAGCCGGCCACACCCAGCAGGGCGACCTCCGAGGTCATGATCACGTGGACCGGCGTGCGGATCAGCACCGTGCCAAAGCGGCCTTTGTTCAGGAAGGACTGCATGAAGTATTTGTGTTCCAGCCAGGGCACGATGCGGCGCGGGATGCCGCCGCCCAGGTAGAGCCCGCCGGAACAGAGGAGCATCAGGGCCACGTTGCCGGCCTGGGCGCCGAGGATGGACACGAACATCCTGAGGGTAGCCACGGCCAATTCACACGGCTGTTCCTCGTGCTGGAGGGCAGCCTGCACGATGAGCGGGGTCGGATCGTTGCTCATGACCAGCTGTTGGGCCAGCCAGGGAGGCTCAGGCGCGTAACCGGTATCCTTAAGGTAGGCATAGAGGTTGCGGATACCCAGCCCAGAGCAGACCTTCTCGTAGCTCACATGGTCGTAGCGCTGCAGCATGTAGCGCAGCAGGCCCATCTCCTGCATATCGGTGGCCCCGAAATCGGCGTGGCCACCCTCCGAGGCATGGGCGCGATAGCGGGTGCCATCCCAGGTCAGGTAGGCCTGGCCGAGGCCCGTGCCGGGGGCCAGTACCCCAATGGGACCGCAAGACTCGGGATCGCCGTCGTTCAAATTGTGCAGCTCATCTGGCCGCAAATGGGGAACGGCGTAGGCTATACCCTGGAGGTCGTTCAGGAGGTCAACCTCCGGGATCTCCAACACCTCCCGCAGCCGGCTGGCCCGGATCACCCAGGGCAGGTTGGTGATGCGGGCCTCACCCTCGACGACGGGGCCGGCGACGCCAAAGGCAGCACGATCGACAGGAATGCCGGAATCAGCCATGAACTCCTGCACCATGGTCTCCAGGTTGGGGTATTGCGCGCTGGGGAAGATCTTGTCTTTGAGGGGCTGGCGCGGCCCGCCGTCGGGCGAGAAGATGGCCAGATGGGTTTTGGTGCCGCCGATATCGCCTGCGAGCAACATGGGTAACTCCTCGTCGGGGGGTGCGCTAAAGACCCGGCAAAAGCCTCGACTCCGAACCCAGAACGGCTGAAGCCGTCACTACGAACCGGGCCTGGCTGAAGGCTCGACTGCACCTTCGCACTCTACCAGCAGTATAGCGAGCACGGGAGGGAGGGGCAAATCGAGGCGGCTTGTTGTACCGGTTTGTGTCCTGTGGTAAACTGGTCGCATGGAAGGCTCGAATCGCAATCCAAAAAGACTGGTTGCCGAGGGCTATGATCGCATCACCAGGCGCTACCTGGCGATGGTCAAGTCAATGGATCCGGCCGTGCGCCAGAAATACCTGGCCATAGTAGACTCATCGCTGACGGCCGGCGCGCGTGTGCTGGAGCTAGGCTGTGGCGCCGGCGTGCCCATCACCGAGCACCTGGCCCGGCACTACCGCGTGATCGGGCTCGACCTGTCGCCCGGCCAGCTGGACATGGCCCGGCGCTGTGTGGCGGCAGCGGCATTCGTACGGGGCGACATGGCAGCGCTGTCCTTTGCCAGCGCGTCGTTCGACGCGGTGGTAGCCTTCTATGCCATCATCCACGTGCCGCGCGACGAGCACGGCCAGGTGCTGGCCGAGGTCTTTCGGGTACTGCGGCCAGGTGGGCTGCTGGTGCTGACGGCCGGCGCAGGGGAGTCTGCGGATGTGGTCGAGGAGGACTGGCTGGGGGCACCGATGTTCTTCAGCCACTTCGACGGCCAGACCACAGAGCGCCTGGTAAGCCGGGCCGGCTTCCAGGTCACCGACGCCAAGGACGAGCAGGAGCTGGAGTACGGGGTGCCGGTCCGGTTCCGGTGGATCGTGGCCCGCAAGCCCCGGCAGGGCTGATAGAGAACGACAGCCATGAAGCGCAAGCTCCGCGGCTTCAAGCGCAGTGACGTCCAGCTGGACTTCGACCTGTACCGGGTGAGCGTGCCGATTCCGGGCGTGGCCGGCCAGGAGCTGAGTGTCATCGACATCTGGCCGGAGGGGGTAGAGCGGACGATCGTGTTCGTCCATGGCTACGCCGGCTGCGCGGAGACCTGGGAACACCAGATCAACTACTTCAGCAAGGAGTACCGGGTCATCGCCCCGGACCTGCGGGGGCATGGACAGAGCGATGCGCCCTACACCCGCTACACGATGGAGGAGCTGGTGGCTGACCTGAACGCGGTAGCCACCTATCTCAAGCTGCCGCAGCAATTTGTGCTGGCCGGCCATTCTTTCGGCGGCTCGATCTGCGTCGAGTATGCGGTGGCCTATCCGGGGCGCCTGGAGCGGCTGGTGTTGATCGCCACGGCGGGGGAATATCCCCTGCCAAAGACCGCCAACCTGATCGCGCGGCTGCCCTCGTCGCTGCTGCGGCCGGTGTGGGACTATCGTCCGCGCTGGAATGCCGAACCACACGTCATGAAGCGCATGGCGGTCAACAACGTGATGCAGTGGCAGGGATGGGCAATAATGCGGCGCATCAGCATGCCGACCCTGGTGATCACGGGCGAGCGGGACAACTACTTCCCGCGCTATGTGTACGAGGATGTGGGCAAGATGATCCCCAATGCCCACGTGGTGGACGTGGGGGCGTCGAAACACAAGGTACAGCTGGAGCGCCACCGGGCGGTGAACCGGACGATCGAGCGCTTCGTCGAGGAGGACGAGCGGCGAACCTCCTGGCGCGACGAGTCCATCCCCCGAGGGCCGCTGGACGAGCGGCCGTGGCTCAAGTTCTACGGTCCTGAGGTCCCCAGCACGGTGCCGATTCCCCGGCAGCCGCTGCACCGGTTCCTGGAAAGCACGGCCGAGTCTCTGCCGCGGGAGACCGCCACCATGTTCTTTGGCGCCAGCCTGACCTACCGTGAGCTGGACCAGCGGGCCAACCAGTTCGCCCAGGCGTTGCATAGCCTGGGGATGCGGCCGGGCGACAGGGTGATGATCCTATTGCCGAACCTGCCCGAGCTGGTGGTGGCGACGTACGGGACGCTCAAGGTAGGAGGCACGGTGGTGTTCCCCAATGGGGACGCCTCGGCGACTGAGCTGGTGGAGATGATGCGAGAAAGCGAGGCCGGGCTGCTGGTGACGCTGCGGCAGTTCGACCAGCTGGCCGTCGCGGCGCAGCAGGAGGGGGGTGTGCACCAGGTCGTGCTGGTCGACATGCTAAGCACGGAGCCGGCGGGCGTGACTGCGGGGGTGATGGCCCATTGGATCACGGCGCGGCCGGATCTCTGCTCCGGGGTGGATACCGTGCCAGCCGGCGCCTGGCTGATGCACCTGCTGCTGCATGACCAGCCTGAGGTCTTCACCAGCCGCGATGTGGACCCGGAGGGCCTGGCTGTAATCCTGTACACGGGCGGCACCACGGGAACGCCGAAGGGTGTGCGGCTGAGCCATGCCAACCTGGTCGCCAACGCGGTGCAGGCCAGGCATTGGATTCCTCAGTTGCAGTATGGCAAGGAGGTCTTTCTGGCCGCAGCGCCGCTCATGCACAGCTACGGGATGACGCTGGCTATGAACCTGCCCATCGCCGTTGGCGGCACCATGGTCCTGCTGCCGGTCTTCGAGCTGGACGAGGTCCTGCATCACATCTGGACGTACAAGCCCACGGTATTCCCGGCGTTACCGGCGATGGTTGCCGCGATCAGCGAGGCCTCGAACGTGCGCAGCTATGGCCTGTCCGCGATCAAGTTCTGTCTCTGTGGGGCAGCGCCCCTGCCGGTAGAGGTGCAGGAGACCTTCGAGAAGCTCACCCAGGGCCAACTGATCGAGACCTACGGCCTGACCGAGGCCTGTTCGTTGACCCACGCCGAGCCATCCGGCGGCCTGCGCAAGTCGGGCTCGGTGGGCGTCCCTCTGCCAAACACCGATGCTATGGTAGTGGACCTGTGGTCGGGCGCGCCCACAGCTCCAGGGCAGGTTGGCGAGCTTCGGGTCAAGGGCCCCCAGGTAATGGCCGGGTATCTAGACCGCGAGCAAAGCGAACGCGTGCTGAAGGATGGCTGGCTGCACACGCGCGACGTGGCGGTGATGGACGCCGATGGTTTCTTCCGTATCATCGGGCGCCGGCACGAGATCATCGTCGTGGGCGACCAGCTGGTGTTCCCGCGCGACGTAGAAGAGGTGCTGTACGAGAACAGCAAGGTGCGGGAGGCTGCAGTCGTGGGCGTGTCGGGGCCGGATGGCAGGCAGAAGGTCAAGGCTTTCGTGGTACCGCGACCGGGCGCCGACCTGACCGCGGAGGAGCTCCTGGACCTGTGCCGGCACCGGCTGGACAGCTACGCCGTGCCTGCGGAGATTGAGCTGCGGGAGGCCGTGCCCAAGTCGGCGTTGGGCAACGTGCAACGGCGAGAACTGGGGGAGGGGGCGGGCTGAGGCAGGGGGACAGGAGGACGATAGCACATAGCGTTTGGAACACGGGGATTTGGAGCACGATGACACGAAGGGCCGCGAAGGGCACGGAGCGCGAAGGGCACGAAGGGGGCGGGCACGGAGGCCATCTGTTCCAACTAATACCACTTTCTGGCCCGTCAGCCGGCATCCGCGGCCGCTGCTCGTGCTCGCGTAGGGGCATGAATGAATGGCACGGAGCCCCGCCCCTACGATGAGATGGGGGCGGCCATGCGCGCCAGCTCCTGGTCGACCACGCTGTCCTCCAGCTTGGCGAACAGGGCCGCGGGCTGGCGCAACACCTGGCCGGGCGGCAGGGTTTCGGCCAGCCAGCGGCCGGCGGCGGGGCCGTGGTCGTAGCGCAGGGCGATGTGCTCCCCGCGGGCGTCGGCGACCAGCTCCGTATACTGGCGCCCGAATAGCTGGGTGTCGTAGCCCAGGTAGTCGTGAATCTGCTGCGAGCTCAAGGGCAGCACGGGGGCAAAGAGCAGCTTCAGCCAGTCGATGGCCTGCAGGCAGACGTAAATGGAAGTGGCAGCGGCCGCGGGGTCGGTCTTGATGGCATGCCAGGGGGCGCGGTCGTTGACGTAGCGGTTGACCTCCTGGCTCAGGCGCAGCGCCGCGTCCAGGGCGGCCTTGAAGCGGCGGGCCTCGTACAGGGCGCCGACGGAGTGGAAGCCGGCGCGCACGGTCTCCAACAGCGCGCGGTCCACGGCGTCCAGGTCGCCCGGCTGGGGCACGCGGCCGTCGAAGCGCTTGTAGGCGAAGCCCAGCACCCGGTTGACCAGGTTGCCCCAGTTGGCGACCAGCTCGGTGTTGACCCGGCGGACGAACTCCTGCCAGGTGAACTCGCTGTCGTTCTGCTCGGGGGCCATGGCGGTCAGGGCGTAGCGCCAGGCGTCCACCTGGTAACGCTCGGCAGCCTCGTTGATGCTGATGACATTGCCGAAGCTGCTGCTGAACTTGAAGTCGCCCAGGGTCAGGTACTCGTTGGCGGGCACGTCGGTGGGCAGCTTCAGCCACCAGCCCGCGGCGTTGGCCGGCCCGTAGCCGTGCAACATGGCCGGCCAGATCACGGCGTGGAACTCGATGTTATCCTTGCCGATGAAGTAGTAGGACTCGACGGCGCTGCCCTCCTGCCACCACTCACGCCACAGCTCGGGCTGGCCGACCAGGCTGGCCCACTCCACGGTGGCGGAGAGGTAGCCGATCACGGCGTCGTACCAGACGTAGATGCGCTTGTCGTCGTAGCCCGGCACGGGGATGGTGATGCCCCAGTCCAGGTCCCGGGTGATGGGACGGCCGCGCAGCTCGCGACTCTCGGCGCGGGCGCGGGCGGCGTTGACGACGTTGGGCCGCCAGCTGTCCTTGTCGGGCTGGTTGAGCCACTCGACCAGGAAGTCGTTGGCCTTGCCCAGGTCGAAGAAGAAGTGCTCGGTAGGCCGGGCCTCGATGTTGGTGCTGCCGGTGATGCGGCTGCGGGGATTCGTGAGCTCGACGGCATCGTAGGTGCGGCCGCAGTTGTCGCACTGGTCGCCACGGGCACGGTCGAAGCCACAGAACGGGCAGGTGCCCTCCACGTAGCGATCGGGCAGCCAGCGGTTCTCGTCCACGGAGAACAGCTGCATCTGGACGTCTTTGTAGATGTATTCCCGGGCCAGGTGGCGCAGAAACAGGTCGTGGGTGACGTCCCAGTGGTTTTGGGTGTCGGTGTGGGTGTAGAGATCGAAGGTGAGGCCGAACTGCTGGAAGCCGTCCACGAAGCGGCGGTGATAGCGCTCGACCACCTCGGCGGCGCTGATGCCCTCCAGGTCGGAGCGCAGGGTGATGGGGGTGCCGTGGGTATCCGAGCCGGAGACCATGAGCACCTCGTTGCCCGCCAGGCGATGGTAGCGGGCGAAGATATCGGGAGGGAGGTAGGCACCGGCCAGGTGGCCGATATGGCGGTCGCCGGCGGCATAGGGCCAGGCGACGCAGACGTGGATTTTCTTGCTCATAACAGGCCTGAGGATGTCGGCTCTGCGGATATGTGCATGGGCAAGCTCAGGTGCCAGTGGAATCCGCAGGCTTGAGGATTATACACTGGCGACCATGCGCGGTCAAGGGTATCAGATCGGAGCACGGGTGCATACGGGCCGTCACGGACGGACATAGAATCCAGAACGAACCGCAAAGGCGCAGAGAGCGCAAAGGCACCAGGGGCCAGAGGAGCCAGAGTGGAATACACCAGTGCTACTGCCAGGCCACCAGTAGAAGCGTCGCCAGGAGGGCCATAGCGGCGCCGAAAAGGAAGGGGGCGGAGGGGCCGAGGCCGGACCAGCCGGCCACGCCCTGCCAGAGCAGGCCGGCGATGAGGCTGGCGGGGAAGGCGGCAAGGCCGACAGTGGCGTTGTAGAGCCCATACGCCGTGCCGCGCTGGGCGGATGGCACGACGTCGGCGACCATGGCCTTGGCCGCGCCTTCGACCAGGCCATAGTAGAGGCCATAGGCGGCGAACAGCAGCCAGATTTGCCAGACTGTGGTGGCCAGGGCAAAGCCCAGGTAGATGGCGGCGTAGGCTAGCCAGCCCGTGACGATGACCCGGCGCCGGCCCACCCGGTCTGATAGGGCGCCCGCCGGGGTGGCGACGAGGGTGTAGACGAGGGTGAAGGAGAGGGTCATGAGCAGCACGCCGGCGACGCTGAGGCCGCGCTCCTGGGCCCGCAGCACCAGGAAGGCGTCGGAGGAGTTACCGAGGGTGAAGAGGCCCACGGCCAGCAGGAAGCGCTGGAAGCGCCGGTCGAAGCCGCGCAACGACAGCGCGGGGGGTGCGTGCCTGGCCGCAGCAGGGACGGGCACCTCCCGGGCGCCCAGGACAAGCACCAGCACGCCGAGCACGGCGGGCAGTATGCTAAGGAGCACGAGGGTCTGAAAGGTGGGGCGGGCCAGCTCCAGGTTGCGGCCCTGCAGGGCATAGACCGCGGCCAGGGCGATGGCGATGCCGACAAAGGCACCGGCGGTGTCGCCGGCCCGGTGCAGGCCAAAGGCCAGCCCCCGGCGCTGGGGGTCGATGCTGTCGGCAATGAGGGCATCGCGGGGGGCGGTGCGGATGCCCTTGCCCACCCGGTCGACGAAGCGCACGGCGAGCACCAGGGGCCAGGTGTTGGCGAAGTAGAGAAAGGGCTTGGCCGCCGCCGACAGGGAATAGCCGGCGACGGTCAGCCCTTTGCGGCTACCCAGCCGGTCGCTGAACCAGCCGGAGAAGACCTTGAGCAGGCTGGCGGTGGCCTCGGCGATGCCCTCGATCAGGCCGATGACGCTGGTGCGCACGCCGAGGACGTTGGATAGGAAGAGGGGCAGGACGTAGACCAGCATCTCGCTGGAGACGTCGGTGAGGAAGCTGGTGAGGGTGACGACCCAGACGTTACGGGGAAGGCGGCGCAGCGAGGTGGTGTCGAGTGAGGGTGCTCGCATAGGGCGAATTATGCACCAGTCTGTCAACCAGGTCAACGGCTGGCAGAGTCCGGAGGCTCACCGCAAAGGCGCAAAGAGCGCAGAGCCAAACCTTAGGCCGGAGGAGTCCGGAGGGGAACCGGAGATTCACCGCAAAGGCGCAAAGGACGCAAAGGCCCTTCTGGACTCCTCTGGTCCAAGGTTCGGCTCTGCGCTCTTTGCGCCTCTGCGGTTAATCTGGATCGGGGTAACGGCCACGCGCTGAGTTGGCAAACTGGGCTAAGGCCAGTACAATGGCAGCAGGTGGGGCCATTGAGTACCAGGATAGGGGGAAAGATCCATGCGATTGGGCTTTGCGGTGAAGGTGTGGGGGCGGGCGGGGTTGAAGGATAGCGACAACCGGCGGTGGCAGAACGGGCCGCATCTCAGCGTGAGCCTGGCTTACCTGAGAGATGTTTTG
>JAULUH010000016.1:0-14341 GCA_032111745.1 Anaerolineae bacterium | reverse complement strand
ATGCGCACCGGGTTGTAGTTGAGCGAGGTCCAGGTGATGGTCTGGGCATAGCGGGTGCCGTCCTTCACCACGCTCAGCTTGGAGCGGCCCACGCGCTCGCTGTACGGGATGGGTACTTCCACCATGTGCACATCCTCATGCAGCGCGCGCGTGCTCATGATCGGCGTGAAGTTCAATCCGTCCGGCAGTGGATACAGCTTCTCCAGCGTCTCACGCGTCATCACCCGCATGCCGCTGGCGCTGTCGGTAATGCGCTGCCGGCTAATCAGGCTGATCATGCTGGCAAACACGGTATTTCCCACGCGGCGCGTGAACGGCATCTCGCTTTCGGCGCCTGCCATGCGGGAGCCCACCACGATGTCCGTGCCGCTCTGCATCAGGGTCTGGCACAACAGCGGGAAATACTCGGGCGGATAGGTGCCGTCGGCATCCAGGAAGGCCAGCAGATCACCGGTGGCTGCGTTGAACCCAGATTTGAGCGCCGCGCCGTAGCCACGGTTCTGCGGATGCTGCACCAGCCGGACATCGGGCGTGCCGGCGACGATCTCGGCCGTGCGGTCGGTGGAGCCGTCGTCCACCACGATGAGCTCCAGCGTGTCGACGCCGACCTCCTTGAGCTGAGACCGCACTGCCAGCACTCGCCCCATGATGTCGGCAATGCCGTCTTCCTCGTTGAGGGCCGGTATCACCACGGATAATGTCGTCATATCAATCGCCTGCCTTGATCCTGCGTCCTCGGCCACGGGTTCGCCGTGGCCTGCTTTCGGTGGAGACCCCTGAGACTGGCTCCAGGTCTGCCACATTCACCTCGGTCTCGCTCAAACTGCCCAGGAACTCCAACAATACCCGCACCCGCTGGGCCGGACGCATGGGACCGATGAACACGGCCCGCAACCCCTGCAAGGGTCCGGTCTTGAGGGTCACCTCATCGCCGGGACGCAAGGAATGGGCGGGCATGCCACCGGCCGCGTTGAGGGCATCGACCCGGTCCTGCAGGGCCTCGACCTCGCCCGCCGGCAGAGGTTGGGGATGCCCCCCTGTGGTCAGCAGCCGGAGCACACCGGGCGTGGCGTTGATGCGGCTGAGCGGCGTGGCCGCCAGGTCGGCCTGGATGAACACATAGCCCGGAAACAACGGCTCCTTGCGCCGGTGCCCGCGGGCGACTCGTAGGACTTCGGGCAAGTAAGCGACCACGCCGAGGTCATCGGCCAGGAGGCCGGCGGCCAATAGCTCGCGCCGCGGCTTCGTATGCACGACGTACCAGGAAAGCCTGTGCGATTGAGCTGCCATGAGCCTCGATTCCTTTCCGGCTGGCGCCGGGCAGGCTCCGCCATCCGATGCATCAGCATCGGGGTACGGCAAGGCGTGACACATTATCTGTGTCACCCACGGATCATAGAGGCAGCAGCCGGAGCAGTGGCTACGACGGGCCAGCTGCCATTTTCCAGACACTTCAGGGGCGGATGGCTAGCCGCCCCTGCTCAGGCCAGGGTCTTCAATACCCGTGCCGGCACACCACCAGCCACGGTGCGTGGTGGGACATCGGAAGTCACGACGGCACCGGCGGCCACCACAGCACCCCGGCCGACGGTGACGCCATCCGTGATAATGGCGCCGGCGCCGATCCAGACGTCATCCTCGACCACGATGCCCTCGGCCGTAATGCCCTGGTCGACCATGGGCCGCGACGCATCTTCGTAGTTGTGGTTGACGGCCAGGATCTGCACCAGGGGCGCCGTATAGACACGGTCGCCGATGCGAATCCCACCCTGCCCCCGCAGCACGTTGTACTCGCCGATCAGGCTGTCATTGCCGATCTTGATGAACGCATGGGGCAGGTCGCGAAAATTATACACGTGCAGCACTGCCCCGTGCATGATGAAGCTACCAGCACCGATCTCAATGCCGTCAGGCGTTGCGTGCAGGTAGACCTTCTGGTCGATGTAGGCCCCTTTGCCCAGGCGAATCTGGCTGGCATAACGCAGGCGCACGCCGTTCTCGATCGCGGGCACGCCGTCCATGTGCAGGATCAGGCGGTACAACACCCCGCGCCACGCCATGCCGGCGACGGTGGGCACCCAGCTGGCGAGGCCCAGGATGAGCTGCTCCCAGGCGTAACGCCATGGGCTGGCCGCCTGGCGCCTCATATAGAGGTCCAGGTTGGCCAGCATACCACCGCTGCCGCGCATATGCCCGGGCGGCTGGTCAGTACTCACGACGCGCGCTTCCATGCTCGGAGAGTAGCAGCTCAGCGTTAGATGGCCGGCACTTCACAAAACGCCGGTCACTAATGCACTCACAGAAACAGGGATGGTAGGGTGCAGGCACTTTGGACAGAACACGGCATTGCGCTGGCGACATATGCGCTCCGCCGCGTTCGAGCGAATTGGGCTGATAAAGTCAGGTCCCCCGGCGAAGCCACCATGGGGACCTGAAGAGCGCCTGATCATCCGTTGGCTGACCTAGCCAACGTAGCTGTCATTCTATGCAATACCCCACGAATTGTCAAAAGCCTCCCCTCAGGCGCTCTGAAGCGGGATCTGACTTTTACGTGGGCAGTCGGCGCTGCTCACTGCGAGGCTGCACCAGGCTCCAGATGGTACTCGAACAGTGCGACCCGGTTCGAAGCCTCTGCCACACCACCGCAGGCGCTGGCGGATCGCACGATGTAGGTCGTGTTGTCCGGCGGATAGCCCAGAGACGAGTCATCCCACTGATTGCCTGTTACGGCCTCGCACCCATTGTCCGCCGTGCACGAAGCACCTGCAGGCGGCACGAAGTAGGGATCGTTTGCCCTCCACCACACCTGGTAAGAGCTGGCGCCGGGTACCGAGCCCCAGGTCAACAAGATCGAGGCCGGCTCCAGCACGGAAATGGCCAGGTTCGAGACCGGCGCAGGGACAGCACAGCCGCAGGCATCGAACTTGAACGTGCCGATCCGAGTATGCCAGTGACCACCGGTGGTATAAAGGCTGGTAAACCAAAAGGTGCACTCGTCCACCGGGTCGACGCTCATGGCCGCATAGTCGCCCCAGCGACTGCTGGCGTTAGCCGACGTGCCGGCCACCAGACTCACCTCGCCCTGGGGCATCGTGCCCTGGGCATCGGTAGCCAGCCGCCCAATGTAGCGCAGCGACGGGTACACCGTAGAACTGGACACGCTATAGCCCAATGCAATGTTGCCGCTGCCGTCCATGGCGATACTACCCAGCCAGCGACTCGCGGCATCAGGCGACACCGTGCCCTCTTGCTGCAGCCCCCAGGCGCCGCCAGCATAGCGGCGTAGCTCGAACCAGCACACACCCCCGCGGTCCGCGCCGTTGGCATCGACGACGAAGTTGCCCACCAGGGTCTCATAGGGGCCAAAATTGCGGTACTGCAGCCGGAACATGATCACCTCCCGGATCGGGTCCAGAGTGGTAGACGTGCCAGGCTGCGGGATGCAATTGAAACTAGTGTAGCCACAAAGCGCCGAGCTGAACTCGGCCACGGGGATGGCGATCGGTCCGGTGAAGGTCGAGTTGGCTGGCGTGGCCCAGTCGACGTGGAACTGGTAGATCTCCAGGAAGTCCCGGCTGGGATCGGCACTGCCGGGATTGTGCGCTTCGTCGTCCCGATGCCGCATGAAGAAGTTGGGTGCCCCCAACGGCGGCGGTGTAGTACCGTCCAGGTCACTGGGGATCAGCGCGTTGAACACGAAGGCCGCCAGGCCGGGGATGGAGAACCTCTGGTACGATGCAGGCAGACCAGCCAGCATCTTGGAGCGATCCATGGCATAAGCCGCGGACTGTGCCTCGTTGGTCGAGACGTAGTAGGCATCCGGCCACACCGCATACTTGGGATAATCCGGGAACTCGAGCGTCGTGAACTGGTAGGCGTACCACGCACCCAAGGGATCGGGGGTGGTCGAAATGTAGACACACAGGTTGTTGCCCGTGCCGGAGAACTCGCTCAAGAGCCAGCGGTCGGCCAGATGATCATAGAGCACGATAGGATCGCCGAGTCCGTTGGTACAGGCACCACTGGTAGCCAGCGAGTCCAGGGCATAGGGGCCGCCCAGCACGGCACCAGTCTTGCCGTAGATTACCACGCTGGTGCCAGCCGCGCTGTTGATCAGGTGGACGTAGTGGTTGGGGCCCACGTCGCCGACAGGGTCGGGTGGATTGACGCCATTGTATCCCTGGGCATTGAAGTTGAGGAGGGGTGTCTGGAAGCCGGGATCAAGCACCGGCTGGCGCGTCGCAGCGTCCAGCAACGGATCCGATCGCTCGGGAGCTATGGATGCTGGCAGAGGCAAAGGTCGCCGGGTGATGCGCCGTGGGTTGACCTCACGATCCGTAACCACTTCCGATGCCACCAGGGGCAGTTCTCTCAGCGGCCGCGTCACCGTGGGCGTTACCGGCTCGCTTACCTCCACCTGGAACGCCCCAGGACTAGCGTGTGAGCCGTCAGGAGCCTGGCCTATGGCCTCAGGTACAGGGGTCAACACGAGTACGATCACAACCACCATGGGGAAGAGAAAGCGCCAGAATCGCATTCAGATCACCTCACTGCGAGTCGCAAGCTGCACCTACTGCCCAGGAATGAGGCCAAACTCGAACTCACTCACCCGGCTCGCGGCAGAAGCCACCGCACCGCACGCGGCCACCGATCGCACCAGGTAGGTATGGTTGGCGACCGGGTCGCCCAGCACAGTGTCCAGATAGGTCGTGCCGGCCACCAGTGTACAGCCCGCCAGGCTCGTACACGGCGCGTCCAGAGCCGGCGCGAAGTAGGGATCGTTCGCGGCCCGCCACACCTGGTACTGGTCCGCGCCGGCGGCCGCGCTCCAGGCCAGCTCCACCGTGTTGCCCGCAGCCGAGATCGCTAGATCGTCAACCGCAGCCGGCACCAGGCACGGCTCGTTCTCGATGGTTACGAAGGCCGCGCTGAACGCGCCCCTGTTGCCGGCCGCATCCTGGCCCCGTACGAACAGAATGTGCCGTCCGGCCTCCAGGCCTGTGGTATCGACAACCGCGCTCACCTGTTCCACCGGGCTGTCGAACGCACCGTCCACGGCTTCCATCGGGAGTGCTACCGGGCCGTTGTCGGTATCCCAAGGCGGCACGTCCACGTAGACCTCGGCCGCGGCCACGCTCTGCACTGGCTCCGTTCCGTTCATGGTGTTGTAACGCGTGTCGTCGACCGTGGCGGTGACCTGCACCGGCGTGCCCGCGACCACCAGGTCGGCGGAAACGGCTACGTTCAGCGCGTCCGGGCCGGCCGGGGTCAGATAAGGGGTCCGGGCCACCTTGGCGGCGTAGCGCAACGCCGGCAGGTTCTCGGGCACGATGGTGTTCTCGAAGGTGGCACAGTCCTGGAAGAACGCCGTGCCCAGCTCGAAGGTATAGGATGCCACTCCTAGCCGGCCGTAGCCATAGTCGTCGGTGGTCCCGTCCGTGGGATAGAGGCCATAGGCCTGATCGGGCTCGAAGCCGTTGAAGAAGGCGAACTTGCGTCCCAGGGTCTGCAGGGCCGTGCCGTTGGGCGCCGGCGAACCCGTGAAACCCCAGGGCCACAGCACCAGGTCACCGTAGCTGTGGATATCCAGGTAGACCCCGGTAGCATCGGCCGGCGCCGCAGCGCCCAGTTCATCCGCACGCTGATCCGGGAACTGGGCCTGCAGGTATGCCTGTATGGCTTGGGTCTCGGGCTCCGACGCAGGCTGGGGTCCGCGGTAGGTCAGGTCGCACTGAAACGAGCTGGAGCCATTGCAGCAACCCCACTGGAAGTCGAAATTCCGGTTCAGATCAGCCCCGCGCGAGTTCTCTAACTGCGCACAGTAGTTCTGATTGGTGTTCTTGCGCCACGACAGGCCAGACTCCGCCTTTTTGCGGCCATCGGGATTGGCATGCAGCATCAGGTGGATCTCGTGATGGTCCAGCAACCAGGTGACGTCGGGGTCGACGCCGTAATCCACCACCAGCTGCTCGGCGAAGCGCGTGACCAGCTCCGCCGTGGCATACTCACGGGCGTGGATCGCCGCCGTCACGAATAGCCTGGGCTTCACACCACTTACCGCTGTGTTGGTAAGGCGCAGAACCTGCAGATCGTAGCCGCCCAGGCCCTGGGTCTTTTGCCAGGAGTTGCCCTCGTCGCTCCATGTAGCCAGCATGGGGTAGCTAGCCACGATGTCCTCGGCCGTAGCGTAGGTCTCCTCTACGGTGCGATAGCAGGGATACCCGGGAATGCCGCTGGTCTGGCCGGGCAAGGCCGCGCGCGGCTGGTTGAGTTCAGCGGTCAGCTCCTCGTCGACCACCAGGGTGAAGCCCATCTGCTCAAGGTAGCGATAGGTGATGCCGTCCATGGCCACCACCAGGTAGCTCCCGCGGCGATTATGCTCCCAGACATCGTAGCGACTCAACTGGGCGATGGACCCAGGGTCCGCGTAATATACGCGCGCCACGAACTGGCCGGGCGGCAGTTCCTCCCCTTGAGCGATGGCGGGCGGCAAGCTGGCGGCCAGCAGGATGGCCGCCAGCACCAGCATAGTGGCGACGAACCGGGCACGGTGGGCCATGGACTCCCTCCTCGGCCTAGCGGGCGATGCCAGCCAGGCTACCATCATAGGCCCGGCTGCGCCTCAAGGCGCGCCGGGCTGCACGCTGTATTCGAACTCGCCGGTGCGGTTGGAAAGCACGGCGGAGGTGGCACCACAGCTGTGGGCCGGCAACACCACGTAGCTGTGGTTGCTGCCCGGGTCGCCCAGCGCAGCCTGGCTGAAACTGGCGTCCGCCACCAGTTCACAATGGGCGGCGGCGGCGCATTCACCGCCAGGTGCCGGGGTGAAAAAGGGCGCGTTCATTGCCCACCAGACCTCGTAACGATCGGCGCCGGCTACGGGGAGCCAGTCCAGGGCCACGGTGGTCAGGTCCACCCGCCTGATCGCGACGCTGGTCACGGCATCTGCGGGCGCGCGGCACGCTGCGTCATAGGCCGCGGAGGCATCGATGCGGCCCCAACCATATACGTTGTTGGGCACCTCCGCGCGTCCATCGTCCCCACAGCCTTGGGTGGTGGTGCGGGGCACAGCTGAGCCCTTCACGATGTCCTCAATGGTATCTACGTTGCCGGCCAGGCTGGGATAGGCCGACACCAGCAGGGCCACCTGCCCCGCTACATGGGGGGCAGCCATGCTCGTGCCGCTCAGGGACGAGTAGCCAGTCTTGTAGCTGGAACGCACGCCGACGCCAGGTGCAGACACGTCGGGCTTCATGCGGTTGCTGCCGTCGACGGTGACCGGCCCGCGACTGCTGAAGCTGGCGATGTTGTCGGAGCTGTCCGTGGCGCCTACAGTGAAGGATTCGCCATAAGTGGCAGCTGGGTTGGAAACAGTGCTGCAGTCGGAGCCGCTGTTGCCCGCGGAGTGCACGGTGACAATGCCCGCCGCCCGCACGTTCTGGACCACGGTCAACAACACGTTGGGGTCGGTGCAGCCCTCGCTCGCTGGGCACGACCAAGAGTTGTTGATCACGTCTGGAGCCAGGTCGGGCCGGGGATCGCTGCCGTCGACCCGGGTGGGTGCGATGAACCACTGGTAGCACTCGCTGTAGGACGCGGGCGTGCCAACGCCGGCGTCCATGTTGCGGCACCCGATCCAGCGCGCCTCGGGTGCCATGCCGATCTGGTTGCTGCCGCCGTCGTCGCCCACCATGGTGCCCATGGTATGGGTACCATGGCCGTTGTCGTCGCAGGGAAACGGCGAGTCGCCGCCGCAAACGCTGCCCTGGGTGCTAACACGGATGGCGTCGTGCCAATTGTAATCGTGGGAGGCAGCACTGCCATCCCAGCCGCGATACTGGCGCTTGAGTGCAGGGTGGTCCCAGCGGTAACCAGTGTCCTGCCCAGCCACTACGGCCCCCTGTCCCCGAAAGCCGGCAGCCCAGACATCCGGCGCGGCCACCTTGGTGATGTTCCACTCGATCCCGTTGACAGCATCGGGCGCACGGCTGGCGGCCGGTGCAGGCAGGTCGGCCCGCACCGCCGGGTTGGCGGATACCCGGGCCACGTCAGCCCGCCCGGCCAGGGCCTGGACAGTGGCCAGGTCCCCGCGCACCCAGATCATGTTGGCCACCCAGTAAGGGCGATAGGCCACGCCGAGCCGGTCCAGAGCCCGGTACAGGGGCCCTTGCGTCCGCTCGGCATGAGCCCGTAGAGCCTCGACCACATAAGCCCCCTTCTCGAGTTTGGTCTCCAGGGCAGCCGCAGGTGACAAATCAGCCTGATCAACCAGCACGACCAAGAATTCGCTGTCACCTTCCGCGGCTGTCTCCAGCACCCAGGGATCGACCTTGTCCTGCCATGGCCGGCTGGCCGCCGTTGCCGGCTGCGAGGAAAGCGCACTCACCACAGCCAGGAGAAGTCCCAGACCAAATCTCAGTGACACAGAAATTCTCCTAAACAATGGATGCTCCTTTACCAGTGCCAGCCTATAGCCGCAGCACGCTGCTCAGGCTGGGAATCTCAAGTCCGATGCCACTGGCGGCCAGCACCAGAAGCTCACTGATGGCGAAGAAAACCATGAAGCCCAGAAAAACGGTCACCAGCGTCTTGCCCCAGGTCAAGTCCAACGCCCGCTTGGCGGCATAGATCCACGCCGCCAGGGCCAGAATCGAGGCGATCAAGAACAGGATCGATCCCAGAGAACTGAGCCCCGGGGATACCAGGGTAATCACACCGATAATGCCCACGATGTTCCAGACTGAGGCCAGGCCCAGGGTGCGCACCATCTCGTAGAAGGTTACCTCGGCATTGTAGAGGCCCTGGCCCACCAGGGTAATGACGTAGGCCGCCACGGCAAAGGCTAGCAGGGCGATGACTGCGCCCAGGAGCGCAGACAGCAACCAGCGCAGGATACCACTGGTGGCCGCCGCCGGCGCGCCGGCACCGAGGAAACTCAGAAAATAGACGGCCAACACAAGGACCCACGCCGTAGTCGTAAACGACGTATCCTTCTCCACGTCCTCGTAGGCCTCGGCGCGGAACAGAAAGGCGCCCAAGATGCGACTCCAGAGCATGGCGGATGGCTCCTCTCACAGGTCGGATCAGCAAGACGACATTATACACGAGCTGGACGATTTGCGCGATTCAGGAAAGGACGCACGGAGCCGAGGGAGCCGCAGAGAACGGTGGGGAAGGGGGAGTCTCCGAGGGCTTGATCTGCCCAATGAGGCTAGTTCCCGATCCGTAGGTGGTCTCGACCGCACGCACCAGCTCCAACAGCATGCGGTTGACAGGAACGGCCACGCCCAGCTGCTCCCCGATCCGCGCTACAGCACCGTTTATCATGTCCACTTCGGTGGGGGCACCGCGCAAGACATCCTGCAACATAGAAGACCGGTTCTGTGCCGTGCCCTGAGCCACGGCCTCGGCGCGCGCCACGGGGTCAGGGTAGGGCAATTCGATGCCCTGAGCTGCGGCCACCGCCGCAGTCTCGGTTGCGGCGGCCGCCATGAGGGCCCTGGCCGCCGGATTCTCCACCAGGACGCCGTTGGGCACCCGCAGGATGGCGGTCAGGGCGTTGATCCCGGCACTGACCACGAGTTTGCCCCACACCAGGCTCTCCAGGTTGTCTGTCACGTGAGTCTCGAACCCCGCAGCCATGAACAGCCTGGCCACCCGGGCAATTTGCCCGGCGGTCTCCGGCTGCGCAGCCAGATACATAGGCCCCGCGCCGGCATAGCGCACGCCGCCGGGGCCCAGCAGGGTGGCGCCCATGGAGGTGACCCCCTGCGCCGCACGACTGGCGCCGACCGCCTGCGCAATAACCTGGAAGTTGCCCACACCGTTTTGCAGCGTGAGAGCCAGGCCATCAGGTGCCAGCAGAACCTGGGCTTTGACCGCAGCCACCGCCGTGCTATGGGACTTGACCGCAAGGAGGGCCAGCGGGACCGGATCAGGCACATCGCCAACCGTAACGGCTACCTGCACGGGCACGGAGCGCTGGGTGCCGTCCAGGTCGACCAGCAACAGACCCTGGTCGCGGATGGCCGCGGCGTGCTCGGCCCAGCTGGTGACCAGCCACACGTCGGCCAGGGGCGCTAACTTGGCAGCCAGCAAAGAGCCCAGCGCCCCAGCGCCGATGATAGCTATGCGGAACGGTGACCGCCGAATGCCTGAAGAGGACAGTTGATCTTCGAACATTGTAGGGGCGGGGTCTCCCCGCCCGAACCCGCCATGACCGCCCTAGGCGTCGGGCAACATGGACAGGAAACCGGCCAGCTCGTCCTCATCCATGGGGTAAGTGTGCTCCTCGGCCGGGAAGCGCCGGGACAGGACGTCCTGCTTGTAGTCGGCCAGGGCCTGCTGAATGCCCGCGGCTATGGTGGCATATTGGCGCACAAACTTGGGCGTGAAACGATCGAAGAGCCCCACCAGGTCATGATACACCAACACCTGCCCATCGCACCCGGCACCGGCGCCGATGCCGATGGTGGGGATGCGCAGGCGTTGGCTGATGGCTTGGGCCACGGGCGCAGGTACGGCCTCCAACACAATGGAAAAACAACCAGCATCCTGCAGCGCCAGGGCGTCGTCCAGGAGCCTGGCCGCGGATGTAGCAGTCTTGCCCTGCACGCGGTAGCCGCCGAGGGCAGAGATCGATTGGGGCGTGAGGCCGATGTGCCCCTGCACAGGAATGCCGGCCGCGACGATAGCACGCACGGTCACAGCCATCTCGCGGCCGCCCTCCAACTTGACAGCCTCCATGCCGCCTTCCTTCAGGAAGCGCACAGCATTGCGCACGGCCTCCTGAGGCGACACCTCATAGGAGCCAAAGGGCATGTCGCCGATGAGAAAAGGCGTGCGGGCCCCACGTGCCACGGCCTGGCAATGATGAATCATGATGTCGACAGTCACTGGCAGGGTGGTCTCGTTGCCCAGTACCACCATGGACAGCGAATCGCCCACCAGAATTACATCCAGCCCGGCTCGCTCCACCAGGAGGGCGCTGGGATAATCGTATGCGGTGACCATGGTGATCGGCTCGCCGCGCTGCTTCTTATCCTGCAAGGTATGGATGGTGATCTTCGACGCCATGGGAAACCAACCTTTCTCGTGACCGGTCCGACCATGGGCTGGGAACTACAACTCTCGAGTATTGTAAATGCACCGGCAAGGGGTGTCAACCAGGCCTTCCGGCCGGTGTCCGGGCTTCAGGTCGCTTGGCGGGCCGCACGATATGGATACAATGGCGCGATGAGGTACCCGCGGCCCATCCGTTTTGCCAGCTTCCTGGCGCCCAACATGTGGCCAATGTACCAGTTCGTGGTGGCCGAGCTCGGCCGCCAGCTGGGTCACCCCACCGAGCTCATGGTCGGATCGTCCTTCGCCCAGTTCGCTGCGCACGAGGTGGACGCAGGCTTTCTCTGAGGTCTGCCTTACGTGCAGTTGGCACGCCAACAACCATCACCGGTGGAACCGGTGGCTGCGCCCGTGCTCCAGGGCGCGCGCTACCGCGGCCAGCCCGTCTACTTCTCCGATGTTATCGTGCATCGCGACAGTCCCCATCACCACTTCGTCGACCTGCGCGGCGCCTCTTGGGCCTATAACGACCCGGACTCCCACTCTGGATACAATATCAGCCGCTTCACGTTGATGCAGATGGGGGAAACGCAAGGCTTCTTCGGCCGGGTCGTCGAGACGGGCTACCACCAGCGATCCATCCGGCTGGTGGCAGACCGGCAGATCGACGCCTCAGCCATCGACTCCCAGGTGCTGGCGGTCGAGCTGCGTGATCATCCCGAGCTGGCGGCGCAGCTGCGCGTGATCGACAGCCTGGGCCCATCCACCATTCAGCCTGTGGTGGTGTCCGTTGCGCTGCCGGCCAAACTCAAGACGGGCATCCGGGACGTGCTACTATCCCTACATACGGACACAAGCGCGCGCGATCACCTGGCCCGTGGCTTTGTGGAGCGCTTCGTGGGCATCGATGACGCGGCATATGATGACATCCGAGCTATGGAGGCCGCTGCGGAGAAAGCTGGTTTCCCCCATCTCTGACCGAACTGAGGAATCAACCGCTGGCGCGCCGCTTGGACAATTCCGGTGCCTCACGACGGCTATCCACCACCAGGTGCATGAAGGCCAGGTAAGGATGTCGATACATCATGTGCGGTCCCGAGTAGCGCATGACCTGACGGATGCGCTCACGCATGTCCGGCTTATAGCAGTGCACCGCACAGTTGGCACAGGTGGACTTCTCTTCTTGGAAGGGACACTTCTCCAGGCGTAGGTAGGCGTAGTCCAGCAGTTCCTGGCACTCAGAGCATAGCTCGCGCTGACCAGCATGCTGGCGCTGGCAGTAGATGCGGATCATGGCCTCGATGGTGCGAAACTCGCGGGCCATGCGGGGATGAAGCGTGGTCTTGCCCTGCATCGGACTCTCCGCCGGACGATTGTTCAGATGACATTACTACTGGCCCCTGTTTGCAGAGGCCAGTAGTAATGAGTGAGCAAGAAAAGCTTGTCGGAGCCTAGCTTAGCAGCAAATCGCGCCGTCGCCTAGGACATTAGTCACATTTCGAGCGGACCGTTGTCGCCGCCATCCATGCGTCCGTGAGCCTGCGGACAGGCCTACTTCTGGGCTGCCTCACCGCCCTCAGCGCCCTCGCTGGCCGCCACAAAGCTGGCGATCTCGCCCGAGGCCTCGTCGCCAATCGTGAGGGTAATCACGTCGCCCTTGTACTCCGAGGCCGCGTTGATCAGGCCCTGGCTATAGACGTCCTCCACGATGACCACGATCGCCGATGAACCGGGCACCATCTTGTCGCCGAGTTGCTTCAGAGCGTCCTGGTCGAACTGCCGGCCGATGAAGTGACCGGCCACACCACCAATGGTCCCGCCGGCCAGGGCCGCAATCAGCAGGCCGGCCGGGCCGCCGATCAAGGCCAGCAGGCCACCAGCCACCGCGCCCACACCGGCGCCAACCCCCCCGCGGCCGGGCTGGTGCACATGTGCCTTGCCCTTGCTGTCTACCTCGACCACGGCCTGGGCCACGATGTCGTAGCCCGAGAACTTCTGCGCCGCCTCGATCTGGCGCATGATCTCGGCCGCGGTCTTTTCACCCACGAACGAGAAGGCTACCATGTGATAGACATGAGAGCCTTCAGCCTCTTTGTTAGCCATGTTGTATCTCCTTTGAACAGGCCTAGATCCAGGAGCCTTTCCTGGTCACACCCATACAGGACAGCGACCGCGCCATATACTATCTGCCGCCGCTGCACTGCCACGATGGCTCCATTATACCCGGACTTCCCACTACTACAAGCTTCACATTCGCCTGGGCGGTTGGGCACACCAGGGGATGGGCTAACCACGACCTAGCAGGCCAGGCTCACGATCGGGCTCGCCCCACCAACAGCCACCAATCCAGGCAGGACCCGCGACAATAGAGGCTTTGCCTCAGACCAGAGTCCCGCCGCTGTGTACCAGCTTCGTCGCCAGCTCAGCCGCAGTCTCACTATCTGCCACCACAACCACAGCCGTATCGCCAGGCTCCAGGCTGACGCTCAGAGACTGAAGTTCATCGCCGGCAGCAAAGTCATCCAGGGCACGCCTGCTGGGCAGGGAGAGCGTGACGCCGGCCAGCCCGACAGCGCGGCCTGCGCTATTCTTGACCAGCCGCAGGCCATCCACGAACAGGCCGGCACCCACCAACAAGGCTGTGAGTACCATCTTCGCACCCTGTACACCTACATCGATCGTGAGGTCTGCTGCACTTACGGCCAGGTCGCCCAGCCCCATATCCCTGAAGTCCCGCACGCGTAGGCTGCCACTGCGGCGCAGTGAGACGACGGCACCCTGGGAAATCGTCTTAGACTCATCGCGCAGGGCCTTGTTCATCACGCGCAAGGCATCCTCGGCCTGCTTGGGGTCACCAAAGCGGGCCACGACTGTTCTGGATTGGCTCTCTTCCATGGTTGACTCTCCGGTACTGCTGATGGTCTACGCAGGTCGTATGGCACCTGCGCGGAATGGTCCAGACAGATTTCATTATGCACCGCCGGATAGGCTCCTGTCAAGCGCGTTCACCGTGCCCCCACCGCGGCTGCTTGGCTCTTGGCAGTGGCCAGTCCGTGACCGGGCCGCCATCGCGTCCTCCACCGGTCTCTCCTCCGTTGGTATCAGGGGCCGGTGTCAGGCTCCCTGGTCAGGAGTTCCCGCACAAGGGGGCTGTCGGCCAGCCGTTGGCCCAGGGCCGCAAAGCCAGTCTCATCCAGGGCAGGAGCGACCAGGCCTGGCTGCCACATCTCCCGTTCCCCAGGCAGGCCAACCCGGTGGTTGCTCAGGTTGTACACGCCGT
>JAULUH010000015.1:0-41372 GCA_032111745.1 Anaerolineae bacterium | reverse complement strand
CAATCCCTTCCTGATGTATCGCTTTGCGGTCAACGCGCCGCGGCGCCGGTTGATCTTCTTTGATCTCCAGCGCTATATGTCTGACCCCAGCCTGGTACTGGAGCCACCCTATCTATTGGGGCTACTGCTGCTGCCATTACTGCTGTGGCGCATACGGTCCAGCTTGGGTGCCCAGTTTGTTGTGGGCAGCTCGGTGGCCGTGCTCCTGGTGATGTTCAACCCCCTGTTGACACCGTTGATGGGCTCGGTGGTGATGCCCTGGATCCTGTGGCGTTTCGTGTGGCTGTTGCCCTATGCGCTGGCCATCGCGCTGGTGGCAGAGCGCGGCCTGGTGGTGCTGGCCGGACTGGCAGCCCGGCCGTTCCGGCCCACCCCGGCCCAGCGGCACCGGCTGGAGGGGCTGGCCCTGGCCGGCTTTGTGGTGGTGGCCGGACTGGCCCTGGGACCGGCCATCCAGCGCACCATCTGGGATCTGGAGGATCGGGCGAGGTCGCCCCTTTCCTATTTTCCCACCCCTGAGGCCTTGTTTGCCAGGCTGCAGGAGCTCACCCTGGACACGGGTGCGGTGACTGTGTTGGCCGACCAGGACGTCAGCGTCACCCTGCCGGCGTACGTGGCCAACGCCAGCATCGTAGCCCACCGCATGCCGACCACCGGGGAGATCTTCCCGGCCGACCGCCAGGGTGAGGCCTTGCAGCGCCTTGTCGACCAGGCGCGGTTCTTCGAGACGCCCTACCTGACCGAGGAATCGCTGGACATCCTGGGGCGCTACGACGTGCGCTACGTGCTCAGCCCCAGCGGCACCGACCTGGACACCCAGCTGCGGCTGGCCGACGAGTGGTTCGAGCCGCTGATGGATGACCATTCCTACAGCCTGTACGCGGTGCGCGCTGCGCCGGAGGTGACAGCGGCGGTGCGGGGAAACACCGCGCTGGCGGACTATGATTGGATGGCGGCAGAGCGCCTTTATCGGGAGGCCCTGGCCCGGGACCCTAGTGACCTGTTGGCCCTGGCCGGCCTGGCGGAGATTGCCCACGCGCACGGCGATTTCGAGGAGGCGGTGGCGTGGCTGGAGCAGGCTGCCGGCCGCATCGACCTGCCTCACCTGCATTATCGATTGGGCCAGCTGTACGCCGAGGGGGGGCGGTTGGCGAAGAGCCAGGCGGCCTTTGGCCGGGCCCAGGCAGAGGCCCCGCAGGTGCCGCGCTTTCATGAGGCGCTGGGCGATGCCTGCCTCACCACCGGCGATGAGGCCTGCGCCGCGCAACAGTACCGGCTGGCTGCGGCGGCGGAATTGCTGCCGGGCGACGATGCCCGGCTGCTGGCGGAGGCTGCGCTATGGCGCCAACGGGGCAGGCTGGACCGTGCCCTGGAGCTGTCTGAGCAGGCTGTGGCGTTGCGGCCCAGCGTGTTTAATCGGTTGAGCATGGTCGAGGTATTGCGAGAGCATGGGCAGTTCGAGCGCGCCGAACGGCAGCTGCAACATCTCAAGACCCTGTATCCGTTGTCGGTAGAGCTGCTGGCGGCGTGGGCGGACCTGGCTGCATCCAGAGGGGAGGTCGACCAGGCCCGGGCGCGCTATGCCCAGACCCTATGGCTGCAGGGGCTGCAGGCTCAGGACAGTGTGCCGGTCCGGCTGGCTCTGGCCGAGGTGCTCCTTAGTGCCAATCTGCTGGAGGAAGCGGCAGCGGAGCTGGCTCATGTGTTGGCTTTGCGGCCGTCGGATGCGGTGGCCTACAAGCTACAGGGCGATATCCATTTCAAGCAGCGGAACCATGAGGAAGCAGCGGCGGCCTATCGCCGATCCCTGGAGCTAGATCCGACGCAGGTAGAGGCCTACATCTCCTTGCGCAACAACCTGGGGCCGCGCGGAGGCACGCCCGAGGAGCTAGTCGAGCTGTTGCGAGCGGCAGTGCGGGCCAATCCTGACGAGGTCAGCCTGCTGTTGGACCTGGGTGACCAGCTGCAGCGAGTGGGCGATGCCGAGGAGGCCACCGCCACCTATCGCCTGGCCCTCATGAAGCTGGAGAGTCTCGACGTGTCGGCTCGCCTGCGCCCCCGGGCACTGAGCCTGACCCGGGCCTTTGTCTACGCGCGGCTGGCCGGCCTGCATGAGGACCTGGGCCAGCTGGACGAGGCCATGAATTTCTACCGGGCGGCGGTATCGGCGGCGCCGGACGCCCCGTGGGCGCATGTGCTGCTGGGCGATGCGCAGCGCAGGCGCGGGGATCTTCGTGCGGCCGAGGCTACCTATAGAACGGCGATGGAGCTGGATGCCGAGAATGTGACTGCCTACGCGCGGCTGGCCGACCTGCTCTACGCCACCGGGCGAGCGGCCGAGGCCGCGGGCTATTCCCGGGCCATCCCCGGCCTGGCCCTGGCCGGCCTGCAACGACCTGCGCAGTCGACGGCGGGCAACGGCGTTGGCTCGCTGTTGGCGCAGTTGCCGCCCTCGCTAGCCAGCCAGCAATCTGGCGAAACCGCGGTAGCATCAGTCAGCAGGGCCCTGGAGGAGCTGCGGGAGGCGGAGACTGGGGCCCTGATCGAGGCGGCAGGGCCTGTCATGCGACCAGCGGTGGTCGAGGCATTGCCTGACAGTCCTCAACTGGGCAGCCGGGTGGAGGAGGCTGTTACCGCCTACCGGGAGGTCATCGACCGGGCACTGCGGGAGAACTGGGAGCCGGCGCTGATCGCCCGCCGCTACAAGGATCTGGGCGACCTGTATGCGGCTGGCAACCAGTGGGATGACGCTGAGGAGGCCTATCACCAGGCCCTGCAGCTGGACGGGTGGTTGTCCGATGCTTACCTGGCCCTGGCGAACATCGCGCAGCGCAGGACGGATCGCAACACTGGGCTACGCTATGCGCAGGCTGCCGTGGACGTAGCGCCGGGCTCGGCCGAGACCCAGCTGGCCCTGGCCCATGCCCTGGATGGGCAGGGCGATACGGAACGGGCATTTGAACTTCTCCAACAGATCGCGGCGACTCATCCGGGCCATGCCCAGGCCACCCTGGCCTTGGCCCAGGCCTTGCAGGAGCGGGAACGCGATGAGGAAGCCGAGGCTATCTACCTCCAGACCATTGAGATGAACGCCGGTGTCCCGGCGGGATATGTAGGACTCAGCGAGCTATACGCTGACCAGGAGCGCTTCAAGGAGGCCAGGGCATTGTTGGAGCGGGCCATGGCGATCGACGCCCTGGATGTGGCGGCCTACGTGAGGATGGGCGACCTGGAGAACCGGCTGGGCAACTTCCAGCGGGCCCGGGACTGGTACGTGCGGGCCGCCGCGCTCTCCCCGGCCGGCCATCCCGCCAATCTCGACCTGCTGACCTCCCTGGTGCGCTACGGCAACCACGACCTGGCCCTGGCCTTCCTGCGCGACATGTTGGCGAAACGACCGGAGGATATCGAACTGCTGCTGACACAGGCCCAGGTCAGCATGGCGACGGGTGACCTCGACGGTGCCAGTAGGGCCCTGTTCAAGGCCAGGCTGGTGGCTCCTAACTCGGTGGATGTCTATGCCGCCGCGGGTGACCTGCTGGCGCTGCGGGGCAAGCCCCTGGATGCGCTGGCCAACTACGAGAAGGCGATCGAGCTGCAGCCTGGCGAGACCACCAGCTACCTGGCGGCTGCCCAGATTTTGGTCAAACAGGGCCGCATGGGCGATGCCCTGGCCCTACTAAAGGATGGGCAGATGCTGGCCCGGGAGCCCGCCGTGCTCTTCATCGCCGGTCACGATCTGCTGCAGTCGCAGGGGCAGGCTGGCGAGGCCCTGGCGGCCCTCGAGGCAGGGATCAAGGACAACGGCGCGAGCCCTGAGCTCCTGTTGGCTCTGGCCAGGCATTATCTGGCGACGGGAGACTCGTCGAAGGCGGAGGAGCAGCTGCAGCAAGTGGCAGATCGCTATCCGGACCTGCCTGACGTGTGGCTGGCCAGGGCTGGCCTGGCCGCCGAATCTGCCGCGGGCGAGAGTACGAGGACGGGCCGCCTCAGCGAGGCACAGGCGGCAGAAGCCATCAGGAGCTATGCCGAGGCGCTGGTTGCGGATCCCACCCGGGCTGATGCATATACTGGCCTGGCGGCGGTTTACGAGGCCCAAAAACGGCCGGACGAAGCGCGAGCCATCTATGAACGCGGCCTACGGTACGTGCCCATGTCGGGTGAGCTGCTCGGCAACTATACAGCGTTCTTGGCCGGAGAGGGCGAGCAGGACCAGGCTCTCACGCTATTGGACCAGGTGATAGAGCGGGCGCCGACGGCCACGAACAGGCTGGCCCGCGCGACGTTGCTGGCCTCGCTGGGCCGTACCGGAGACGCATTGCAGGATGCCCAGGCGGCTTTGGACCGGGAGCCTGGATCCGTGGATGCCCTGCTCCTCCTGGGCGATCTGCAGGTGGCCGCGGCGCAGAACTCCGAGGCCCGGGCCGCTTATGAGGAAGTGATCGAGCTGGCCCCTGGCAACCCCCTGGGGTATTTGCGCCTGGCCGACCTAGCGCGTACTGAGGGCAAGACGGCCCAGGCCGGGCAGTACTCTGACCGGGCCCGGGAGGTCGTACAGGGTTTGGCCGTGCCCACCGAAAGCGCCGAGGAATGAGACTTTGCCTCCTGGCTGCTTAGACTGTACAATGGCTAGCGGATGGTCTCGAGCCAGGGCTGAGGTTGCGGTAGGAGAGGCGGTGGGTGACTTGTCAGCCCGTCGCGGCGCAGGCCGCACGCTGGCGCGAGGCATGGAGATCCTGTGAATCGAAGGACGGCACAAGGGATGGGTTTGAGCAAACGGTGGGTCTGGCTGCTATGTTTTGTGGTGCTCCTGGGATGTGCCCCGGGAACGGTGGCGCAGGAGACGCCTCCACCAACGGCCGTGCCGGAGCGCGCGCTGTGGTTGGACATCAGCATGGGGCCGGCCTTGATCGACTGGTTCAATAGCAGTGCGCAGCCCGAGGATATTGCCCGGGCGGATCGGGTGCAGCAAGCACCGATCCTCAACGGGATCACGGCCGGCCGCCGGCTGCTGGTGTTCAAGTCGGCCGTGGAGGCTGCGGAGCTGATGCCGCTGTGGAAGGATCAAGTAGACATCATCGGCTACAACATCGAGAGCGGGCCGGTGAGCCCACAAGGTGAGCAGGCCGATCCCATTGCGGGGATTCGCAGCATGCGCGAGCTGGCCGACGAGTATGGCGTCGGGCTGGCCGTGGGCCCCGACCGGTTCTTTGCCCTCAACTACGGCGTAGAGATGGCGCCGTACGTGGACATGTTTGTGCTCCAGGTACAGCGCATCCAGACCGAGCCCGAGACCGTACGGGCCTACGTGCTGCCTCTGGCGGAGATGCTGCGCCAGGCCAACCCCGACATCCAGATCTCGGTGCAACTGCGCACAGAGGGGGATCTAGATCAACTGGTCGACCTGGTGCGGTCTCTGGGCGACAGCATCGATGGCGTATCCATCCTGACCAGTGTCAGCACGGTAGACATAGCCGAGGATCTTGTGCGCAAGCTGCACACCGAGTTCCCGGCAGCGGAGACGGCCACCCCGCTGGCGGGCCTGGGTTCGGGGCCCCGCGTGGCTGAGGCCGCTGAGGAGACCCCGCAGCCTGCGGACGCAGCGGAAGGGGTGGGGGCCCCCGCTCCTGTTGCCAGCCCTGTGACCCCGGCAGCCACGCCTACGCCTGTGCCTACGACGCCGGGTACTTCGACGCCGGAGTCCGAGCCGGCTGTTGTGCCGGGTCAGGCGCTGGCGGCTTTGCCGGCGCCAGCGAGCTCGGTTTCCCCCACGGCCACACCGGATCAGGCCGTTGCCCTGGCTGCCAGTGCTTCCGCTAACCAGGCAGCGGCCGCGCCTGGTGGTACCCTGCAGCCCTGGGTGCTGGTGGTCTTGGGAATTGTCGGTGCAGGGCTTGCGGGGGCGCTGGCCGTGGCGCTGGCCAGACAGCGCAATCCTGTGCACCGTGACCATGATTGAGGGCCGTGGTTGGCCTGGCCGGGTAGATTGGGCCCGGAATGCTCCGGCCCTGCGCTTCCGCAATTTCCGCCTGTTCTGGGTGGGGCAAATCGTCTCCAACGTGGGCACTGCAGTTCAAGTAGTGGCCGAGGGCTGGCTGGTGTATGAGCTCACCGAGTCGACCTTCTGGCTGGGCATGGTGAGCTTCCTGGCCTTATTGCCTGTCATCCCCATCTCTTTGCTCGGGGGCGTGCTGATCGATCGCTATCCCCGGCGCAAGGTGATCCTGGCCACCCAGGTGGGCCTGATGGTGCAGGCTGCGATCTTCGGCCTATTGGCCATCACAGACCGGCTCAGCCTGGGCACCATCGTCCTGTTGTACTTCGTCTTTGGCGCGTTGCTGGCCATCGACCATCCGGCCAGGCGCGCCTTTGTGGTGGAGCTGGTTGATCGCGATTCCCTGGCCAATGCCGTGGCGCTCAACGGCGCCATCTTCAACTTCGCCAGCCTGGTGGGCTATGCTTTGTCGGGGCTGCTGATCGCCGCCGTGGGCGCGGGGGGCACCATGCTCCTCAACTCGGCCACCTACCTGGCTCCCATCGCAGCGTTGCTCCTGATCCGGGTGCCGGACGTGCGCCACGATGCCGGCGGGCAGCCGCTGCGCTCAGCCTGGCTCGAGGGCTTCCGCGCCTTACTGGCAGACCGGACCATGGTGGCTACCGTTGCGTTGATGGCTGTGGTCGGCGGGCTGGCCTGGCCGGTGTATGGCATGATGCCGGCCTTTGCCCAAGAGGTTCTGCACACTGGTGCCGTGGGCCTGGGCCTGCTGCTGGCGGCCGCAGCGTTAGGCGCGGTGATCGGCACCTTTGTAGTCGCCCGGCTGAAGAGCCAGGGTCGGGGCCGTTCCCTGGCTGTGACCAGCCTGGCCCTCCCTCTGTTGCTGATCGCCTTCTCTCAGGCCACAGGCATGGTGATGGCCGGCGTCACTCTCGTTGGGCTGGGCATGGCCCTGTTGATCGTGCAGAGCCTGGCTATAACCCTGGTACAGGTAAACATCGCGGACCGGGTGCGGGGCCGGGTGATGACCGTCTATAGCCAGGTGCATGCCGGGTCGGACACCTTGAGCAATGTTGCTGTCGGCACCCTGGCGGTTCGCACTGGCCTGCCCGCGGCGCTGGCCCTTGCTGGAATGCTGGCCCTGGCTGCTGCTGCGGCCCTCCTGGTCCTGGTGCCCGGCGTGCGCCGGCTGGAGTAGCCGAGCCGTGCTGCGCCACCTGCCGCCAGCAGCGACGCCGGTGCCGGCAGCCGACTTGCGCCGGGGTTTGCAGGCTGGTCCGGCAGACGTGGACGCGTTTGCCAGGGCTGTGGCCGGCTACCTGGCTATGCCCCGGTGCCACCTGGCCGCGTCGGGTCGCACCGTACTCTATCTAGTGCTGCGGGCCCTAGCCGAAGCCGCAGGTGACCGCCGCCGCGATGTGGTGCTGCCGGCCTACACCTGTCCCTCCCTGGCCCGGGTCATTTTGGACTTGGAGCTGCACCCCAGGCTGGTGGACGTCTCGCCTGAGACCCTGGGCATGGAGGCCGCAGCCCTGTCCCGGGCCATCGACCAGCGCACCCTGGCCGTGATCCAGGTCCACCCTTTTGGCCTGCCCCAGGCTATGACGGAGGTACTGGCCTGGTCCGAGCAGGCAGGCGCAGTGGTCATCGAGGACGCTGCCCAGGCCATGGGGGCACGTAGCGGCGGCCAGCTGGTGGGTACCGCGGGACGGTTTGGGCTCTATAGCTTTGGCCCGGGCAAGCCCCTGTCCACAGGCGGCGGAGGTGGGCTGAGCGTGAATCGGGAGGAGGACCTATCCCTGGTGGGCCAGTGGTGGCAGGCTTTGCCCAGGGCCTCGCGAGGGCAGTCGGCGGTGGCACAGGCCCGTTTGGCCGCATTCAACCTGGCCTTTCATCCCAGGGGCTGGTACGCAGCAACGCGCGTGGGCCTGCATCGAGTGGGCGATCGGGAGGAAAGCTGGGGATATCGCCTGGCTGGCCTGACGCCTGCCCAGGCCGCGGCCGGCCTCCGCCTCCTGCCTCGCCTGGACGCCATCAACCTGCGCCGGCGCGCGCGGGCAGGCCAGCTGCTGCAGCGCCTGTCGGGAGTGCCGGGGATGGCGTTTCCGGCGGTGGATCCAGGGGCTGAGCCCATCTACCTGCGCCTGCCGGTGCTGGTGGAGTCTGAGGACCGGCGCGAGCAGGTGTTTGGAAGGCTGTGGGCGGCAGGCATCGGGGTGGGCAAGATGTACCGGCGGCCGCTACCTGAGCTTTTCCCGGAGTTAAAGCACGGCCATTACCCCGGTGCTGACCATGTAGCGCGCCATCTGCTGACCCTGCCCACGCATCATTATGTGACAGACGAGGATGTCGAGCGGATGGTGGAGGGGATCAAGATGGCATAGCACTGGCCCAATCCACAAGCCGGGAGATTGTGGCAACGATGGCTAAAGGGGGTGGCAGGGCTGCAGGTCGCGGGCGAGACGCGGGGGCTGAGCGCAAGGGCGAGGCGAGCCCGTCCCCACGATGGGAAAGGGCGGGCGGGGGGAATCGCATCCTGGTATGGATGGCGCGCCGCTCACAGCCCTGGCAGATCGCGCCGTGGCGCAGGAAGAAGCTTTTGAGAAGTCCTGAGCCGTGTTGAAGGCCAGTTGACAACTGATTGGTCCTGTGGTTAAATGGCCGCACAAAGTCAATAGAGACAGGCATTGATGGAGACGAGTAGGCGGGCCGTCGCCTGTCCAGCGAGCCTGGGATGGTGCAAGCCAGGCGAGGCGACCCTGTTAAAAATCCCTCCGGAGCTGCCGGCTGAACGATGCGCTGCATTCAGTAAGTCAGGCCGGTGATGTGGCCCGTTATCGCTGCAGGGATGTGATGGCATCCTATTGAGTGGGCGGCAACGGGCCTCAGGCTCCAGCCGCCAGCAAGGGTGGTACCGCGGGAACTGGCACAGCTCTCGTCCCTTTGGGGATGAGAGCTTTTTTTCGATCTACCAGCAGCGTATCCTGTCTTGAGGTAGCTATGTTTGCACCCGTACCGAACAAACCTGACTTCATCGCCCAAGAGCATGCCATCCTCGACTATTGGCAGCGCACCCGGGCGTTTGAAAAGCTGTGGGCCAGGAACAAGAGCCAGCCGCGCTGGTCTTTTATCGATGGGCCGATCACGGCCAACGGTCCCATGGGTGTGCACCATGCCTGGGGCCGCACCTACAAGGACCTGTACCAGCGATTTCACGCCATGCAAGGCTACGACCAGCGCTTCCAGAACGGATTCGACTGCCAGGGGCTCTGGGTCGAGGTCAACGTGGAGCGCGAGCTGGGCTTCACGTCCAAGCGCGACATCGAGGAGTATGGCCTGGCGCGTTTCGTGAGCCTGTGCAAGCAGCGCGTGTTGGGGTTCGCCGCGCTGCAGACGGAGCAGTCGGTGCGCCTGGGCTACTGGATGGACTGGAATGAGCCGGCCCAGCTGCGCTGGTTGCGGGACAAGATGGCCGAGGACCCTGAGCAGGTGATCACGGTCGAGGGTCCCCAGGGGCCGGTTACGGGCACGGTGGAACAGATCGTGGGGCAGCTTGGCCTCCCCCAGTTGGGCGGTTCCTACTTCACCTTCTCCGATGAGAACAACTACCAGATCTGGAGCTTCCTCAAGAGATGTTGGGAGCGCGGCTGGCTCTACCAGGGCACCGACGTCATGCCATGGTGCGCACGTTGCGGCACCGGGATCAGCCAGCATGAGATCGTCACGGATGGCTACGAGGAGCTGACCCATACCTCCATCTATGTGCGCTTCCCGCTGGTAGACGAACAGGGCGCGCCGCGCGTGGACATGGAGACGGGCCTGCCTGAGGCAATGCTAGTGTGGACCACCACGCCCTGGACCCTGACCAGCAACGTGGCGGCGGCCGTGGGGCCGGAGCTGAGCTACGTCAAGGTCCGGCAGGACGACTGGGTGGTTTACCTGTCCAGGGGCAGCCTCAAGCGCGCCATGCCTGGCAAGTTGGAGGTATTGGCGGAGTTGAAGGGCTCTGACCTGTTGGGCTGGCGCTATGCCGGCCCCTTCGACGAGCTGCCCGCGGTACAGCAGGCCTTCAAGGCCGGTAACTACCAGCACCAGGTGATCGGCTGGAAGGATGTGGGGGAAGAGGAGGGCACCGGCATCGTGCACATTGCTCCGGGCTGCGGCGCCGAGGACTTCCAGCTCAGTAAGCAGCAAGGGCTGCCGGTGGTGGCACCCCTGGACGAGAATGGGGTATACCTGGACGGCTTTGCCTGGTTGACGGGCCGCCGCGTCCACGAGGTCGCTGTGCCGATCTTCGACGACTTGACGGCCAAGGGCCGTGTCTATCGCCTGGAGGACTACACCCATCGGTATCCCACCTGCTGGCGTTGCAAGCAGGAGCTGGTGTTTCGCCTGGTCGACGAGTGGTTCATCAGCATGGGCGAGGTCTACGACCGGCCGCGCCAGGACCTGACCAAGGAAGAAGTGGATCGCAGCCTGCGCTACCAGATCATGGAGGTCGTGGACCAGATCCGCTGGATCCCCTCCTTCGGCTACGAGCGCGAGCTGGACTGGCTGCGCAACATGCACGATTGGATGATCAGCAAGAAGCGCTACTGGGGCCTGGCCCTGCCCATCTGGATCTGCGAGAACTCGGAGTGCGGCCATTTTCACGTGGTGGGCTCGCGCGCAGAGCTGGAGGAAAGGGCGGTGCATGGGTGGGAAGTGTTCGACGGCCACACGCCGCACCGGCCCTACATCGACGCCGTGAAGATCGCCTGTCCGCAGTGCGGTGCCCGGGCCAGCCGCATCGCCGACGTGGGCAACCCATGGCTCGACGCTGGCATCGTGCCCTTCAGCACGTTGGGGTACCGCACGGACCCGGAGACCTGGCGCCACTGGTTCCCGGCCGACTGGATTTCCGAGAGCTTCCCCGGGCAGTTTCGCAACTGGTTCTACAGCCTGCTGGCCATGGGCACGGTGATGGAGCGCCAGCCGCCCTTCTTGAACGTGTTTAGCTATGCCACCCTGGTCGGCGAGGATGGCCGGGCTATGCACAAGAGCTGGGGCAATGCCATCGACTTCCACGAAGGGGCCGAGAGGATCGGCGTGGACGTCATGCGCTGGATGTTCCTCGACCATAAGCCGGAGGCCAACCTCCTGTTTGGCTATCATCGTGCCGACGAGACCCGGCGGCGCTTTCACATTCCACTGTGGAACGTATATAGCTTCTTCGTGACCTACGCCAACCTTGCCCCTGCGTGGAGTGGGGTGGGTAAGTGGCAGGCCTGGCAGGCGGCCGGCAATGAGCAACCTGTGGACGGCCTGCTGGATCGTTGGATCACCGGTCGCCTCCAGCAGCTGATGCAGGGGGTCACGGAAGGCCTGGCGCAGTATGACGCCGAGAGTGCGACCGTGGCCTGTGAGGTCTTTCTGGATGACCTGAGCAACTGGTACGTGCGCCGCAGCCGGCGACGGTTCTGGGAGGGCGACGAGGCGGCACTGGATACCCTGTACTATGTGCTGGTGACCTTTGCCCGAGTCCTGGCTCCCATGGTGCCCTTCCTGTCCGAGGCTATATACCAGAACCTGGTGCGCAGCATCGATGCCACCGCACCTGAGAGCGTGCACCACACCGCGTGGCTCCAGGCTGACCATGCGCTGGTGGATCCGGCCCTTCTGGCCGACATGGACCTGGCCCGGGCGGTGGTGAGCCTGGGCCATGCCGACCGGGTGGCGGCCAACATCAAAGTGCGGCAGCCGCTGGCTGGTATCAAGGTGGTGGCGGCAGGAAAGGCCAGCAGCCTGGCGCGCTTCGCCGACGTCATCGCCGAGGAGCTGAATGTCAAGAATGTGGAGCTGGCCGAAGGCGAGGCCGAGCTGGTCACCTACCGCATCTTGCCGGTGAACAGAACCCTGGGCCCGCGTTTTGGCAAGGACTTCCCGGCCGTGCGCCAGGGGCTGAGCGCGGCAAATCCGCACGGCGTGGCAGCCGCAGTGGCAGCCGGCCAGCCGGTCGTCGTAGCCGTACATGGCCAGCCCGTCCAGCTGGCACCTGAGGACATCCTGGTACAGGCCGAGCCCCTGCCCGGGTTCCAGGTCACCAACGATCCGCAGCGGGGTATCGTGGTGGCCCTCAACACCACCATCAGCCCCGAGTTGAAGGCCGAGGGCCTGGCCCGGGAGGTCGTGCGCCGCGTGCAGCAGATGCGTAAGGATGCGGGCTTCGAGCTGAGTGATCGTATCCATACCACCTACCGGGCCGGGGATGGCGAGCTGGCTGCGGCCATTGCCGCCATGGTGCGCTATGTACAGGACGAGACCCTGAGCCTGTCGCTGGAAGAGTCTGATCCGGCCGAAGGTGCCTACGTGGAGCGCGGTGAGGTGGATGGGACCGAGATCACCCTTGGCGTGCTACGGGTAGCCTAGCAGTCGCCAGCAGGCGCAAACCTGTTACGAAACCGGCGATTGGCCGGCGATTGCCAGATTGTTGAGCTCCGGGAGGGGCCAGGCGCTTGCCAATTTCCCGGTTTACGGTACAATAGCGCTGATTGGTAGTTGTTTATCGCCGGTCACGCTCGGCCAGGGCAATCATCACAGAGTTCGTGCAGCAGGGTAAGGGGCACCCGCCTCCACCCTGGCTCATTCCACGGTGAGGAAGGCCGAAAATGACCAAGGATACGGAGCGCTTACGTAGACGCCTGGAGGCTGAGCAGGCGGAGCTCCTGGAAATCATCAGCCACTACGAGGTCGTCGCCCGCCAGAAGAAGCCCGGCCTGGGCAATCACATGGCCGACGATGGCACCGAAGCTTTTGACCAGGCGGCCAGCCTGGCGCTGCATCGCAATGAGCAGGCGCTGCTGGACCAGGTCCAGCGGGCACTGGCTCGCATGGACAAGGGCACCTACGGGGTCTGCGAGCGTTGCAGCGAGGAGATCGACTACGCCCGGCTGAAGGCGATTCCATACGCGGCACTGTGCATCCGCTGCCAGACGCGGTTGGAGACTTCCTCTAACGGCGGCCGTCGTTCCTAGACCATTCGGTCAAGAAGTGCTTTGGTGCGGACGAGTTCTGGCCCGTGGCGGGCCATGCGTTGGGTGAGCAACTGACCCTATGAATCGTCGTCTCAGGCCCGGCTGGGTCATATTCGGCACGGCGGCAATCGTCATTCTGCTGGACCAGCTCAGCAAGCGCTGGATCGAGGGCAACCTGCCCATTGGCGAGTCCCTGGTGCCGTTCCCCAGCCTGGTGAACTTCTTTACCATTACCCACTTCACCAACACCGGGGCGGCCTTTGGCCTGTTGCAGGGCCAGAGCATCCTGTTCGTGGCCATTGGCATCGCCGTAGCCGTGGCGATCGTAATCTACATGCGCTATCTCCCGCGCGACCAGTTCCTGGTGCAGCTGGCGCTGGGGCTACAGCTGGGGGGTGCCCTGGGCAACATGATCGATCGGGTGCGCCAGGGCCACGTGACCGACTTCATCTTCTTCCACTTCTGGCCCGCCTTCAACATTGCCGACATGGCCATCGTCACCGGGGTCGGCCTGATGGCCCTGTTGCTGCTCATGCAGAAGGACGAAAATCCCACCAAGGCACCGGCCGAGGGTAGCGCGGAAGAGCAGCGGGCCTGATTCTCCCATTTCCAACCGAGCGCGAGGTCGACGATGAGCCAGCCTGAGCAGGAGATCACCCTGACCATCGAGCGCGGGGGCGAGAGGGTGGACCGGGTTCTCACCGGCGCGCTGGCCGATGTCACGCGCGGCGACGTGCAACGCTGGATCGGGGAGGGGCGCGTGACGGTTAACGGCCGGCCGGTCAAGGCCAGCCACCGGGTAGCCGCCCACGATGTCGTGGTGCTATGGCGGCCGCCGGCCGTGGAGCCCGTGGTGCTGGCGGAGCCCATTCCCCTCAGCATCGGGTATGAGGACGCGGACCTGTTGGTAGTGGACAAGCCGGCGGGCATGGTGGTGCACCCGGCGCCCGGCCACAGGCAGGGCACGCTGGTCAACGCCTTGCTGGCCTGGGATCCGAGGTTGGCCGAGGTGGGAGGCGCTGAGCGGGCGGGCATCGTGCACCGGCTGGACAGGGATACATCAGGGCTGATGGTGGTGGCCAGGACCCTGGCTGCGCACGAGGCGTTGCAGAAGCAGTTCAAGACGCGGCGGGTGCAGAAGACCTACGTGGCTCTGGTGGAGGGGTTGGTGGAGACCCTGGAGGGCCGCATCGAGGCTCCCATCGCGCGCGATCCTGCCATGCGGAAACGGATGGCGGTGGTGCCAGCGCAGCGGGGGGGGCGGGCGGCGGTCAGCACCTTTGGCGTGCTGGGCCACTACCTGGCCAAAGCCAGCGCACAGCGCCTCGAGTACACCCTGTTAGAGCTCCAGTTGTTGACTGGCCGCACCCACCAGATCCGTGTGCACCTGGCCTTCATCAAGCACCCGGTCGTGGGAGACCGGGTTTACGGCCGCCGCCGCCAGCGCATTCGTTGCCCCCGCCAGTTTCTGCACGCCAGCCGGCTACGATTTTCACAGCCCACCACGGGGGAGATTGTCGAGGTGGAGTCTCCGCTGCCTGAGGACCTGCAGGCTGTGTTGGATTCCCTGGCCCCGCTCAGCTAGCTGGCTAGCGGCGCACCTGGTGGCAGTTGCGGCAGCGCGCCTCGTAGGCCTCGGCAGCGCCAATGACGATGACTGGATCGTCGTATCTGGCCGGTTGGCCGTCGATGAGGCGTTGGGTGCGGCTGGCGGCCGCACCGCACACGACGCAGATGGCATGTAGCTTGTCTACCCGCTCGGCCTGGGCCATCAGGCAGGGCATGGGGCCAAAGGGCTCGCCGCGGAAATCCAGGTCCAGCCCGGCGCAGATCACCCGCAGGCCGCGGTGGGCCAGCTGGTCGCACACGGCAGCGATCCCATCGTCGAAGAACTGCACCTCGTCGATGGCAACCATTGTGGTCTCGGGCCGGATCCGCTCCAGGATCTCGTGGGAGCTGTGGACCGCCTCGCTCTCCCAGGCCAGGCCGTTATGGGAGGCAACGCGGGCGAGGCCATAGCGATGGTCGATGGCGGGCTTGAACACCTGAATCTGCTGACGGGCAATGACGGCCCGGCGCACCCGGCGCAGGAGCTCCTCCGTCTTGCCACAGAACATACTGCCACAGATGACTTCGATCCAGCCGCCGCGGGGCTGAAAGATGGGCATGGGGACGCCTCCTCCGGCCAACAAAAAGGGGCAGAAACCAGTTCTGCCCCTGTGTTACTACGCGGTAGCAGCGATACTGCCTACTTCTCTTCGGCCTCTGCGGCCACCTCGGATTCGGCCTCGGTGGCTTCCGTGGCCTCAACGGTCTCGATGACCTCCGTGGCCTCAACAGCCTCGATGACCTCAGTGGCCTCAACAGCCTCGATGACCTCAGTGGCCTCAACAGCCTCGATGGCCTCAACAGCCTCGGTGGCTTCAGTGGCCTCAACGGTCTCGATGACCTCAGTGGCCTCAACAGCCTCGATGGCCTCCGTGGCCTCAACGGCCTCGATGGCTTCAGTGGCCTCAGTAGCCTCGGGTTCCGCGGCCTCGGCGGGCGCAGCCATGGCCTCAGCGGCAATGGCTTTGGCCAGGGCCGGCGCCACCTCACCTTTGGAGCTTTCGGCCAGGACTTCCTCGGCAGCCTTCTCGGCCAACTTGCGGGCCTTCTGGGTGCTCTCACCCCGGGCCCGTGCCTTGGCGGCGGCCTTCTTGGCTGCCTCCTCGGCGGCGCGCTGAACCTGGGTCTGACCCAGGACGTCCTCACGCTGCTGCAGGCGGCGCATGAAGCGATCCACCTGGCCGGCTGTGTCTACGATACGCTGCTCGCCGGTGAAGAACGGATGGCACACCGAGCAGACGTCCGTGCGGATCGTCTTCTGGGTGGATCCTGTGGTCCAGGTGTTGCCGCAGGCGCAGATCACCTGGGCATCCGCATAATACACCGGATGGATGTTTTCCTTCATGATCAACCTTCGCTTGGGCTAGGCCGCGGCCTCAGGATAGACGCTGATCCGCTTCTTGTCCCGCCGGACGTTCTCGAATTTCACATAGCCGTCTGTGGTGGCGAAGATGGTGAAATCGCGGCCCAGGCCGGTGTTGTTGCCGGGCAGGAACTTCGTGCCGCGCTGGCGGACCAAGATCGAGCCGGCGCTGACTAACTGGCCATCGAAGCGCTTGACGCCCAGGCGCTTGCTCTCGCTATCGCGTCCGTTGCGGCTGCTGCCGCCACCTTTCTTATGTGCCATGATCAATCTCCTTACTCAGATCAACACGCTTTGCTTTATCGGGGTCCGATCCTCGCGCCTCACGCGGTCTCGATAGCGTCGATGTGAAGACGGGTCAGCAGCTGGCGATGGCCGCGCTTGCGGCGATAGCGCTGCTTGGGCCGGTATTTGAACACAATAACTTTCGGGCCCTTGTGTTGGGCCCGGATGGTAGCTTTGACTGCGGCGCCTCTCACCAGGGGTCGGCCGATGTGTAGCTCGGCACCGTCGTGTACCAGCAGGACCCGGTCCAGCATGATCGTATCGCCAACCTCACCGGCCAGCTTCTCGACCTCCAGCCAATCGCCAGGGGCTACCCGGTACTGTTTGCCACCTGTTTCGACTACAGCATACATCTTGGTTTTGTTCTCCTTCCTGACGTCGCGTCCGCAACGCGGAGCTTGGCAAGCGGCGCCGGCGAGGGTGATTTTCCGCACAAAAACCAGGCCATGCAAAGCTGGCCTGGCGGCTGACAATCCATTATACCCCAAAGGTCCATCCTGTCAAGTCGTAGAGACGCAAAATCTTGCGTGTCTACGACCCGCGGTCTTCACCTGTCTGCAGCATACTGGCAGGCTATCCGTTCGATGCGGGCCAGGCAATGCCCTAGCTGGAGGGCTGCCAATACCTCGTCAGGCCGACCGGAGGCGGTGGGTGTACTGCGCAGGTGGAGCGCCAGCCTATGCCATCCGGGTGCGGGCTGACCCTGGTACTGCAGCCCCAAGACAAGGGGGCGCAGATCGTAGGCCGCACTCCGGCCCTTGCGCTGGCGACTGCGCGGGAGGCTGTCCTGCGCCAGTAGCTCGTCGACACGGTCACTCAGATCGTCGCCGCTCAGATCAGATTCGACGTCCAACTCCCAGGTGCTGGACAGCATAAGAGCCTGTAAGGCCGTGGCCTTGAGCGGTACCTCTTCGGCCGCCAGCAGGGCCAGGTCTGTGGGCAGTTGAGGCCGCACATGCTCGAGGAAGGCCGATGGTGCCATGGGCTCGGAAAGAATCACATCGACCAGCTCGTGCCTTCCGGTGGCTCCCACGGGTAGCGCTGAGGCGAATTGTAGCTTGGGCTGGGGGTTGAAACCCTCCGAGTAGGCCAGGGGCACGCCGGCACGCCGCAAAACGCGCTCCCAGGCCCGCACAAAGTCAAGGTGGCCAACGTACCGGAGAGCTTCTCCCTTGCTATAGGTCAAGCGCAGGCGCTGTATCTGGGCCATGGTAGCGGGCTATTCTGTGCTTCATGCGACATGAGCCCTTCATGGTACCCAGATATCCTCCGGGCGCAAATTGCGCCGGATGCCCATCCCTCAAGCGCTGCATTCGGTGACAGAACCCCCGAGCACCTGCGGCAGGCCGCCCTGTTCAGGGAACATTCGCAAACAAGGCCTCGCCCTGTTCCAGGGGAAGGGAATGCCGATAGCTGCCGGTGCCATTGGTGTGGGGCCGGACGGTGCGCTCCGCGGTCGACGCTACGACCATGGCATTGCCGAACAAGCGCAGGTGCGTGACCGACACAAAGCCATTGGCCAGGGCCCAGGCATCGGTGCCCGGCTGCTGGTGCTCGGACTCGCCTGCGTAGATGCGCTGCAGCTGCAGCCGATCCTCTCCTGAGACCTGGATGCGGTAGGCGTTGGCGCAGCTATAGGTGCTAAGGGTTGTGACCCGGACCCCGCCCAGGTTGGCCAGGGCCAGGTTGGGCACATTGATATTGAGCACCGCAGCACCGGCCGTAAGAGAGTCCGCAAAGAGGGCCACCACCTCGGCCAGGCAGGTCGCCGCAGCCTCCCAGTGCTCGGTGCCGTTGGTGCCGGTCTGCATCGAGATGGCGATGGCCGGCCAGCCCATAATCCGGGCGGTGATGGCTGCACCCACGGTGCCGGAGTAGAAGACGTCCCGGCCGATATTCTGGCCGGCATTGATGCCGCTAACTACCAGGTCGATGGAGCGGTCGCTGAG
Organism: Anaerolineae bacterium; assembly: GCA_032111745.1. GTDB lineage: Bacteria > Chloroflexota > Anaerolineae > JAAEKA01 > JAAEKA01 > JAULUH01. The sequence goes on along the minus strand of JAULUH010000015.1, from coordinate 23,159 downwards.
AGCGCCGCTCAGGCCGACCTGAGCGCAGGTGGCCGGGGTGCCGTCCACGGCGAAAGCGGTTACGTTGGCGGGATGGCCCTCGGCATGCTGATATGGCGAAAAAGCCAGTTCGTCCAGCGGTGGCATGGCAGCACCGTAGCCGCTATAGTTGTGTTTGGGGGCAACCATGAGCACGTGGCCCAGGGGAGCCAGGGCCCGGGCGGCCGCCCAGATGCCGGGCGCACGGATGCCGTCGTCATTGGTCAATAGAAGATTCATGGTTAACGATACCTCTTGGTCCTGTCATGGGTCAACGGATGCCTGGCTCAGGCGGCCGCTACGCACAAGGGCGCCGGCCGCCTGGATACTTGCCCTCTATCACCCCCAGTATAGCCGCGAAAGTTTAAGCCAATGGTAAGGGAACTTGATGGATATGTTAAGTCTTTGCGAATGCGCTCTCCCTATGCGGGCTTTGTATCCTGCGTTACAACTCGGGAGAGGGAGTCCTTGAGGGCCAGCAGCGATGGCCGGTGCACGTACATCATGTGGCCGGCCTCGTAGGTGCTCATACTGACGTTGGCCTGCAGGCTGGGATCCAGCCCCAGATGGTTGACGGTGTACGCTGCGGCGAAGTAGGGTGTGGCCAGGTCATAGAGACCGTTGGCGACGTGCACCTTGAGGTGAGGATTCATGGACATGGCTTGGCGCAGAGTCTCGGCCACGCTGACGTATTGGTTCTCAAACTCTTTGAAGCTCCATTTCTGGTAGATCCCCTTGAGGATCTCGTAGGGCAGGTCACTCTCGAACTGCAGATCGCTGCGCACGTAGTGGTTGAAGGCGGCGGTGTAGGCCCCCTGCACAGCCGCGTAGCTGGGATCGAAATCGAAGTTCTCGCCAGCAGCGTCGCGGTCGATACCCCGGTAGCGGCTATCCAGACGGCCCACGGTACGGTGCTCATCCCGCAGCAGCTCCTTGACAAAGCGAAAGATTTCGAGGCGCAGGGCGCAATACTCGACATAAGCCAACGACAACCCGGTGTAGCGGGCGAGCTGGCCGGCCACCGCGGCGCGCTGGGCGGCGGGCAGATCAGCCCCCTGCAAGAGGGCCTGGGCGTACTCGCCCAGGGCAAAGGTTTCTACCTCCTGTAGCACGCTGCGCAAGGGTTGCTGCTGCAGGTCAGCCGGCAGGCGGTGGTGGTACCAGGCGGTAGCGGTGTAGGCGGGCAGGAACAGGATGTAGGGCAGGTCGTTGCCCGGGTGGGCATTGAGAGTCTGATAGGCCAGCACCAGCGACACCAACATGATGCCGTTGAGGTAGAAGCCATGGCGTTCCTGCAGGTAGCCCGAGAGGCCGCCGGCTCGGGTGGTGCCGTAGCTCTCGCCGATCAGGTACTTGGGCGACAGCCAGCGCTGGTAGCGGGACGTATAGAGGCGAATGAAGTCGCCCACGGACTCGACATCTTTTTTGAAGCCATGGAACTCCTGGGCCTTCTCCCCCGGTACCGGCCGGCTATAGCCGGTGCTGACCGGGTCGATGAAGACCAGGTCGGTTACATCCAGCAGCGTGGCCTCGTTGTCCACGAGCCGGTATGGTGGCGGAAGCGTCCAGCCCTCGTCGTCCAGCAGCACCCGCTTCGGCCCCAACACACCCAGGTGCAACCACACCGATGAAGAGCCCGGGCCGCCGTTGAAGGAGAAGGTGATGGGCCGCGTGCTGCGGTCGGCCACGTCATCCCGGGTGTAGGCGACAAAGAAGATCGTCGCTTTGGGCTTTTCGCCCTCGGCCTGGCCCTCGTTCTCGCCCGATTTCTCGGTCTCCTCCTTGAGCACGATGGTGCCGGTGGTAACGGTGTAGGGAATGGCCAGGCCATTGACGGTCAGGATGTGTTGGGTGGTCACCAGCTGGTCCTGCGGCGGGGGTGGTTGTGGCGTGCTGGCTGCGGGCTCTTTAGGGGTTTCGGGGGCCATGGGTCAGGGATCCTCTAGGGAAAAATGGCGATCTCGGTGATGGAGAGATCGAGCAAGACGGCGCCGTAGTCGTAGAGCTTGCTGTTGACGGAGACCAGGGTGGCAGAGGCGATCTGCCAGATCTGGGCGGGGAGCTGATCAGCCGATGGCAGCAGGGCGATCAGGATATTCTCCAGCGACTGAGCGATGATATCCTGGATCGCAGCTACCTGGGCGCTATAGGTGCCCAGGGCTGCCAGCCGCTCCGGGCTGCGCACCTGGAGGCTGGCAATGCCTTTGGCCCGGATGGTGCCCCAGGGCAGGGTCAGGGGCATTTCCCAGGTGATATCGCTGAGCGAGCGCATGCGCTCATTGTCCTCAAATTCGGGCTGCTGCACGATTCCATTGCCGTTCATGGCAGGCCTCCGACCACGCCTGCTTCACGCAGGGCAGCGATTTCGTGCTGGCCATAGCCCAGCTCGGCCAGCACCATGCCGGTGTGTTCGCCGAGCCGGGGAGGCGGCAGATGGTAGGAGAAGGGGGTCTCGGAGAGGTGCCCGGGAAAGGCCAGGGAGTTCACCAGCCCTACCGTGGGATGTTCCAGAGTCACCACCGTGCGCCGGGCCTGGATTTGCGGGTCGTTCAGGGCCTCGTCCACGGCGTAGATGGGCCCGGCCGGGATCTCGGCGGCCTCGAACAGGGGCAGCCATTCACCTGCGCTACGGCCGGCCATGATCTCGTCCAGGATGGGCAGCAGGGTTGGGCGGTTCTGGTTGCGCAGGGGATTGGTGGCGTAAAGGGGATGGGACATCAGGGTGTCCTCGGCCCCAATCACCTGACAGAACTTTTGCCACAGCCGCTCGCTGCCCGCAGCCACGATGATCCACTTGCCATCCCCGGTCTTAAAGGGCTGATAGGGGGTAATCGAGGGATGGAGGCTGCCGAGCTTGGGCGGGTTCTCGCCGGTGGCGAAGTAGGTGCCGGCCAGGTAGCTCAGCCAGGTGATCTGGGATTCCTGCAGGCTAACGTCGACGACCTGGCCCCTGCCCGTGCGCTCACGCACCAATAGGGCACCCAGGATATCGATCAAGGCGAACAGGCCGGCACTGATGTCGGCGATGGCGACAGGATAGCGCAACGGTGGTTGGCCCGGCTCGCCGGTGAGCTCCATCAGGCCGGACATGCCCTGGGCCACCACATCGTAGCCGCTGCGGTCGGCATAGGGTCCGGTGCGGCCAAACCCGGTGATGCTGGCATGGATGAGCCGCGGATTCCGGGCCAGGCAGTCCTCGGGCGTCAGGTTATATCTGGCCAGAGAGGCCTGGCGCGGGAGGTTGTTGATGAAGATGTCGGCGCCGTCGATCAACCGGTGGGCTATGCCCAGGCCCTCAGGCGTGGTGTAGTCGAGAGCAATGCTGCGCTTGTTGCGGTTGACCGAGAGAAAGTAGGCACTCTCGCCGTCGACAAAGGGTGGCCCATAGCCGCGGCTCATGTCGCCGCTGCCCGGCCGCTCCACCTTAATGACGTCGGCGCCCATATCGCCCAGGAGCATGGAGCAGGTCGGCCCGGCCAGGGCCTGGGTCATGTCGACGACGCGGATGTTTTCGAGGATCTGTTGGGGTACATGGTTCATGGGATCTCACCGGGCCTGGGTCATTGCGGCTCAGGCTTGGGCGCTTTGGACCGCGCCTTTGCCCGTCGCTGGTCGGACAGCGACGGCGCCGGGCCGCTGCGCATGACGTTGATGATCTCGGCCATGATGCAGACGGCAATCTCAGCCGGCGTACGGGCGCCGATATCGAGGCCGATGGGCGCATACACACGGTCGAACTTCTCAATGGGAATACCCATCTCGGCCGCCAACAGGTCGAACACCGTGCGCACCCGCCTCTGGCTGCCGATCATGCCGATATAGGCCAGGGGTGTGTCGAGGATCTCCAGCAAGCAGTCGATGTCGTGCTGATGGCCCCGGGTAACCAGCACGATATAGGTGTCGGTGCCGAGGCGCCCCGCCGTCACCCACTGGCGCATGGTTTCCCGCAGCGGCGTCGCCAGGACGTGATCGGCCTCCAGGAAACGCTGCCGGTTGGCGAATTGCGGCCGGTCATCTAGCACTGTGACTGTGAACTCGCACAACTTGCCCAGCTGCGCCAGTGGCGCGGCAATGTGCCCGGCGCCGACAATGATTAGCTCGGGTGGCCGGTGCTGTACCTCGACGAAAACCCGTACCGGTCCGGCTGCTGTCGGATAGCTAAGCATGCAGTGGTTGCGGCGGCGCAGCGCCTCCGTGGCATCGGCCAGCACCTGATACTCCAGGTCGCCCAGCCCTAGCTCACCCACGGCATCGGCGTCCAGCCAGACCACGGCATGGCGTCCCACGGTGCGCGGATCCGGCGCAGCGATGACCGTGGCCAGCGCCACCGGCCGTTGGACCTCGATAGCCTCGATCAGGGCCTGCAGTATCCCCTGCCTCATGGTGCCTGGCTGTCCCAGCGCTCGATGAACACGTTGCAGATGCCACCGCAAACGCCGAGGCTTTGCATAGTGGGATCTTCCGTCAGGTCCACGTGCACGGTCGCGGGCTCTCCGGTCTGGATCACATCCAACGCCGCCCGGATCACATCGGCCTCTCCGCAGCCCCCGCCCACCGTGCCGTAGTGCTGGCCCAGGGGGTGGATGATCATCTTGGCACCAACCTCGCGCGGCACGCTGCCCTTGACCTCGGTGATCGTCGCTACTGCCACGGTATCGCCTTGCTCCAGAAGCTGTCGTAGTTTGTGATAGAAGGTCTCCATATTCTCAGGCGGCTCCAATCTCCTCTACCCGCATCGTCCCGCCTCCACTCTGAGCCCATCCTTCGTCCTGGCGCAGGATGCTGCGCATGCATAGATCCTGGTACTGATCACCTTTCTTGACGTACTGGCGAAGCTGGCCCTCGAATTGCATGCCGGCCTTCTCCATCACCCGTCCGGAGGCCAGGTTATGCGGCAAGTGCGTCGCCTGGATGCGGTTAAGCTCGAGCTCCTGGAAGCCGAAGCGGATGAGCGCGCGCGTGGCCTCGCTAGCGTAGCCCTGGTTCCAGTATGGCTTGCCGACCCAATAGCCAATCTCACCTCTCTGGTGGTCACGCCGGATGTTCATGATGCTGATGGCACCCATCAGCTGGCCGGAGTCGCGCTCGGCGATGGCGAGGGTGATGCCGAGGCCGCTTTCCCAGGTCTCGGCGTGGGTGGCGATCCACTGTTCGGCAGCGCCGTCGGGGTAGGGATGGGGGATATTCAAGGTCATGGCCGCGATGGCCGGATCGCCGGCCAGCTGTTGCACATCTGCGGCGTCGGCGATTGTGAACGGGCGCAGGATCAGGCGCTCGGTGGTAAGCAAGGGCATCTCGCTTGTCATGGCTCTTCCTGGGTGGGCTGTGCAGCAGCACTGGCGTGAGTGTGGATGTAGCCGAGCTCGGCAGCATATTGAGCCGGGGTGTCCAGGTCGGCCAGGACAGTTGGTGTGTCTACCATCACATAGTGGATGGCGTCGTCATGCCCGGCCAGCGCGGCGCGCAGGGTGGCGCCAGCCGGCAGGCTCAGGATCTCGGGCCACAGCCAGCGGGGCAGGATCACGGGATGCCCCCGGCGCATGGTGTAGCTGGGGATGACGATCTGTTGCCGGCCGCCGGTCTCGAACGCGGCCATCACCTGTCTCGCCACTGCGGCCTGCATCTGTGGCTGGTCCGCCAGCACTACCAGGGCACCGGCACAGCCAGCCGGCACAGCTTGCAGGCCGGCCTGTAAGGAGGATAGCATCTCACCGCTGGCGTAATCCGGGTTAAAGACCCACTGCACACCGTAGACCGCGGTGACATCCTCCAGGGCCTGGCGGCTGTGGCCCACGACCAGGACGATGTGCCCAGCCGCGAGTCCGGCCTCGATGAGGATCTCAAGCACCTGCTGCACCACCGTGTGCCGTCCCCAGGGCAAGAGCGGCTTGGGCACGTCCCCGCCCATACGCGTGGATAGCCCGGCGGCGAGCACAATTGCGGCGACCATGGTCGCCCTCCTTAGCGCATAGAATAGTGTTCCAACCAGCCTGGATCAGGCGGCATGATTATAGCACGGTGTCATCCAAGGCCGCAATTGGGGGAGGCGGACGCCAACCTAACCGTCTGGAGCTGGCGCTGCCTTGATGCACATAAGATACAAGCAAGAAGGGGACGCGCAACCGGCCGCATCCGCGCCGTTTGCATAGCGGGGGGCGGGTGCTACAATAAGTGATACCTTTGCACCCAGGTGTGCATTGATCGCTTCCAGAGGACGTGTCACGTACCCTATGCCTCGTCTGATTATCAACGCCGACGACTTTGGCTATTCCGGCGCCGTCAACCGGGCCATCACGGATCTCCACAGGGCCGGCCTGGTCACCAGTGCCAGCCTATTGGTGAACATGCCGCACAGCGAGGACGCGGCAGCGCTTATCCACGGCCTGTCTGAGCTATCGGTCGGGGTTCACCTCAACCTCACGATGGGCCGGCCCCTGCTGCCGGCCAAGCGCGTTCCCTCGCTGGTAGACGAGGACGGCTCGTACTGGCCAGCTCCGGTGCAGTACGGCCGGATGTTGACCGGCAAATTCAGCTGGCAGGAGGCTGCGGCTGAGCTGGAGGCCCAGGTGGAGTGGGCGCTGGCGCGCGGCCTGCAGCTGGACAACCTGGACTCCCACATGCACTTCCACATGTTACCTGCGGCCCGGCGGTTGACGCTGCAGCTGGCGCGCCGCTACGGCGTGCCGGCCTGGCGATCGCCCAATGTCCTGTCCACACTGATGCCCCTGCGGCTATGGGCCGACCTGCTGGCCGCTCCCCCGAAGCGGAGCCAGCTTCCGGCGCCCGACTATCTGGTCATCTTGCAGCAGTGGGGTGATCGCCTGCTGACCGACCAGCGGGTCGCCCGCCTGGTGAGCCGGCGCGGTGTGGTCACCGAACTCGTACTGCACCCCGGCTACGCTGGCGACCAGGAGCCACGGCTGCCCGACCAGTTGAGTGAGCAGCGGCGACAGGAGGAGGTAGAGCTGGTGCTGAGTCCCGGTTTTCAGGCCTGGCTACAGCGCCTGGGCCTGCGGCTGGTCGGTTTTGGCGACATTCGATAGCACTTGACCGATGGCCTCAATTCGTGTATGATGAGCCCCGCTGCTTGCGCTGCGCCAGAAATGGGCGCGATACCCGCAACGTGGGGGTGGATGTGTCCCGGTGGGCGCCCCGGTCTTCAAAATCGGTGGTGGGTACCACAGAGGTAGCCACGGTGGGTTCGACTCCCATCCACTCCCGCTGATGTCGCCTGTAGCGGCAACGTCCCTGCCAGGTCGCCGATGACCTCTCCAGTCCTCGGGCGACCTTTGTATTTTCATTGCCTGCGTTCGGCCTGCCATGATGACTCAACCCATTGGGTTCATGCACGAGAGCGATCCCCCGCGTTTCCTACGCGCCCAGGCCTTGCCCTATCCGGAGTTGACCCGAGTCTGGGCGCGGGTCCAACTCACCGATTTTGGGGAGCATCCTGAGCTGGAGATGGTGATCCTGGGCCCGGACGGGCAGCCGCAGGCGTCCATGGTCATGGTGGACGTGCAGCACACCTATGTGTCGCTCACCATGCATCTCAGACGCCCGGCTCCGGGCCAGGAGTACCACCTGCTGCTGCGCCTGACCCGCGCCGGACTGCTCTTGGACCAGCGTGACGTGCCCTTCCCCCTGGTGTTCGTGGAGCGGGACGCGGCAAAGGCCGAGGCCGAGGAGGCCGGGTGGACCGGCCGCGGCGTTCCCATCTCCCCACTATCTCAGCCTGAGAACTGAGCGACCCCGGTCGCGGCCTCGACTCTCCTGGAAGCAAGCCAAGCCTCATCACACCCTATGCTAACCTCTGACATCCATTCGATCGTCGGCGCCTACCACGACCTGTGCACCCCCGAGCGCCTGGCCAGCAGCTGGGCGGTTCTGGAGCAGGGGATGCGCCAGGAGCACCTGAGCTTCGGCGAGCGCCTGCTCTCCAACGCGTTGCGCCCCCAGTTCGTCAGCGTCGAGGAGTGGGAAGCGGCCTGCCGCATCAGCCATGTCCTGGTGTCCGCCTTCAACAAGGCTTATGCGGCGATGCTGGCCAGCCCGGCCCTGCGCAGCCAGGTCTGGCTGACGCCCGAGGAAGAGGTGATCATCGGCTATGAGGCGGGCATCGACTTGCCGGTGCCCATCGGGCGCCTGGATTGTAGCCTGGTCCATGCGGGCAGCAACGGCCAGCCGGCCACCTTGCACCTTCTGGAGTACAATGCTGAGAGTCCGGCGGCAGTGGCCTACGAGGACGGCCTGGCTGAGGTGTTCCTGCGCACGCCGCTGCTGCAGGCATTTCGCCAGAGGATGCCGGTGCGGCCCCTGTGGGCCCGGCCGGCGGCCCTGCAGACCATGCTGCGCATCTATCGCCAGTGGGGAGGGCACGCCCTGCCAGCCGTGGCGATCGTCGACTGGAAGGGGGTGCCGACAGAGAGCGAGTTCGTCCTGTTCCAGGAGTACTTCGCCAGCCATGGCATCGAGGCGTTCATCGTCGATCCCCATGATATGGACTATGCTGGCGACAGGCTGCTGGCGGCCGGCCGGCCGGTGGACTTTGTCTACAAGCGCGTGCTGACCCATGAGCTGTTGGCCGAGTTTGGCACTGAGCATCCTATCGTCTATGCCGTGCGGGACCGGGCGGTGTGCATGATGAACCGCTTCTCCTGCAAGCTGCTGCACAAGAAGGCCAGCCTGGCGGTGTTGAGCGATGAGCGCAACGCCGGGCTCTTCACCCGGCCGGAGCTGGAGGCGATCCATCGCCACATCCCCTGGACCCGCCGCGTGGAAGAACGGACCACGCAGATGAACGGCCAGCCGATCGACCTGATCCCGTTCATCCTCAGCCAGCGCGAGCAACTGGTGCTCAAGCCCAACGACGAGTATGGCGGCAAGGGCGTGGTGCTGGGCTGGGACACCTCGGACCACGACTGGGAGCAGGCCGTGGCCGAGGCCCTGCGCCAGCCCACCGTTGTGCAGGTACGGGTACCTATAGCCTACGAGGATTATCCCGTGATCAAGGCCGATGGCAGCTTCAGCTTCGAGCCCCGGCTCGTGGACTTCGATCCCTTCATGTTCGACGGCACCTATGCCGGCGGGTGCCTGACCCGGCTCTCAGCCGGCGGCCTGTTGAACGTGACTGCCGGTGGTGGCACTACTGTGCCCACCATGGTCGTCGCCGGCACCGCTTTCGTCTAGACCCAGGGCACCGTGGAGGCGCACATGGCCCAGCCACCCTCACTGCGCATCGGCATCGAAGAGGAATATCAGATCGTCGACCCTGAGAGTCGCAACCTGCGTTTCATCGTCACCCGGGCTTCGGGCACGGAGTTGCCCATCTGGCGGGGCCGGGAGGAGGATGCGCCGCTGAGCGAAGAGCTGACGGAGTCGATCGGGGCCCTGGCCAGCCCGTCATGCGCCGGTATCCACGAGGCGCGCAGCGCACTGACCAGGCAGCGCCGCGCCATCTGTGACCTGGCCCGGGACCGCGGCCTCCTGGTGGCAGCCGCGGGCACCCATCCCTTCGCCTCCTGGCAGCAGCCGGATGTGCCCCTCCATGGCCGGTACCGCGCCCTGGAACCTGACCTGCAGGTCATCGCCCATCGCCTGCTCATCTTCGGCATGCACGTGCACATCGGCGTGGAGGACCCTGAGTTTGCCATAGACTGTATGAATGTCGTGCGCTACGTGCTGCCCCATCTTCTGACCCTATCCACCAGCTCACCCTTCTGGGCTGGCCGTTTCACCGGCCTGAAGTCCTACCGGTCAATATTGCACGACAACCTGCCGCGCAGCGGTATCCCGCAGAAGTTCACATCTCCCGAAGAGTACCAGCGCTACGTGGCGCTGCTGCGCAAGACCAACTGTATTCTCGATGAGATGGAGATCTGGTGGGACATCCGGCCCCATCCAACCCATGCCTCCCTGGAGTTCCGGGTGTTCGACATGTGCCCCCGGCTGGACGATGCCCTGGGGCTGGTGGCGCTGGTGCAGGCTATTGTGGCCTGGCTGTATGACCTGCGCCGGAGGAACGTGAGCTTCCGGGTATACCCTCTTGCCCTGATCGACGAGAACAAATGGCGGGCTGAGCGCTACGGGATTGAGGGCAAGCTGATCGACTTCGGCAAGGAGCAGCAATTGCCCGCGCGCGGCCTGCTGCGGGAGCTGCTGCGGCTGGTAGACCCCTATGTAGACGCCCTGGGCAGCCGCCAGGAGATCAACCACCTGTATGGGGTGATTGAGCACGGCACCAGCGCCGAGCGCCAACGCGGGATCTACCTGGCCCACGGTGGCAACGGGAACCGCGAGGTAGCCTTGCGGGCCGTGGTGGACTCTATCGTTGCGGAGACGATGGGGGTGGCGTGAGAGCCCTACAGGAGCACCTGGCATGATCAAACCGCCGTCGCTGACCATCGGTGTGGAAGAAGAATACCAGATCATCGATCCCCGAACCCGGGAGCTCAAGTCATACATCACCCAGTTCATGGAGAGCAAGGGGGGGGCGCTGGAGATCAAGAAGGGCGAGCTCAAGCTGGGCGCGGTCAAGCCTGAGCTACACGCGTCCATGGTGGAGCTGGGCACTCCTGTGTGCAGGACTGCTGCGGAATTGATGGAGGCCCTGGTAGAGCAGCGCAGCACCATCTCCACCATCGCCGCCGAGCGCGGGCTGCAGATCGCCGCGGCCTCCACCCATCCCTTCTCCCACTGGCTGGGGCAGGAGATCACTCCCTTCGAGCGTTACGAGAAGACGGTGGAGGACATGCAGATGGTGGCCCAGCGCATGTTGATCTTCGGCATGCACGTGCACATCGGCGTCGAGGATCGCGACTTGGCCATCGACTGCATGAACACCGTGCGTTACATGCTGCCCCATATCCTGGCCCTGACTACCAGCTCCCCGTTCTGGGCTGGCCGCTGCACCGGCTTCAAGTCCTATCGCTCGGTAGTGTTCGAGGACATGCCCCGTACCGGCATCCCCGAGTCCTTCAGCTCGTGGGCAGCGTTCGAGCGCTTCATCCAGACCCTGATCAACGCCGGGTCAATTGTGGACGGCTCGAAGGTGTGGTGGGACGTGCGGCCCCACTACGCCTTCCCGACCGTGGAGTTCCGGGCACCCGACATCTGTACCCGGGTCGATGAGGCGGTAGCCATCGCGGCGCTGCTGCAGGCCATCGTAGCTTGGCTGTGGGAGCTGCGCAAGCGCAACATGACCTTCCGGTCTTATCGCCGTGACCTGATCGAGGAGAATAAATGGCGCGCCCTGCGCTATGGCCTCGACGGCAAGATGATCGACTTCGGCAAGGAGGAGGAGGTGCCCACCAAGCAGCTGGTGCGCGAGCTGCTGCTGCTGGTGGACGAGCAGATCGACAAGCTGGGCAGCCGCCAGGAGGTGGAGCCGATCTACCGCATCCTGGAGCACGGCACCAGCGCCGATCGCCAGCTGCGAGTTTATCGGGATCACGGTGGGGACGCCAACTCGCAGGAGGCCCTGCGCGCCGTGGTCGATCACCTGGTGGCGGAGACCAACCTGGTCTGATCCCTGCCAGACCCAGGTCTAGTCGAGCGGTTTCAGACCCTTCTCGATCTGCTGCCGGTGCGGCTCAAGGAAGGGCGGCAGAGCCAGCCTCTCCCCCAGGTGTGCCGGGTCTTCGTCCGTGGCAAAGCCCGGGCCGTCGGTCGCAATCTCGAACAGAATACCTCCGGGAATCCGGAAGTAGATGGATTTGAAGTAGAAGCGGTCGATGATCTCGGTGACTCGCAGGCCGGAAGCTGCCAGGTGCTGCTGCCAAGCCAGCTGCGACCGGTCATCCGGCACCCGAAACGCAATGTGGTGCACGCCGCCAGCCCCCAGGGAGCCCGGCCGGCCGTTGGGCTGCTCCACCACGTAGAGCTCGTTCCCTGCGCCACCACCCTGTAGCTCGAAGACCGTTGTGCGCTCGCCGTCGCCGGTCTCGTATGTCTTCGTCATGTCGTATCCCATGATCTCGGTGAGCACGTGGCCGGTCCACTGGAGCTCCTGTACGATCAGCGTGCTAGCGTAAAGTCCGCCTATGCCATAGGCTTGGGGGACTGGGCTGTACAGCCAGGGCGCTCCTCCCGGGGTGCCTTCGTCGTCCACCAGGGCCAAGGACTGGCGCTCAGGGTCGGCGAAGCGGATCATGGCATGGCCGTGAAACTGCACGATGCCGCTGTGAGGGATCCCGAGTTGCGTGAGCCGTGCTGCCCACCAGTGTAACGCCTCCAGGCCTCCGACGCGCAGGGCGGTGGCGGCGATGGAACCAGGGCCGTTGTGATTGGGTGGCATGTGCGACCAATCGAAGAAGGTCAGCTCGGTGCCCGGGTTACCCAGCTCGTCGCCGTAGAAGAGGTGATAGGCCGAAACATCGTCCTGATTCACCGTCTTCTTGACCAGGCGCATCCCCAGAGCCTGCGTGTAGAACTGCACGTTAGCCCTGGCTTGGGATGTAACGGCAGTAACATGGTGTAGCCCGTTGAGTTGCAAGGTTGCTTCCTTAAGATGTGATGGCGGTAGAACTAACGGCAGCCTTGTGAGCTCTATGCCGTTGGAGGGATTCTACACCAGCAATGTGCCTTTGTAGGTGGACTTACCCACCTTCCGGGCGAAATCTGGGACAATCAGTCATAGATGTTGGCTGATTGAGGAGGATGGAGACTCAGGTGCGAGGAATACTCTGGCTGGCCGCGGCGACCCTTATGCTCCTGCTGGTAGCAGGGGCGGCCATCTACGGGTGGGTCCAGTGGCGCTACGACAGGTTGATATGGACCGAGGTGGACCGGGTGCCGGCCCAGCCCGTAGCTATTGTATTTGGTGCCGGTGTGCGTCCTGATGGACGTCTAAGCCCGGTGCTGCGGGACCGCATGGATGCCGCCATCGACCTGTACCGCCAGGGCCGGGTGCAGAAGCTTCTGGTCAGCGGCGGTAGGGACTCCCACTATTACGACGAGCCCGCCAGCATGCGGGACTACGCCTTGGAGCAGGGTGTGCCCGCCAGGGATATCGCGGAGGATCCGGCCGGTTTCCGCACCTACGACACGTGCTATCGGGCGGCAACGATCTTTGGTGTTAGCCAGGCCGTGCTGGTTACCCAGGGCTTTCACCTGCCCCGCGCGCTTTTCACCTGTGCCAACATGGACATCCAGGCGGTGGGTTACGCTGCAGACCGGCGGGCTTATCGGGCATCCTCGTACTATCACCTGCGGGATGCCGTGGCTACCTTGCGGGCTTGGCTGGACGTGAAGGTCGTGCGGCCGGTGCCCGTGCTGCGTGCCCGCCAGGCTATCGAGCTGTACGGGGACCGGGCGGCGGACGCGGCCCTGACAACGGGCTGGTTATCGGCAGATATGAGCGATTCGGACGATATGTGATATAATCTGTGCCTGACTTGTACCGGTCAAGGGAATCTCTGCAGCCAGATGTAGGTTGATCGGCAGTCATGGTTCCTCGGGCGGGGTTACATTTTGGTTGGCTGCCGCGGCCGGCGGTGCGGCCTGCGCCCTGTTGTCGTTGGAGAAAGAGTTAACAACCATGGAGTTTTTGCAGCAGATCCGACTCATCCAGGGTGGTATGGGCGTCTATGTATCAAACTGGCGGCTGGCGAAAGCGGTGGCCTCGGAACGGCCTGGCGAGGCTGCGGGCACCGTTTCCGGGACGGCGCTGGACGTGGTCCATGTGAGGCTCCTGCAGCTCGGGGATCCAGGCGGGCATATACGGCGCGCTCTGAGCGCGCTTGACACCGCGTTCGCTACCGATCTAGGACGCAAGATCTGTGACCGCTATTTTGTTGAGGGAGGCAAGACCCCCGATGCGCGCTTCCGCAGTGCGCCCATGCAGGTGGTGCGTTCCGAGCAGGGCACGATGACCTTTGCGGCTGCCAATGGCCTCTCAGGGCCAAACCTGCTCAAGCTCGACGAGAACACCATTGAGCTCTTGATTGCCACCGGGTTTGCCGAGGTGTGGCTGGCCAAGGAAGGCCACAGCGGCCGGGTATTCATCAATTTCCTGAACAAGATCGAAGTCCCCCTGATCTATGTCTTGTACGGTGCGATGCTGGCCGGGGTGGATGGGGTCATCGTCGGCGCCGGCAATCCTGAGGGCCTGCCGGCCATCTGCTCGCACCTGGCCCGGCATGAGGAGGTGACCCGCAGCCTGGGAGTCCTGTATGCCGGGCCGGGCGAACACTTCGCCCTGGCGTTTGATCCCAAGGCCGTGGCCGGCGGCGCGCTTGCGCGCACGCCCCTGCGGCGCCCAGCCTTCCTGGCCATTGCGTCGCTCGAGGACCTGGTCAATGCGCTGGCCCGCAGCGACAGCGAGGCTCCCGACGGCTTCATCATCGAGCATCACAGTGCCGGCGGGCACAATGCCAACCCTGTCGGCCCTTTGAAGAGGGATGCGGAGGGCCAGCCTGTCTACGGCGAGCGAGATGAAGCAGACCTGGCCGCTATCAGAAGCACCGGCATTCCCTTCTGGCTGGCCGGCGGCTACGGCAGCCACGCGAGATTGCAGGATGCGCTGTCTGCCGGTGCAACCGGCGTCCAGGTCGGTTCCGCCTTTGCCCTGGCCGAGGAGTCGGGTATGAAGCCCGAGTACCGGTCGGCCATCCTGAAGGCACTGCGCAGCGGCATCGACGATGCCTCGCTGGTGAAGACCACGGTCCATTCACCTACGGGCTTTGCCTTCAAGGTGGTGCAGCTGAAAGAGACTCTATCGGAAGATGAGGTCTATCAAGCCCGGCGTCGCATCTGTGATATCGGCCTTCTCCAACAGCGCGGGTTGAGCAAGCCGGACGAAGACGGGATACGCACGCTCTTCCAACGCTGCCCCGCGGCGCCCATCGAGCAATACGTCGGCAATCGGGGCATCGAACGCAACACCGAGGACCGCCGCTGCCTGTGTAACGGGCTTTTGGCCTGCGTCGGCCTCGGCCAGGTGAAGAAACAAGATGGGGTGTGGACGGAGGAGCCGGCCATCGTCACCCTGGGCAGCCGGCTGGACGGCGTGCGCCGCCTCTCACGGCAGGGGCAGACCCCTTATCACGCCCAGGATGTGGTGGCAGATATCCTGGGATAGGCCCTGAGCACCTGCCACTTTCCGGCGGTGAGACCGCCCAGTTGGCGACTGGTGGCCCAAAGGTATTGACAAACGGGATCGCGCCATGATATACTGTCTGTGCCAAGCAAGAAGCCTGGCTATTCTGTAGGAGGTTATGAGTGTGAATCGCGCATCGGTTCTCGATCGTATCCGTCCCATGATCACATCGCCCATCGTGTCGGGCGATGGATTCGGCGTTGCCTGCGCGAGGTGCGCCCCATAACCGTCGAGTTATCGTAAAGTCTGACGGCCGTGGGCAGCACCCTGAAAAGCGCCCACGGCCGTTTGTTTTTCCGACGGCCGTAGGCGATGCGCAAGATCGATGCCCACGGCCGTCTCTTTTTGGGTGCTGCGCACCTCGCCATAGAGATACCATGGGCGGGTCTGGAGGAAGATCATGATCAAGATCATCACCTATGACACTGGAACTGGCAAGACCCTACCGGCCTCCGATGGCCATGAGGCACCTGTTGACAATCCCGGAGTATTCACTGTGGACCAAGCCTATCCCGACGCCGCCCTGTCGGTGCTGCACCTTCGCAAGGTATTCGGCAAGGAGCGCGAGTTTCCGGGCTGGAAGGCTATCCTGCGACGCAGCGCAAGCGACTCCACACCAGAGGCCAATGGGCAGAACGGCCAGACCAAGCCGGAAAAGCAAGTGGTGGCTGTCGATGACGTCAGCCTGACTATCCGTCGGGGAGAGATCTTTGGCATCCTCGGCCCCAACGGCTCGGGCAAATCCACCCTGATCCGTTGCGTCAGCACCCTGTTGGTGCCCGACAGTGGCCGGGTGGAGGTGTTCGGCATGGACGTTCTGCAGCACGAGATGGCTGTGAAGCGGCTGATTAACCGGGTATCGGTCGAGGCCGCCTTCTTCAAGAAGCTCTCCCCCATGGAGAACCTGATGTACGCTGCTCGACTCTATGGGCTGTCGCCGGCCGAGGCTGGGCCCGAAGCGCGGCGCATCCTCAAGCGGCTGGACCTGCCGGAGCGGACCCTCAACCAGTCGATGGAGAACCTGTCGCGCGGCCAGCAACAGAAGATAGCCATCGCCCGGGCCCTGTTGACGTCGCCCGTGCTGCTACTCCTGGACGAGCCAACCACCGGGCTTGACCCCCGCTCCAAGCGCGAGGTGCAGGCCTTCGTGGAGGAGTTGCGGGACAACCATGACGCCACCATCCTGTTGACGACCCATGATATGATCGAGGCTGACGAGCTTTGCGATCGCGTGGCGATCATCCACGACGGCAAGATGGTGGCGATGGGCACGCCAGCTGAGCTCAAGGCCCAGGTAGCCAACGGCAGCGGCAACAGCGTGACGCTGGAGGACGTCTTCATGGCGTTGACCGGCAAAGAGCTGCGGGCTGAAGACGAGGTTGAGACGGTCTCCTAGGCCGGGGGGGTGAACATCGCAGAGCGCGTGCATCACCATGGGAAGACTCAAGGTGATTCCACGCGCTCGGCGCTGGCCTCCGACCTGGCCAGCCAGCGGTCGACGGCAGCCTGAGTCTGTGGCGAGCTGACGTGCACGACGCCAGCCAAGCCGAGGGTTCGGGCCGCAGCCACGTATTCCGCAATATCATCTACGAAGAGCGCATCATCAGGAGGTGTGGCCAGGCGCTCCAGAGCTACCTGAAAGATCGCCGGGTCGGGCTTAAGCAACCCCACATCGGAGCTATACACCACGGCCGGGAACCGGGCAAGCTCGGGGATGTGCTCCCGCAGCCAAACTGTGTGCACGTCGTTGGTGTTGCTGATGATGCCGACGGGCACGCCACTGGCGTGCAGGCCCGCAGCATAGGCCAGCATGTCGTCGTGGCGGCACAGGCCCCGGCAGAACGCGCTGAAGAACCTGTCCCAGTCGGCCGTGGTACCGGCCTGCTCGACGAGGTAGCGATGGAACGCGTGCCGGCCCATGGCACCGGTGCCGATGTCGTGGTCGACCGCGTGCCAGAGCTCGTGTAGCCGATCGACGGTCACCTGGCTGACCTGGTGTACGCTTTGGAGGACGACCGCCGGCTCCCAGTGCACCAGCACACGCCCGACGTCAAAGATCACCGCCTTCACAACTGGTCTCCTGCATGTTAAAATAGGTGCCGGGCACCTGCGCGAGTGCCCGGCACTAAATAGCGGGCCAGCCAGCCGCCTGCGCCCAGTGGCCAACCCTCTAGACGTAATATACCCTAATTGCGGCGGAATGTCAAGACATTTTCACTTAAGATTTTGAAAACGTGGAGCCACTGGCAGGATCGGGTGCCAGTTAGCAGTGGCCGGGCAGGCGGAGGGGCGGCGCTGCTATTTGGTGGCGGCCTGGCCGCGCTGGTATATCGCGTGACCGAGTCCCCTGTGGCGGCTGGACTGGCTGGCCTTCCTGTGGGACTGGCGCTCTTCCTGGGGCCGCTGCTCTTGATAAGCGGTCTCTACCTGGCCTATGAGTCGACAGTGTGGACGCTGGCCTATCGCGCGATCCGGCAGCCTTATGGTTGAACGCCATCAGGAGGAACGGTTTAGCTCCCACACGATGCGCAGGCCTTCCAGGGTCAGCCAGGGCTCGACGTGCTGTAAGGCGGGTATGTGCGGCGTAACCAACGCGGCCAGCCCTCCGGTGGCAATGGTCTTCATGCCAGGGCCGAGCTCCTCGGCAAAGCGGGCGACCATACCCTCCACCAGACACAGATATCCGAGGAAGGTGCCTGACTGCATGGCCTCAACCGTGTTGCGGCCGATGGCTCGCGGCGGCGGAGCGAGAGATACCCGGTACAGCTTACTGGCCCGGGTGAACAGGGCCTCTGAGGCGATGCCCAGCCCGGGGGCTATGGCGCCGCCGATGAAGGCCCCACTTGCGGAGATAGCGTCGAACTTGGTGGCTGTGCCAAAGTCCACCACGCACGCCGGGCCGCCAAACCTGGCCTGAGCTGCCACGCAATTGACGATTCGATCAGCCCCCACCTCCTGCGGCCGGTCCACCTGCAGCTGGATGCCGAGGTCGAGCGTCGTGTCGACGTGCAGCGGCGTTCGGCCGAGATACTCCGCGCATACCTCGTCGAAGGTCTGGGTGAGCCGGGGCACGACGCTGCACAGGACGACTCCGGTCAGGTCTGCCGGAAGGACACGCGCCCGTTCCATCATGTGGCCAAGCCACACGCCGTATTCGTCCGTGGTGGCGTCGTGCACGGTGCTGAGCCGGAAGTGGGAGGCCAGCGCCGGGCCATCGTACAGGCCCAGGACGATGTTGGTGTTTCCGATGTCGAGACAGAGGAGCATGCCGACCTCCTATCGGCCTGGTGCAGGCGGGGAACGGTTACGGAGCGGGCCTGGGGCTCAGGATTAGCCTGCCTATCGGCACAGCGGTGCTATGGCTAGCAAGGTATCACAGGTCGCCGCCAACGACAAAGTCCGGCTAACCTGTTTGACACGGTCGGGTTTTGCACGTAGAATAAAAACGGCGCCAGTCCTCCAGGGGAAAGGCGCCGATCACTTTGATGCCGCTTTGTGGCAGCGAGCCTCTGTGGGCCCGGTGGCCTGTCCCTGACCAGGAGTGGACCATGGAAGTTGTGCGCACGATCGCCAGCCTCAGACTGGCGCGGCCGAGGCTGGAGGAGCCGGTAGGGCTGGCTCCTACCATGGGGTATCTGCACGCCGGCCATCTGGCGCTGGCGCAGCGCGCCCGTGTTGAATGCGCCTCCGTGGTGGCCACTATCTTTGTCAACCCGACCCAGTTCGGCCCCTCTGAGGACCTTGCCAGCTATCCGCGTGACCTGGAAAGGGATAAGGCCCTCCTGGAGGCCGCCGGAGTTGACCTGGTGTTCATCCCCGAGGCGGCTGAGATCTACCCGCCAGACTTCCAGACCTACGTGCAGGTGGAGCAGCTGTCACAACTCCTGGAAGGCGCCCGGCGGCCGGGCCATTTCAAGGGTGTGGCCACGGTGGTGGCCAAGCTCTTCAACCTGGTCCAGCCGCAGCGGGCCTATTTCGGACAGAAGGACGCGCAGCAGGTGCGGGTGATCCAGCAGATGGTGGAGGATCTCAATTTTCCTCTCGAGATCGTCGTCTGCGCTACCGTGCGTGAGCCCGACGGCCTGGCTATGAGCAGCCGCAACAGCTACCTCACGCCGGCCCAGCGCGCAGCAGCGCCCGTGCTTTTCCGCAGCCTGCAGGCCGTCGAAGAGGCCTATCGGGCCGGCCAGCGCGACGCCGAGGGGCTGCGACGCCGTGCCCTGGAGAACCTGGCGGCCGAGCCCCTGGCCGAGATGGACTACGTGAGCATCGCCGATGCCCGGACCCTGGTCGAGGTGGATCACGTCGACGGCCCCGTTCTGGTCTCCATGGCGGTGCGTATCGGCCGCGCCCGGCTCATCGACAACATCCTGCTCCAAGCCTGACCCTGGGGCCAGGCTAGCTGCCAGCGCTGAGGGGTGCTGGCCAGAGATCTCTAGCGGGCCCGGCGTAGTTCGACATCACCTGCGACCTGCGGTACAATGCGGACGGCCAACGATCCCCAGGCGAGATTTTTAAACTCGAAGACAAGAGGTTTTTCCGTGACTATTCTTACCCCCAAAGGTTATCGACCAGCCCGCCAGCCCGCCAGCGAGCGCCCTGAGGCGCCAGCCGAGGAGTCCACGCCTGCCGTGGGACCTGCTCCCTCGGTCGAGGCCGCCGCTCCGGAAGAGCTGCAGCCAGAGGCGCCATCGGAGATGGCGGGACAGCAGATCAAGCTGGCCTTCCCGCCCCAGTTGGTGGGTATCAACTGCCCGAACTGCGGCACCCCTTACCCCGTTCAGGTATTCAGTATCGTCGACGTGGGCCAGGACCCCGTGCTGAAGTCGATCCTGCTGAGTGGACAGCTCAACATGGCTGTGTGCCCGCGCTGCGGCACGGGGGGGGCCATCTCCTCGCCGCTGCTCTATCACGATCCTGCGCACAGCTTTCTGGGGATCTACGTGCCTGAGCAGGTGGGAGTCAACCGCCAGCAGGAGGTCATCGGCCAGCTCAGCAAACGGCTCATGGACGGCCTGCCGCCCGAGGCGCGGCGTGGCTACATGCTGACCCCCAAGCAGTTTCTCTCCTATCAGAGCCTGCTGGAGGCAGTCCTGGAGCACGAGGGCGTTACCCGGGAGATGATCGATCGCCAGCGACGCCAGCTGCAACTGCTGGAGCAGGCCCTGATCGCCCTCCAGGATCCTGAGGGCTTGCGCATCCTGGCGGCCGACCGTGATGCCGACATGGACGACGAGTTCTTCGGCCTGCTGCAGGCCTTGGCCAGCTCGGCGGCGTCCTCCGGCGACCAGGAGAGCGTAGCCAGCCTGATGCAGCTGCGCGAACGCCTGATCGAGCTGACCACCTGGGGCCAGGGTGTGCAGAAGCAACGCGCCGCCGTGGCCCAGCTCAAGGCCAATACCACGCCCAGCCAGCTGCTGGACATGGTGGTGGCCGCAGAGAACGACCGGGTAGTCGATGCCCTGATCACTGCCGGCCGCCCCCTGGCCGACTATGGCTTCTTTCAAGAGCTGACCCAGCGCGCAGAGTCCGCCAAAGCGCAAGGCAACGAGGTCGAGGCCCAGCGCCTGATGGACCTGCGCAGCCACATCCTCGCCTTTACCCAGCAGTTGGACCAGTTGCAGCAGGCCATCCTGCAGGAGTCGTCGCAGCTGCTGTCCGAAATCCTGGCTGCCAGCGACATCCGCCAGGCGGTGTCCGAACGGGCCGCACTGATCGATCAGAACTTCCTGAGCGTGCTGGCGGCCAACCTGGACCAGGCCGAGCGCCAGGGTGCCACGGCGGCCGTGCGCCGGATGCAGGAGGTGTGGGACGCGGCGGTGGCGGCCATCCAGGAAGATGCCCCCCCTGAGTTCACCTTCATCAACCAGCTGCTCAACGCCGAGTACCCGGGCGAGACCCGCAAGCTGTTGTCTGAGCGCCGGGACCAGGTCACGGATCAGCTGATCGAGACCATGGGGGCCCTGATCAAGCAACTGGAGGGCGAGGCCGACCAGGAGCTGGCCGCGCGGCTGCGCCAGATTCGCTCCCAGGCGCAGCTGATGCGCTAGCCCGGCCGTCCACCATATGGATTCTGAGCTAATCACCACGGGCACCGAGATCTTACTCGGCGAGATCGTGGATACCAACGCAGCCTGGATGGCGCGACGCCTGCGCGACCTGGGAGTCAACGTATTCTACAAGACCTCGGTGGGCGACAACCTGGCGCGCATCGCCGCGGTGATGCGGCAGGGTCTGGAACGCTCCGACCTGGTGCTGGTCACCGGCGGATTGGGGCCCACCGTGGACGACGTGACGCGCGACGCCGCCGCACAGGCCACTGGCCGCGAGCTTGCCCTGCACGAGGAGTGCTGGGCCGGCATCCAGGCCCTGTTTGCCCGTTGGGGCCGCACCGTAGGGGAAAACAACCGGCGCCAGGCCTTCCTGCCGGTAGGCGCGCAGCCAATACCAAACCCTGTGGGGACGGCACCGGGCTTTGTCGTCGAAGTGGAGCGCCCCCACCGCCAGCCAGCCCTCTTGATCTGCCTGCCCGGGGTGCCGCGGGAGATGAAGCACCTGATGCAGGAGTCGGTGGAGCCCCTGCTGGCCGAGCGACTGGGTCCGGACAGGGTGACCATCAAGGCCCGGGTGCTGCGTACGGTCGGGCTGGGGGAGAGCGTGATCGATGCCCGCATCGAGGATTATATGCGCATGAGCAACCCCACGGTTGGCCTGGCCGCACACCTGGGCCAGGTGGATATCCGCATCACCGCCCGGGCGGCCGGCGCCGCCGAAGCCGAGGCCATGATCGACCAGGTGGCCGGGGAGATCCACAGCCGCCTGGGCCACGCCATCTATGGGGAAGGTGAGGAGCCACTGGAGGGCGCGGTGGTGCGCCTCCTGGGCCGGGCAGGACAGACGCTGGCGTTGCTGGAGACGAACACGGGCGGCGACCTGGCCCGGAGGATGCTGTCGGCGCCTGAGGGCAGCCACGTGGTGCGCCTGGCGCGGGTGGTGGACGATCCAGGCCTGCTGCCCCTGGAGGGTGCGGCCCTGGTCAGCCCGCAGGCTGCGGAGCGCTGCGCTCGCTGGCTGCTGGGCGGTGGCGAGGCCAGCCTGGCGCTGGCTGCCTGCGGCACCCTCGACCCGGCAGCCGGGCCCTACGGATCCTATCGCGGCGAGACCTTTGTGGCCCTGGCCACGGCTGATGGGGTTCAGGTGACTCGCTTCGATGTCGGCGGCATAGATGAGCTGGCCCGGCGCTGGTCCGGCAACGCTGCCCTGAACCTGCTGCGCCTGCACCTGTTGGAGTAAGGATTAGTGTCCCAACGTTTCATGCCGCCTGAAGCCACTCCTGGTCATCCGCCGGCTGTGGAATGGGATAGCCTGGCCGGTGCCATGGTACGGCTGAAGGGAATACCTCGGGCCGGCTGGCTGCTACGCGGGGTGCCGGCCGGCGAGGCAGAGAGCGTGGCCGCCCACTCCTGGGGAGTGGCCCTGGTGGCCCTGGCCCTGGCAGAGCTGCACCAGGAGCCGGTGGATGTGGGCCGGCTGCTGTCCATGTGCCTGCTACACGACCTGGCCGAGTCGGTGCTCGGCGACTTGCCAGGTCCAGCCAGTAACTATCTGCCACCAGGCGCCAAGCAGGCAGCTGAGCGCCAGGCCCTGGCAGATATCCTGGCCCGACTGCCCTTTGCACCTGCCTGGCAGACGCTGTGGGAGGAGTTCGAGGCCGGCACCACCATCGAAGCTCAGCTGGCCCGTGACGCCGATCGCCTGGACATGCTGATCCAGGCCGCCGGCTACGAGGAGGCCGGCCGGCGCAACCTGGGCGAGTTTTGGCAGACTGTTGGCAGCCATCCCTGGCGCTCGCCCTGGAGCGCTGGCCTGGCCCAACGGTTATTGGCCCGGCATGATCGCTCCGGCCAACCCGGGGAGGTGCCGGCATGACTCGCGCCCAGGACAACCAGGGGCCGGTTGGCCAGGTGGCCGTGGGCTCCACCAACCCGGTCAAATTGGCGGCCGCAGAGTCTGTGCTGCGACAGGTTTACCCGGATGTACTGATTAC
>JAULUH010000014.1:0-18100 GCA_032111745.1 Anaerolineae bacterium | reverse complement strand
GGGGGGCCGGTGAACAGCTTCCATGCGGGGCAGGACTATTCGGCGCCTGAAGGCACGGCTGTGGTGGCCCCGGCGGCGGGCACCGTCGTGCTGGCTGAGCCATTGGTCGTGCGCGGGAACGCCGTGGTCATCGACCATGGTGCGGGGCAGTACACGGGCTACTGGCACCTGTCCCAGCTGGTGGCGAGCGCAGGCCAGAGTGTGAAGCCGGGCGACCTCATTGGCCTGGTGGGCACCACCGGGTTGAGCACCGGCAACCACCTGCATTGGGAGATGCGCCTGCACGGCGTGGCCGTCGATCCGCTGCAGTGGGTGCAGCAGGTATTCCCCCAGGGGCCATGACCATGCCCGATCATCAGCCGAGCCAGGCGATCAGGCGCATCGGCGTGCTAACGTCCGGGGGCGACTGCCCGGGCCTGAATGCGGTGATCCGGTCCGTGGTGAAGACGGCCGTGTTGAGCTACGGCTGGGAGGTGCTGGGGATCAAAGATGGCTTTGAGGGACTGATCCAGGAGGGGAACCACGCTATCCCCCTGACGACAGCGGCGGTCTACGGCATCCTATCCCAGGGTGGGACCATCCTGGGTGCGGCCAGCCATGCCAACCCGTTTCTGTATACCAAGCGCCAGGAGGGGGATCGCATGGCGCTGGACGTCACGCCGCGCGTCCTACAGCGCATGCGGGAGCTGGATTTGGATGCTGTGATCGTCATCGGCGGGGACGGCACCATGCGGATCGCCCGGGAGCTATACGACATGGGTGCGCCGCTGATTGGGGTGCCCAAGACCATCGACAACGACGTAGATGGCACCGACTACACCTTTGGCTTCGACACGGCCGTGAACATAGCCACGGATGCCATCGACCGGTTGCGGACGACGGCTGAGAGCCATCACCGGGCGATGATCGTCGAGGTGATGGGGCGCAGCGCGGGCTGGATCGCACTCCACGCGGGGCTGGCGGGGGGTGCCGACATCATCCTGATCCCCGAGCATCCATTTGACGTCGAGGTAGTGCACGAGCGGCTGCAGCGCAGCTTCACGGAGGTGCAGCGGTCGGCCATCGTGGTGGTGGCGGAGGGCGCGCGTCCCAAGGATGGGGAGCCGGTGTTTCTGTCGGCCGTGATGGGGGGCAAGAAGCGCCTGGGCGGCATCGGCAATTACCTGGCGGAGCTGTTGGAGGAACGCCACGAGCAGCGCCGGGCCGAGGGCTCAGGGGGCCACGACTATGACATCCGGGTGACCGTGCTGGGCCACGTGCAGCGGGGTGGTGCACCGAGCAGCACGGACCGGGTGCTGGCGACCCGTTTTGGCGCGGCGGCGGTGAGGTTGGTGGCAGAGGGCCGGCTGGGCCGCATGGTGGTGCTGCGCGGCGAGCACCTGACCCATATCTCCTTCAAACGCATTGCGCAGGTGCCGCGCACGGTACCCCTGGACTGCGACCTGGTGCAGACGGCCCGCAACATCGGCATCTCCCTGGGATAGGGTGGGGGGACAAAGAGGATCAGTCCTCCTCCTCTCCTCTCCGCCGCTCGATCAGCTCGGGCTCGGCACCTTCTGCTACCTCCTCGGCCTCTTCCCCGACCTCATGGGCCACCGCGCGCGGGATCGTGACGCTCACCACTGGCTCGTCGCCGTGATCGCCGGCCAGCTGGACCTCTTTCGGCAGGATCAGGTCGGCGAAGGTAATGCGGTCATGGACAGACTCCAGGACCGACACATCGACCTCGATGCTCTCCGGCAGATCGTCCGGCAGGCATTCGACTTCGACGGTGTTAGAGTTGAGCAACACAATGGCGCCACCGGACGTCACCGGTGCCGTACCCACCAGCACCAGGGGCACCTCCAGGCGGATCCTGCTGCCCTTTGACACCCGCACGAAGTCCAGGTGGATGAGGGATCGGCGTACAGGATGGCGCTGGATCTCACGAATCAGCACGCGGGTCCCTTTCAAGGATGGACCCTCGAGCTCGATCAGGTGGGTAGCCCCGCCCCGGTGCAGCAGCCGATCCATGGCGGCCATATCCACCTGAACGGGCTGGCTGGGCTGCCCGCCGCCGTAGATCACCGCCGGGACCCAGCCCTCGGCACGCAGGTGGCGCACCTTGTGGCCGGTCTCCTGGCGGGGCTGGACAGTTAACGTGTATTTCTCCATACGACCTGTTTTGGCCTCCTTGTGACACCGGAGACTGAGGTCCGGTGGATAAGTACGCAACGCGATAAGCCCGCTCCCCGCAATCCAGGGCGCGGGCCACCGAAGGATGATTGTAGCCGAAGTCAAGGGATTCGTCAAAACGCCAGGCCCTATGGTAGCATAGCGCGTTGGCAGTCGATCGCCAGCGCTGTCAGTTGCGGCAGGGATCTTCCTTCATGGCTCAATTCCAGCGTCTCCCATCTCCAGCAGTGGGTTGCAGCCGCAGCCAGCGATGAGCAGGCGTCTCCTCCGCGTATTGGGCCTGATCCTGGTGGCGGCCGGCGTGCTATGGGGGGCGCGCGGGCTGAACCAGGCGATGGACCTGGCCCCGCAGCCCGATGCCGGCGCGCCTCGCCTGTGGCCCGGGCTGGGGGTCAACGTGGCCCTGGAGCGCTACGACGACAGGGAGCGGGCGGACGTGCTGGCAGACGTGCGGGCGGCAGGCTTCAGCTGGGTGCGCCAGCGTTTTGCCTGGGACGTGCTCGAGCCATCGCCCGGGGTATTCGACTGGCAGCGCTGGGATGAGATCGTGGACGAGGTGGCCAGCCGGGGCCTGGTCCTGGTGGCCGTATTGGATGGCTCTCCGGCGTGGGTGAGGGCGCCCGAGGACGCGGACAACGCGCTGGCGCCGCCGCAGCGCTGGCCGGACTTCGGCGTTTTTGCCGGCGCATTCGCCGCCCGGTATGGGGACCGCGTCCAGTTCTACCAGGTATGGGATGAACCCAACATTGCGCCGCACTGGGGCAATCGTCCGGTGGATGCTGCGGCCTATGCCGGGCTGTTGCGTGAAGCTGCCATCCAGCTGCGGGCGGCCGACCCTGAGGCCAAGGTGCTATTGGCCAGCCTGGCGCCCAACGCCGAGGCGGGGGGGATAAATCAAAGCGAACTCGGATACCTGGCCGATCTGTATGGCGCGGGAGCGGCCGGCTGGTTCGACGGCGTAGCCGGGCAACCCTATGGGTTTGAGCAGCCACCGGAGGCGGCGCCGGCGGCTGGCGCCCTGAACTTCCGCCGCGCCGAACTGCTGCGCCAGGTGATGGCGGACCATGGCGACGGTGGGACACCGCTATGGCTACTGGCATATGGCTGGCACAGCGACATTGCGGCGGAGGCCACGCAGGACAGTACCTGGGGCAGTGTAGACGAGGCTACGCAGGCGCGGTGGGCTGAAGAAGCGGCCACGTGGGCCCAGGCACACTGGCCGTGGGTGGGAGGCCTGGGCTGGGCGTGGTGGCAGCCTCCCCAGTCCCCGCCTGACCCCCATTGGGGCTTCGCCCTGGTCGATCCTGAGGGCAGGCCGCGGGAGGTGCTGCGCAGCCTACAGGGCTGGCTGCAGGATGTCCAGCCGCTGGGACCAGGCAGGTGGGCTCCCAGCGCCCCAGGCATCACGTTCGAAGGTGGCTGGCGAGTGACGGCGGAGGCAGCCGATCCCCCGGTGGATGCGCAGGCAGGCAACAACCGCATCCGGATACCGTTCAACGGGACCGGGCTGGCCCTCAGGGTCGGGCGGGGTGGTTACTGGGCCACCCTGGACATCACCGTGGACGGGCGGCCGGCCAACGCGCTACCGGCCGGCACCCTGGTCCTGTACGACCCCCTGGCGGCGGAGAGCGTGGTCACCGTCGCCGATGGGCTGCCCGCCGGGACGCACGTGGCGGAGATTGTGGCCACGGGGGGGTGGGATCAATGGCCATTGCGCGAGGTCATCGTCTGGAGCACCGAGGACGCAGCCGGTTGGCCGTGGGGGGCCTGGCTGCCGTGGCTGCTGGTGCTGGCTGGCAGCGCCCTGATGGCAGGGAGCATTCCGAGGGTCTATGCCACGCTGAGCGGCGGGGCACGGCGGGCTGGCGCAAGCGCAGACGCCGGGCTACGCCGGCTCCAGGCTATTCCCCCTACCGGGCGTTACCTGATGCTGGCGGGCCTGGCAGGATTGGTCGCGGTCCTGGCCGGGATTCCGCAGGTGCTGGCGCTGGCGACGCTGTTCGGGCTGCTGGTGGTCTTCCCGGCCCTGGGGCCGCCCCTGTTGGCGGCGGTGGCGCCGCTGTTCCTCGTGCCGGTCGCGGTCCTGGGGCGCCCGATCTCGCCCACCGAGATGGTGGGCTGGCTGGCCGTGGCCGCGCTGGCAGTGCATGGGGTGGTGCGCTGGCTGGCCGCGCCGGGCGCCGGGGACCCGGGCGCGAGCAGCGCCCGGGTCCAGGCCAATGGGCTGGACTGGGCCGTGGTGGCGCTGGCCGGCGTGGCGGTGCTGTCGACGGCAGCGGCAGAGCACACGGGCGTCGCCCTACGGGAGTTGCGCACGGTCTTTTTGGGCGGGGTGATGGCCTATGGCCTGGTGCGCCTGGGGCCGGGTGAGCTTCCCGGCGGGCGCTTCAGTCCCTGGCCCACGGCGTGGGGCATCGCCCTGGGTGCCCTGGTAGTTTCGCTGTGGGGCATCTACCAGGCCGCCAGTGGTGTTGGCGTGATTGCGGTCGACGGGGTGACGCGCGTGCGCGGCCCGTTTGGCTCGCCCAACAACCTGGCGCTATACCTCAGCCATACGCTGCCAATTCTGTTGGGTGTCACCTTGCTGGCTGCAGACCGCCACAAGCGGCTGGTGGCTGCGCTCCTGGGCATCCCCATGGTCGTCGCCCTGCTGCTGACGTTCAGCCGAGGCGCGCTGATCCTGGGCCTGCCGGCGGCGGTGCTTTTCCTGGGCTTCGCGGCTGGCGGTCGCTGGCGCTTCGTGGCGTTGGGCCTGGTGGCGGCTGGGCTGCTGGCCATGCTGCCCCTGTTCCGTACCGAGCGTTTCGGCAGCCTTGTGGATATGCAGGAGGGCAGCGGTTTCTTCCGGCTCCAGCTATGGCGGGGGGCGTGGGCTATGGGCCTGGACCATCCATGGCTGGGGGTAGGCCCGGACAATTTTCTCTATGCCTACCGCACGCGCTACGTGCTGCCGGCAGCCTGGCAGGAGCTGAACCTGAGCCATCCCCACAACGTGGCGCTGGACTTCGCCACGCGGTTGGGCTTACCGGGGTTGCTGGTGGGCATCTGGCTGTTCGTGGCGGCCTTTCGCCGGGGCTGGCGGGCACAGCGCGCCGCTGATGGCGACGGCAGGGCGCTATTGTTGGGGTTGATGGCCTCGCTGGTAGCCACGCTGGCCCATGGGTTGATCGACAACTCGGTGTTCCTGGTGGACCTGATGATTCTGTTTATGTTGAGCTTGGGGATCATCAACCGGTTGAGCGTGGAGGGGGAGGCCGAGGGTTAGGGGGCGTCCGCGGCGGTGCAGCATTGGACGGGCTGATGGGGTGGGGCTATAATGGCGGGCGCAGACTGGTCCAGTCTCAGAAGACTGGACCGGTCTTGAGAGCATCAGCATTAGGAGACTTCTCGTATGCGCATCCTCGTTACCGGCGGGGCCGGGTTTATTGGGTCGCACCTGTGCGACCGGCTGCTGGCTGATGGGCACACCGTGATCGCCATGGACAACCTGATCACGGGGTCGACGGACAACATCGCGCACCTGGCAGGCAACCGGACCTTCACATTCATCTACCACGATGTCACCGAGTACATCTATGTCGAGGGGTCCCTGGATGGCGTGCTGCACTTCGCGTCACCGGCGAGCCCGGTGGACTACCTGACCTACCCGATCCAGACCTTGAAGGTGGGGGCACTGGGCACTCACAAGGCCCTGGGGCTGGCCCGGGCCAAGGGGGCGCGCTTCCTGCTGGCGTCCACCTCTGAGGTCTATGGCGACCCCCTGATCCATCCCCAGCCCGAGACCTATTGGGGCAACGTCAATCCGATCGGGCCGCGCGGAGTCTACGACGAGGCCAAGCGGTTCGCGGAGGCGATGACCATGGCCTATCACAGGAGCCATGGACTGGACACGCGCATCGTGCGCATCTTCAACACCTACGGGCCGCGCATGCGCATCAACGATGGCCGCGTCGTGCCCAACTTCATCTTCCAGGCCCTGCACCAGGAGCCGCTGACGGTATATGGAGATGGCTCACAGACCCGCAGCTTCTGTTACGTGAGTGACCTGGTGGAGGGATTGGTGCGGCTGTTGCTGTCGGATGAAGCGGACCCGGTCAATATCGGCAACCCCAGCGAGATGACCATCCGGCAGTTTGCCGAGGTGATCAATGCGGTGACCGGGAACCCGGGCGGCGTGGTATACAAGCCATTGCCGGTGGACGACCCCAGACAGCGCGAGCCCGACATTCGCAAGGCTGAGCGGATCCTGGGGGGGTGGCGGCCGGTGGTGCGACTGGAAGAGGGGTTGGCGGCCACGGTGGCCGACTTTCGCCGGCGCCTGGGGTTGCCGAAGGGTTAACGGGAAAGCCGTGGTGGGGGAGGGGGAAGGCGGAGTTGGCGCGTAGTGGTAGATCTACCCGTCGACAGCCGGCAAGCTGACGGTGAAGACGCTACCAAGGTTGGGGCCGGCGCTGGCGACCTTGATAGAGCCCCCGTTGTTCAGCACCAGGTCCTTTACCAGGGACAGGCCGATGCCGGTGCCGCCAAAGCGGCGCCGGATGGAGCCATCAACCTGATAGAAGGCCTCGAAGATGCGCTCCTGCTCCTGAGGGAGGATGCCGATGCCTGTGTCGGCCACCTCCAGAAACACCGCGCCATCGGCTCCCCAGACGCGCACGACGATTTCACCCTCGCTGGGGGTGAACTTGACGGCGTTGCTCAAGAGGTTATCCAGGATGCGGCGGACATGGTCGGGCTGGACCGCCACCTTGGGCAGGCGGTCCGCAGGTACGAGCTCGGCGCGCAGCGTGATCCCCTTGCCCTCGGTGAGCAGCCTGAAGTCACTGACCGTGAGCTCGACAAGCTCCGCCACCGAGACGGGAGCGGTGGATATCTTGCGGGCCCGCATCTCGGCCATGGACAGCAGGTTTTCGATCAGGGACAATAATGAGCGTGAGGACCGGACGACCACGTCGACCGCGTTCTGCTGTTCGTTGTTGAGCGGCCCCAGGTTGCCTCTGGCCAGGCGCTCGGTGTAGCCGATGATGAGGGTGAGGGGGGTACGCAGCTCGTGGGACACGTTGCGCAGGAACTCATCCTTGAGCCGGTCGAGCTCCTTGAGGTGCCCGTAGGCCTCGGAGAGCTCGTTGGCCCGGCGCAGGGTATCGGCGTAGAGATGGGCGTTCTCAATGGCGCTGGCCAGCTGGTCGGCGATGATCTGGTAGCCGGGCACGTCCTGGGTGGAGAAGGCAGCCGGGCGCTGGCATTGCACCGTCAGCGCGCCGGCCACCTGGCCGTGGGTCAACAGGGGGAGGACCAGCTCCGAGCGAGTCCTGCTGACCCAGGAGCTCTCCAGGCGAGCGGGCTCCTGATCCACGTCGTTGACCAGGACATAGGAACGAGTCAGGAGGCTGGTGCCCACCGTGGCCGGGCCGCCGATCTTCAGGCGATGTCCGGTGGCCAGGCGCTTGCGCCCTTCCAGGCCGGTGGCAGCCCGGAGCACGGCGGCCTGCTTGGACTCATCCAGCAGGTAGATCCCGGCGTAGTCATGCTCGAAGCGCTCGGCAATCAGGTCTACGGCCGTCGTCAGCAGGTCGCCCAGGTCCAGCATGGAGGTAGTGACCCGGGCGATGCCGGAGGCGGCGGCGATCTGCAGGTTGTAGCGATGCAGGGTATTCTGCACGGCGGAGCGAATGCGTTCCTGCTCCTCGAGGATGATAGCCTCGTGGGCGCGGAAGAAACCGACCATTAGCAGGCGGTGGTAGGTTTCGGCAAGCTCTGAGCATAGCACAGACTGGCCATTCCAGCTGTCGCTGCCACAGAACTCGCGCAGTACCTGTCCCAAGCGCAAGATGGCCTGGTCGCCCAGGCCTTGCCGGCAGAGCTCGGCCCCGTGGGCAATCACTGCCGCCTCGTTCAGGTCATTGCGAAAGACAACAAAAGCGTCTGCTTCGATATCGGCGAGACGCTTCACATCGGAGGGACGAATATAGGCCCGGCTGGTAAACAGGGTCTCACGCAGGACCCGCTCGATGCGAGCAACCAGCTCAGGCCGGTCTATCTGTTCCACAACCAATTGCGGGAGGGTCAACCGGTTTCATCCTCGCGCTGAGCGGAAGCCCGGATATAGGCCTGCACGGTGCGCTGCTGTTCCTGGAGGACCAGCTCCTCCCGGCCGGCCATATAGCCCTCCAACAGGGCGTTCACGTAAACGCCGGCGACGTTGGGCAGATCGAACAAGGGGTTGGATTTCTCGCGGCAGACCTGCCTTAGGGTTTCGGTCATGGTCAGGATCGACCGGTGCCCCAGGCCGGCATGAGCGAGCCGGCTGCCATCAGCCTGAACGGCTGTCACATCCTGATTCTCGAAGAACACAAGAAACGCAGAAGCGATATCCGCACCGACTTTGTTTACCTGGCGGGGCGAGACGGTCAAGCCGCTGGAGAAGAGTGTGCTGCGAAGAGAGTGTTGAAGTGCTTCAGCCAAGACAGGCTCTGCGAGATGGTCCGCCAGGGAGTTGCTCGGTGTGCTAGCAGGCATCTCCAACCTCACTTGATCAGAAAGCCTCCATAGCCCGCACCAGTTGGGCCGAAGGTGTTTCGCTCCTCATTACTCATCTCCGATTGATCGAGTCCGTGCCACTCCAGCAAAGAGACAAAGCCTCCAGCATCTGGCTTCCAGGGCTCAAGCAACTCCAGATATCTGTCCAGGGAGCGAAACTGTACCGGCGTTCCCATGCGCTGGTACATTTGCAGGATCGGTCCTGCGGCCGGATGGTCGGGATTGAAATCGGCAGCTTGAGCGTTGAAGACCCAGCACATGTCTGCCGTTGCCCAGTCATAGAGGCTTCGCGCGACATGGGTCAATTCCTCATCGGTCATGAAAGCACCGACGCCCCAGGAGATCAGGGCGACTTTCTTACCAGAAAGCATGGTCTCGACCTCAGGCCGCTGCAAAAGCTCCTCCGGCCGGCGCGCGTCCGCTTCGTAGAAGTGGACGTTCGGCGTATCTCCTAGAATCTCCTGCGCGTACTGCACGACAACAGGATCATAATCGGAGTAGATCACCGTGATACCTGGGGGAACGCCGAAGTGCAGGTGATCCTGGGTAGGCAGGCCAGAGGCAAAGTCGACAATGGCTTCATAGCCGCGGACCTGGGTTAGCTCCCGCGCGATGTCCTGCAAACACCAGCGCTGCAGTCGCATCATCTTCGACACAAATGGGAAGTTCTGCAGGATCATCTGTGCCGCCTGACGATCCACCTCGAAATTATGGTGTCCCCCTAGGATGAAGTCGTAGATCCGGCCAGCACTGGGGACGGAAGCGTCGACAATGCTCTCTTTGGTCATGGTGCCTCCGGGACGAGCTGAACATTCACAGACCATGGGGTCTGTGCCATAGTTTAGAATTGTAGCACAGGGTACGGAATTTCCAAAATGACTTTGCAGGGCGCTAAGTTCCCAGCCGGTTGAGCTATGTCGAGCCGGTTGCACCGGCCACTTCTTCCAGTTTGCCGGCAGATCGAGTATAATCCCCTGTCGCGGGACCCATCACCGATGTGGTCAATCCTACGCGTGCCCACCCCTGTGGAGACTCCGTCGAGCATGAACCAGGCAAACATCCGCAATTTCTGCATCATCGCCCACATTGACCACGGTAAGAGCACGTTGGCCGACCGGCTGCTACAGACTACCGGCACCCTCAGCGATCGCGAGATGAAGGAGCAGGTGCTGGATTCGATGGACCTGGAGCGCGAGAAGGGGGTCACGATCAAGGCCTCGGCGGTGCGCATGATCCACACGGCGGCCGACGGCCGGGTCTATGAGATGAACCTGATCGACACGCCCGGCCACGTGGACTTCTCCTACGAGGTTAGCCGGGCCCTGCAGGCCTGTGAGGGCGCGTTGCTGGTCGTGGACGCCACCCAGGGCGTCGAGGCCCAGACCCTGGCCAACCTGTACCTGGCGATGGAGGCCGATTTGGAGATCATCCCGGTGATCAACAAGATCGACCTCCTGGCAGCCCGGCCGGACGAGGTGGCGCAGGAGCTGGAGGATCTGATTGGCACCCCAGCGGAGGATATCGTGCGGGTGTCGGCCAAGGAGGGGGCCAACATCCCGGCCGTGTTGGAGGCGGTGGTGGAGCATGTGCCGCCGCCGCGCGGCAACCGCCACCAGCCGCTGCGGGCGCTGATCTTCGACAGCCACTACGACCCTTACAAGGGGGTGGTGGCGTATGTGCGCGTGGTGGATGGCGCCATCGAGCCTGGCCGCGCGCTGCGCCTGATGTCGACGGGTGTCCGCACCGAGCCGATCGAGATCGGGATCTTTGCACCGGTCATGAAGCCTGTGACCATGCTGGAGGCAGGGGAGGTAGGCTACGTAGCCACGGGCCTGAAGACCGTGCGCGACCTGGCCGTAGGCGACACGATTACGACGGCGGAACAGCCGGCGGAGAAACCGCTGCCGGGCTACCGGCCGATGAAGCCGATGGTGTTCGCGGGGCTGTATCCGGCCGAGAGCGAGGACTATGGGCTGCTACGGGACGCTCTGGAGAAGCTGCAGCTAAACGATGCGGCGCTGGTGTACCAGCCTGAGACCAGCCAGGCCCTGGGCTTTGGCTTTCGCTGTGGCTTCCTGGGGCTGTTTCACATGGAGATCATCCAGGAGCGGCTGGAGCGGGAGTACGACCTCAATATCATCTTCACGGCGCCGAGCGTAGAATATCAGGTGACCAAGACTGACGGCAGTGAGATGGTGATCGACAATCCGGCCGAGCTACCGGAGCCGAACTTCATCGGCGAGATTCGTGAGCCATGGGTGAAGATCGAGGTCTTTACGCCCACCGACTACATCGGCATGGTGATGGACCTGGCAACATCTCGCCGGGGCGAGTTCCAGGGTCAGGAGTACTTCGACCAGCGCCGCGTGCTGCTGACCTATAAGATCCCCCTGACCGAGATCGTGACCGAGTTCTACAACGCGCTGAAGGCCCGTACGCGGGGCTACGCCAGCCTGGACTATCATTTCGATGAATACCGGCCGGCCGATATGGTGAAGCTGGAATTGCTGGTCAACGAGCAGCCGGTAGACGCGCTGAGCATCATCGTGCACCGCAACGACGCCTATCGCAAGGGCCAACGGCTGGTCAGCAAGATGAAGGAAGTCATTCCGCGCCAGCTTTTCGAAGTGCCGATTCAGGCTGCGGTCGGGAACAAGGTCATCAGCCGGGCGAATGTGAAGGCGTTCAGGAAGGACGTCCTCCAGAAGATATATGGAGGCGATGTCACGCGCAAGCGGAAGCTGCTGGAGAAACAGAAGAGCGGCAAGAAGAGGATGAAGATGGTGGGTTTCGTCGAGATACCTCAGGAGGCCTTCATGTCCGTCCTCAGCCTCGAGGATGAGGGCTAGGTGTCGTTGGGCGTGCGCGCCGATTTGGGGACCCGCGGAGGCAGGTTGGGGTGGCCTGGGCGGGTGAAGACTCGCTTCCGGACCGGCTAAAGCCTCGACTCCGCCCTGGTGGGATTCCCGCTTGCATGGCCAAAATTGTCAGGTGCGCCAAGGAATACCATGTCCTCTGACTCTGTACGCTTAGGCGAGTTACTGCGCCGGCACGGCCTGCACCTCAAGAAGCGCCTGGGGCAGAACTTCCTGGCCGACCCCGTGCACCTGGACCGGATCGCGGCGGCGGCTGAGCTGACGCCGGAGGACGTGGTGCTGGAGGTTGGTCCGGGAGCAGGCACGCTGACGGTGCGCCTGGCCAGCCGGGCCGGCCGGGTGGTGGCCGTGGAGCTGGACGAGGAACTGCTGCCGGTGCTGCGCGAGGTCCTGGCCGGGCACGACAATGTGACGATAGTCCAGGGGGACATCTTGAAGCTGGACCCGGCCACGCTGGTTTCCCGGCCGGCCTCCTTCAAGGTGGTGGCAAACCTGCCCTATTACATCACCTCGGCGGCGATACGCCATCTGCTGACGATGGAGTCGCCGCCGGAGCTCCTGGTGCTGACGATCCAGCGCGAGGTGGCCCAGCGCATCGTGGCCCGACCCCCGGAGATGAGCCTGCTGGCGGTCAGCGTGCAGTTCTATGCCCGGCCGGAGATTGTGGCCCGCATCCCGGCGGGCGCGTTCGTGCCGGTGCCCAAGGTGGACTCGGCCATCCTCAGGCTGCGGCCGTGGCCGGCGCCGCCAGTAGATGTGCCAGACGTCCAGACGTTTTTCGAGGTGGTGCGGGCCGGCTTTGGCGAGCGGCGCAAGCAGCTACGCAACTCGCTCAAGTCTGGCCTGAGCCTCCCGGTAGAGCAGGTTGAGGCGATGCTGGCGGCCGCCGGCGTGGATGCTACCCGGCGAGCCGAGACCCTGAGCCTGGAGGAGTGGGCGCGGGTAGCGTGGGAGAGGCGGAGACACGACAGCGAATGGGGCGACAATGAAAGAGCTTTGGGGGCAACGTGAATGCGCTTGGACGGAAATCTGGGGATGCATGGTCAAAGCGGGTGGCGGGGCGCGGGGCACAGGCCAGATCACGCGGGTGCCAGGACTGGGCGGGCGTATCATCCCGGAACGGGATATCATCCCGGAACGGGATATCATCCCGGAACGGGATATCATCCCGGAACGGGATATCATCCCGGAACGGGATATCATCCTGTGAAGGACGGAGGCCCGCACCGTACAATCAGATCGGTTACACTACAAGAGACTCTGGAGAGATCGTGGACGCGGTTCAGGCGTAGACGCCGCGGTATTCGGTGGGCAGCAGTTCGGCGATGCGGTGCATGATCTCGCCGGTGTAGGACAGCAGTTGTTCCCCTTTGGCCCGGTTGGGGGTGCCGGAGAGCAGGTAGGGATCGCCGACGACGACGGTGATGAGGGGGCGGCGCAGCCGTTTCCAGCAGGCCACAGCCTGCTCCTGGCCCCAGGCCGCCACCGGGACGATGCAGGCGCCGGAGCGGGAGGCCAGGTAGGCCGGTCCTTCATGGCCCTCTTGCAGGGCGCCGGTCTTGCTGCGGGTGCCCTCAGGGGCAATGGCCAGCAGGCCGCCTTCCTTGAGCAGCTGCAGGGCCTCGCCCAGGGCATGGCGATCCACCTCACCACGGGCCACGAAGATCACCTGCTGAGACCAGCGCAGGATATCGCCGATGAGAAAGCGATTCTCCCACTTATCGGCGGCGAACATCTTGGCCGGGCGCTGCACCAGGGCGATGCCGATGACCGGATCCAGCCAGTGCAGGTGGTTCATGGTGTAGATGGTCGCACCTGAGGCCGGGATCTTCTCGGCACCGTGCACTTCCCAGTGGGTGAAGAGGTTGAGGAATAGCAGAGCAAGGTGGCGCAGAAGACGGATGCGCTTGGGCACGGCCTGAACCATGCGTTCCTCCGCACTAGCCACCGCTCTCCGGCGTGGGCAACAGCCGGCGGCCTTCGGCCTGGATGGTATAGGTAACCACGGGTCCGGCCGGGGCGATTTCCATGGCGAAGCCGGTCTCGCCCCCGCGGGCGATGACGTTATGGTCGGGTGGCCCGCTGCGCACGCCGACGACGCGACCGAGGGGATCGTAGGCCGTAACCACGACG
The DNA here is from genome assembly GCA_032111745.1 of Anaerolineae bacterium. Lineage (GTDB taxonomy): Bacteria > Chloroflexota > Anaerolineae > JAAEKA01 > JAAEKA01 > JAULUH01. Next base: position 4,376 of record JAULUH010000014.1, on the reverse strand, counting down.
ATGACGCCGACGGCCTCGTCTGCGCCGACGTTGACCAGCCGGCCCTGCAGGCGCAGGGGCGCCCGTGGCTGTTGCTCGCCCGCCACGTCCCGGGCCTCGATGTCACGATGCAGAGACCCGGTATAGGCCGGCGCCGCCGATAGCACCTGGGCTTCGTAGCTGGCAAATTGCGCCGGGGCCTCGGGAAAGCGCACGGCAAAGGGCGAGCGCTGGCCAGGCGCCAGGAACTCCAGCTCGGTGTAGTTGCTGGCCGAGCCCAGCACGTTATCCTCAGCGTCGTAGAGGGTGATCTGGACCTGGACGCGCTCCACATCGCTGCTGCCGGTGTTGCGGGCCTCCCCTAGCACGGTGAGCTCGCCAAGGGGGCTGGGATGGAAGTAGACATTGTCCACAGCCATGGGCAGCGGCGTTGGCGTGGCCGTGGCCGTCGGCTCCAGGGGCGTCACCTGTCCCTCCACGGGGATCAGCAGCTGTTGGCCAACCTGCAGCGCACGCTCGTTGGTGATGCCGTTGACATCGCGCAGGAGGTCGTGGGGCACGTTGAATTTATCGGCGATGATGAAGAGGTTATCGCCGGCTTCGAGGGTGTAGATGACAGGAGTCGGGGTGAGGGTGGGTGTGAACGTGGGTGGTGGCGTGTAGGGTATGGGGGTTGCGGTGGGCTTTTCCGGCGCAGCGGCAGTTTCGGCCGAAGCCAGGACCTGAGTTGACGCGGGCGCTGGCGTGGGCCGGGTGATGACCTGCCCGCAAGCAGTGGTGATAGCGACCAGGAAGGCCAGGGTCAGACAGCGAAAGACGGTGCGGTTCATACCGGGGGCTATTATACCATAGGAGCTTCCAGGGGCATCCAAGCGCTGAAGCGCTCACTACGAACGCCTCCTCCTATTCCTACTATTCCTAGCGGCTTACGCTTGTTCCCAGGCGGATCATGGACCAGGTGAAGGTGGCACGCTTTGGCGAATCCTTAAGGCTGCCATACAATACGGCCTGTGACCAAACTCGACCGACGCGACTGGCTATTGCTGGCAGGGCTCACAGCCCTGGCCGCTGCCCTGCGTTTCTTTCAGCTAGGGGTAGTGCCTCCCGGTTTCCAGTTCGACGAGGCGTACAATGCGCTGGATGCGGCGCGGGTGATGGCGGGGGACCGGCCCCTGTTCCTGCCGACCAACGGCGGCCGGGAGGTGCTGTACACCTACTACCAGGCGGCCCTGGGTTCGGTGTTTGGGCTCAACCTGACGACCCTGAGGCTGGCGTCCACGCTGGCGGGCATCGTCACGGTACCGGTGGCCTACCTGCTGGTCAGAACGCTGTTGAGGCAAGACAGCCGGCGGATTGCGGCCTTCACCGCCCTGGTGCTGGCAGTAAGCTTCTGGCACCTGCACTTCAGCCACTATGGCATCCGTATCATCCTCATGCCGCTCATCTTGAGCGGAGTCTTCGGTTTCTTCTGGATCGGGGTTAGCACCGGCCGCCTGTGGCCCTACGTGGCCAGTGGCGCGCTGGCGGGCCTCGGCGTGTGGAACAATCCCACCGGACGCCTGGTGCCCCTGGTGCTGGGCGCGTTCGCCATCTGGCTCCTGTGGCAGCACCCGGAGTGGCGGAGGCTGCGCTGGCCGGGCCCGATCCCTGGCCTGGTGGTGACCGGGGGCGTGGCCTTGCTGGTCTTCCTGCCCCTGGGCCTGGAGTTCTGGCGCCATCCGGAATTCTTCCTGGGCCACCCCGGCGAGGTGTCGGTGTTTGCCGATCGGGTCAGCGCGGGCTCGCCGCTGGGAGCCCTGGTGCAGCATGCGTTCGAGGTGCTCGGCATGTTCAACGTGCGGGGCGATGAGGAGTGGATTCACAACCTGGCCGGCCGGCCGGTGTTCGATCCGCTGTTATCTATTCCGTTCGTGATCGGTGCGGCACTGTGGGTCGTCAGAATAGGCCGCCGCGGCGACCCTGACCGCGACGCGCTGGTGTTGTTGGCCATCTGGTCCATCATCATGCTGTTGCCCTCGGTGTTCAGCGACATGGCGCCCAACTTCTCGCGCACGTTGCCGGCGCTACCAGCGGTGTTCGTGGCGTCCGGGCTGGGCCTGGCTTTCATCGTCGGGCTGGGCGAGCGGCGGTCGCTGCCGGCGGTGGGCTGGGCAGCAGCGACGCTCATCCTGGTGGCAGGAGGGGCCTGGGCGGTGCGCGACTATTTCTGGCGCTTTCCGCAGGCGGCCGAGGCCTACTACGCCTACGATGCGGACAAGCTCGACGCGCTGGCCTACCTGGAGCCTCTGACCGCCGGCAACCAGGTCTACATCTCCCAGCTATGGGGCGAGCATGCCACCATCGAGTTCCTGCGCCGGGACACTGCGCTCAAGTCGGTCGAGACTACCGATACGGTCGTGCTGCCCCCGGCCGGGCAGGGAGCCGTCTACGCGTTTCCCCGGGAGCAGGCGGGCGCGGCCGCAGCGCTGCACGACCGCCTACCTGGTACACAACTGGAGCAGGTGACGGATCCCCAGGGCAACGTGTTGCTGCACGTGGTAAGCCTTCCAGCGGATCAGACAACAGGGGCTGCTGCGTTGCCGGAGCCCCTGGCGCGCTTTGCCGGGGCGCCTGACCTCCAGGGCGCTGTGATCGACACGGCAAGTGGCGAGTTCACGCTCACCTGGCTGGGGGATGAACCCGTGGAACGCAGCCTCACCAGCTTCGTGCACCTGATCGATCGCACGGGCCAGCGCGTGAGCCAGCTGGACAAGCTACCGGGCAACGGCAGCTACCCGACCCAGGGCTGGACTATAGGGGAGCAGGTGGTCGAGCGCTATCGCCTGCCTCTGCCTCCCTGCACCGAGGACGGCGAGGTGAAGGCGGTGGCCGGCTGGTACGACCTGGCAGCCGGAACCGCGCCACTGCCGCGGGCGGACGTCCCTGGCAGCGTGGCACTGGTAGGCAGGCTGAGCCTGCCGGCGCAGTCGGTGCCGGTGGAGCAACGGCAACCGGCGATACCCGTCGACCAGCCCGTGGCGGGCGACCTCATCCTGCGCGGCTATGAACTACGCGGTGACGACCTGCAACCGGGCGCGCCCATGGTGCTGGACCTGGTGTGGCAGGGGGAGCCCAGCAGTGCAGGCTACCCGGTGCAGGTCGAACTGGCCGGGGAGGCGGGGGCAGAGACCCTGTGGGAGGGCCAGGTGGCGGCACCGGGCAGCAGGTGGACCGGTGGCGAGACCATCTGCCGCCGCCTGGTCCTGCAGGTGCCTCCCGATGCGACGCCGGGAGCGTATGGGTTGCAGGTGCGCGTGGTGGACCAGCCGGTCGCCCTGGCCGAGCTGGCGGTGGCACCGTCGACGCGGCGATTTGATGTGCCCGTTCTGGCCCACGATGCCGGCGCCGTGTTCGGGGATCAGTTGCGGCTTGCCGGCTACGAGCTGAGCCGTGCGGATGGGGGCCAGGCCGTTGGCGTCACCCTGGCCTGGCAGGCCCTGGGGCCTATAGACACCAGCTACACAGCCTTCGTGCATCTCCTGGATGGCGAAGGACGGCTGGTGGCACAGTCCGATGCAGTGCCGGCTGGCGGATATGCGACCGATCGCTGGCTGGCCGGGGAAGTGGTCGTCGACAACCACACCCTTCCCATTCCGGAGGACCTGGTGCCGGGGAGCTACCTGCTGGTGGCGGGCCTGTACGATGCCGCCACCGGCCAGCGGCTGGTAGCAGCCGCGGCCGGCGGGCAGGTCCTGCCCGAAGACACAGTGCCGTTGGGTGAGGTCACCCTGCCGTGAGTGCGCGGCTACCGCAGCGAGCTGTCCCCTGGGCCATGGTGGGTGTGGTGCTGCTGGCCTTTGCGCTGCGCCTGGCTCACCTCGATTTTCAGAGCCTGTGGAGCGACGAAGGGATCAGCCTGCTGCGGAGCAGCCAGCCGGTGGCTGTGATGCTGCGGGACATGCCGGTGGAGCACATGCCGGGGTACTTCCTGGGACTGCACACCTGGCTGGGCATGGCTGGCACCAGCGACTTTGCCCTGCGCTTCCCTTCGGTGGTAGGCAGTGTGCTGGCGGTGGCCCTGGCCTACCGGCTGGGCACGGACCTGGGCAGCCGGGGCGCAGCGCTGGTTGCCGCCCTCCTGCTGGCAACCAATGCGTTCCAGGTCTGGTACGCCCAGGAAGCGCGGATGTATAGCTCCCTGCTGGCGACCGGGCTGTGTTCCAGTTGGCTGTTGTGGCAGCTGCTGGCCGGTCCGGGCGGCCGGCGGTGGTGGGTGGTCCTGGGCTATGCCCTATCCACGGCGGCGGCGATCTACCTGCACTTCTACGGTCTCCTCGTCCCCATCGCGCACGGGGTGCTAGCCGTGGGTTGGCTGGTGACCACGCGCAACTGGGGACGCTTCGGGCGTTGGGCCCTGG
>JAULUH010000013.1:0-1531 GCA_032111745.1 Anaerolineae bacterium | reverse complement strand
CCATTGTCATCGCCTCCGTCATCGGTCTGATGAACGTACCCGAACTCAGGCGCTATTTTACCTCCAACCGGGTCGATTTCGTGCTGGCTATGGTGGCGCTGCTGGGCGTGATCAGCACCGATGTGCTCACCGGCTTGTTGATTGCCGTGTTTCTCTCGCTGATCATCATCCTGTACCGGGCCAGCCGGCCGTACCTGGCGGTCCTGGGTAAAGTGCCGGGCCAGAAGGCGGCTTACGGCGACCTCGCGCGCCACCCGGAGAACCTGCAAGTCCCCGGCTTGCTCATCGTACGGCTCGACGCGCCCCTCTACTTCCTGAATGCCAACGTGGCGCGCAGCCAGCTTCTCGATTTGATCTCGTCGAGCCAGCCGGCGCCTTTAGCCGTGCTCTTCGACCTGGGCGCCAGCGCCGATCTCGACATCGCCAGCCTGGACATGCTCAAAAACCTCGTCGTCGAACTGGATGAAATCGGCATCGACGTGCTGCTGGCGCAGGTGCGCGGCAGCGTCCGCGACAGGTTGCGCCAGGCCAGCCTCATGGCGGAGATCGGCGAGGACCGCATTTACCTGAGCGTCGCCGCGGCGGTGTACGATTTCGAACAACGGAACCAACTAACAGGAGGATCATGATGGAGCAGGAACGCGCCTTGACTCGCTCGCAGTTGACGCCGCCGCGCGCGGCGGCTATCGCAGGGATCGTGTTTTCACTGTTGCTTATCACCAGCCTGGTGCTGGTCCGTTTAGCCGTCCCTGAAGACCCGCAGGATGCCGGGGAGTGGCTGGCGGACGGCTGGAGGATTGTCTCGCTCGCTCTGAACCTGCTGCCATTCGCCGGCATCGCCTTCCTGTGGTTCATCGGCGTGGTGCGCGACCGCCTCGGAGAGTATGAGGACCGTCTCTTCGCCACGGTGTTTCTCGGCAGCGGCCTGCTGTTTCTGGCCATGCTGTTCGCCTCTGCGGCGGTGGCCGGCGGCGTCCTGCAACTGTACGGAGCCACCCCCAGCATGCTGATCGAGTCCGGCCTGTACACGTTCGGCCGCACGGTGACGTATGAAATCATGAATGTCTACACCATGAAGATGGCCGGCGTGTTCATGATCACGACCTGCACGCTCTCGCTGCGCACCGGCATCATCCCGCGCTGGATGGCCTACCTCGGCCTGGTGCTGGCGTTGTTGCTGCTCTTAAGCCAGGGACTCTTCTACTGGGCGCCGCTGGTCTTCCCTTTGTGGATCTTGTTGATCAGCGGGTACATTCTTCTGGCGAATCTCAAGCGTCCACAGAGCGCCAACACAACCGCAACTCCCAAAGGATAAGCACTTATGACTGCAACTCCCACCCCTTCCAAGCCGCGCGGCAATCTGGTCCCAGACCTGATCGCCGGCCTCACTACCGGCGTTGCCAACATCCCCGATGCCATGGCCTCGGCCATCCTGGCCGGCGTCAATCCCCTCCAGGGGTTGTACGCGGTCATGATCGGCACGCCGCTGGGCGCGCTTTTCAGCAGCTCGGCGTTTATGAACATCGCCGCC
>JAULUH010000012.1:0-10654 GCA_032111745.1 Anaerolineae bacterium | reverse complement strand
CGTGCTGCAGCATCGCCTGTTCCGCTCCGACCGCACCGGCCAAGTCATCAACCCGCGTTTCTTGCTGCTGTCCTACCCCTCGCGCTGGTTCTACGACATCCTGCGGGCGCTGGACTACTTCGGGAGCGCCGGCGTGGGGTACGATCCCCGCATGCAGGACGCCCTGGATGTCCTGCTGCAAAAACGGCGCAAGGATGGGTCCTGGCCGTTGCAGGCCAAACATGCCGGCCAGGTGTACTTCGACATGGAGACCCCCGGCCAGCCCAGCCGCTGGAACACGCTACGCGCGTTGCGGGTGTTGAAGCGCTTCGCGTTTTGAACGCGCCCAAGTAAGACGAGGAGAGTATGTCGTGTTGGCGAGCATCTCGACGGTTTTCGATTGTACGGCTGAACAGCTGTGGGATGAGATCAGCCGCCCCGCCTCGCTGCGCTTTGTGGCCGCGCCGCTCCTGCATTTCGAGCCGCTGGTGGCAGGCGATCTCGACACCGAGTGGGTCGTGGGCAAAACCTATGCGTTGCGGCTGTATCTCTTTGGCCTTGTGCCGCTGGGAGGACACCGCATCACGCTCGTCAGCATAGACCGGGCGGCCAACCGCATCGAGAGCAAGGAATGCGGCGCGCTCTCGCCGGTCTGGAATCATACCATTCGGTTTCAGCCGTTTGGGGATGGCAGACTGCACTACACCGACGAGATCGAAATCCAGGCCGGGCTGCTGACCGGAGTGGTCTGGGCCTTTGCCCACGTTTTCTACCGTCACCGCCAGCGGCGCTGGAGAACGCTCTTGCGAAGTAAGTCGTAGGGCGCTGCGCTAAGCTCGGCAAGACACCAGGACGTGTTGCCGTTGCTCGTGTGGTGTAATGCCGGTCGATGCAACGCAAGACTCGATCGAGTAGCGTAGAGATTGGAGGCAGCGCATGAGCAGCCACCTTCTCCAGCGGCCAGGGACTCCGCATGAACAAGAAACAGCTTAGCGAGCAGGAATTCGCCGGGCGGCGTGAAAGGCGCGACCATGTCATCGTCAACGCTGGATCTCTCTCCCCGCTATGCTGCGCTCCTGGCCAGCCTGCAGGAGCGTATCCGCAGCGCCCAGACACGGGCGGCGTTGTCCGTCAACCGTGAGCTGGTGCTGCTCTACTGGCAGATCGGCCGCGAGATCTTGATCCAGCAGGACGCCCAGAACTGGGGCGCCAGGGTGATCGACCGCTTGTCGCAAGACCTGCGCCAGGCTTTTCCCGGCATGAAGGGCTTTTCGGCGCGCAAGCTGAAGTACATGCGGGCGTTTGCCGAGACCTGGCCGGACGAGCGATTTGTGCAACAGGTTGTTGCACAATTGCCGTGGGGGCACAATGTGCGCTTATCGGTAACCAGTACCACCTGGAGGTCGGCGGCCAGGATTTCTATCTCGACCTGCTCTTCTACCACTTCCGGCTGCGTTGCTTCGTGGTTATCGACCTGAAGATCGGCGCGTTCCAGCCGGAGGACGCCGGCAAGATGAACTTCTACCTGTCAGGAGAACGGTTAACCCTGCATGTCTATCACCACCCTCGTCAAATCGATCCAGGACATCATGCGCCAGGACGCCGGCGTGAACGGCGACGCGCAGCGCATCGTCGCCGCGGCGACGGCTGGATCGAGCTGGGCCGGGATGACTTCAGCCGCTCCCAGGTGCGCGTCCTGGACATCCGCGGGATGATCTGGGAGAGCGACGAGCGCTACGAGACCATCGACCAGGCGCTGGCCGCGGCGGAACAGGCGCTGGCGGAATGGATCGGGGAGGCTTCTTCTTCTACCATCGGCAGGGATCAGTGCGCGTACGCGCACGCGCCCACGCCGACGAGCAGGGCGTAGCCGTGGGAAAAGGGGTTGGCGAAAAGCGATTCGGTGGGCATGGCGCACTCCTCAGGCTATGGTGGTCCCGACAGCCAGAACTCCACGGCCGCGCGGGTTTCCGGGCTGAAGGCGGCGAACTCCTCATCGGTGATCAGGTCGTGCCCGCGCCAGACGACCAGGTGATCAATGGCGCGCGAGCGGCTCCAATCGTCGAAGCCGTCGGCGATCAGCCGATCGCCCTTCTGGATGTGGTTGAACAGCGCCAGATAGACGCGGTGCGAGTCGCGCTCGCCGGGCGCAGCGATCAGGGCCTGCGCCTCCTCCAGAATGCGCCGGCACAACTGCTCCAGCGCCAGCGGCTTGAGGCGGGTGAGTTGCCTCCAATCCGTTTCGGGCAAGGACATGGCGGCCTCCTGACTAACGAGGGAGCGGATGCGGCTTGCCCGGCTTGGGGAAAGCGCAAATGCCGTGCCGCTCAATTGTCCGCAGTGTAGCACAACGAGTGCCGGGGTCACAATCGTCGTGGTGGGCATGGCGCGCGCCGTTCCTGTATTCCAGCGTATGCCGTATAATTGTGCCATGCCCGCGCCGATCTTAGCCACCAAGTTGTACATGCCGGCGCCGCGCGCCAGGGTCGTGTCGCGCCCGCGCCTGATCGAGCGGCTCGACGCTGGCCTGAACGGCAAGCTCACCCTGATCTCGGCCGCGGCCGGCTGCGGCAAGACCACCCTGGTCAGCGCATGGATCGCGGCCCGGCAAGCTTCCCCTCGCCCTCTGGAAGAGGGGCCAGGGGTGAGGGCCGCCTGGCTGTCGCTGGACGAAGGGGACAACGACCCAGCCCGTTTCCTGGCCCCCATCGGGTTCGTGATGACCCGCAAGATGCTGCTGGGGATCAAACAGCGCGCAGAGGATAGCCGCCTCGTCGTGCAGTCCTAGACCATTGGAGTTAGCCAGATGCGACGCAAGCCTGCCTTTGAAGCATTCGCACCAACCATCCTGGAAGTGTATCATCGGGACAAGGAGGCCTTCTGGGCGGCCGTGATGGCGCCGTTCCTGGCGGATCGCAGCGCTGTCTTCACATGGCTGAAGCATCTCAAGGTCGATGTAGGGCTCCTGTCCGCATTCAGAGGGCTGGACGAGGAGGCGCGAGAGATCTTGAAGGAGTACAGCGCGACCTTTGGGCTTGATGTGTCGCAATGGAAGAGCAACCGATCTCAGTACTTCAAGGATGCCTATCCCGTTTTTGCCTTCCTCGCCGTCTGGATGGACGAACAGGGCCTGGTCGACCTGATCGCGAGATTCAGAGACATCCTGCGCGCGGGCGTCCTGGCCGTGGCGGGATACGGCATCCTGGACGAGAACGTCGACAGCAACGAGCCTTCTCCCGTCGAGATCCTGGTCGCTCAGTCGCTGATTGCGGAGTACGAAACCCTCGCCCTCGACATTTTCGGCGTTTCGAGCGTCAACCTGGACATCATGCACCGCACGCGTTCCCTGTTTCTGGAAGCGGAGATCAGGGAGAAGTCTATGCGCTGGAAGGCCAGCCCCTATCGTCTGGACGATCCCAGCCAGCTTGGCGCCAAAGGCGCCAATTCGGTGACGCCATTCATGCTGAGCCTGGAGCGCCTGGGCAAAGCATCCCTAATCGACGACTACTGGCAAGTGTTCCTCCTCTTCGGCGCTGCCATCCAAATGATCGACGATTGGCAGGATCTTGAACGCGATCTCGCCGTTGGGCACTATTCCTACGTGACGCTAGGCTCCGAGGACATGCTGCGTTCCAAGAAACCTGCCAAGATCGCGAGACTGTTGCGGGAGGATGAAAAACGCATTCGAGACACCTACGCGACGAGCAAAGACATGATCGGCCTGGCGCGGGCTATTCTCGATAGGTTGGATGATCGCTATCTGATTCGACTCGTCGACGTCACCGAGCTGCGGCTTGACAACTACTTCCGGCGGGACTTGAAGATGACATGAAGTCTCTGGCCGAAAGGAAGAAGAGAAGTAATGTCTTGGTGTATAGTGGGCTCAAAGGCGCCGTTCGACTCGGAGCATGTCGCACCACTGACGAGCGTCCCCGATAACTTTCCTGTCGAGCCAATAGCGCCATGAAAAAGGCTGACCCACTCCTTCGCACGAAGTTGCGGCTGCCTTCTTATTGCCCGATAGATCGGTGATCGTTTTTGCGGCATGGTTCATTCCTGAACCGATGAACCTTAACAATTGAATGAGCACAGAAGGTAACCTTCCGGTATGATTGAGGTGGAAACCAACGATCAACCGAAGGAGGTTACCTTCCGATGGCATTGTACCCACAAACCGCTCCGAAGGCCGTATCGTGGAGTGAGCCGATGGAGAGCTGTTGGCAATCGTTGCCAGGCGGTCCATCGACGCCGTTGGCCAGGAAGATGCCGCACTTGAGCCTGGCCGATGTGTTGTTCATCGGAGCGGTGACAGCGATACCGGGCCATCGCCGGCCCTGGGGCGCCATCACGTGGCTGGCCGAGGTGTTTGGCATCTCGCGGGTGAGCGTCTATGCGCTAGGTGAGCGGATCAAGCAACGCTTGCAAGAGCCAAGCCGGCCGGCAGCGTGGCTGGCTGCGCCAGCAGAGGCCGTCAGTGATCAGACCATCACGGTGACGTCCACGTGGGTGGCACGGACAGTTCTGGCGGCGACTTTTCCAGGCAATGCGTCGATCCGGCCGACGCAGGCCATCCTGCATGAGGCGCTAGACCTGACGCGAAGCGTCGGTTGGATCAGTGAGTTGCGCCTGGAGGCGGGGCGCCAGGCCGGTGCGGTGTTGCGCCAGATCGACACCAGTCCGCTGGGGCCACTGATCGTGATCCGGGATGAGACCTTCTTCCAGGGCTATCCGATCCTGTTGGTGGTCGATCCGATCAGCACGACCATCCTGCTGGCTGAGGTATGCTCAGATCGCCAAGCCGACACCTGGGGCTTGGCCCTGCTGATGGCCCAGGAGCGGGGTGCCACCATCGCTGGTCTAGTAGAGGATACACCTGCACTTGCGCCAAGCGCAGCGCAGGTGCAAGTGTGGCGCGTTTTTATCCCAAGTCGCAGCAGCTGGTGGATATGGGCGCCGTGGCCGTGCAGAAGGACCCCTGGCACCTTCAGCGGGATGGCGGCAGGGTCAGGTTGTACCTGGAGAAGGCGGCTTACCGGGCCATGGGCACTGTCCTCAAGCTGGAAAAGCAACTGAGCAAAGCTTGGGACGAGACCCTCTTTGAACAACACTACCTGCTGGCCGTCACACAGGAAGAGCAAGCCATCGCCCAGCACGATGCCTTTGCCATGTGGTTGGGTCACCTGCATGACGCTTTCGAGCTGGTAGACCAGCGCTCAGGCGAGATCCGTGACCCGGCAACGGCCGCCTGGCTGCTGCAGGAGACCCTCACCGCCCTAGCCCAGATCGACCACCCTCGGGTCCAAGACTTCGTCAAGACCTTGCGCAACCACCAACAGCACCTGCTCACCTTTCTGGACTGGACGGCCGCTGCTCTCTCAGGCTATCGCACAGCCCTGGCTCAACAGTGGCCTGATCCTCGGGATCAACAACGCTTCGAACGCACGGTGGCTCGTCACTGGCGCCTGCAGCAGGCCTTGATCAACGGCCATCACCAGTCGCGGGCACAGGCCGTCAAGGCCCAGACAGACTTCAACACCCTCATCGGCGGCGACCCGGCCCGACAGCACCTGGCCACTCGACTGCTGCGTCTCTTGGACAGCGCCGGCCATACCAGCAGCCTGATCGAATGCATCAATGGCCTGCTCAAGTCCTGCCTCAAGAACCGTCAGGGCTTCCGCAACCTCCAGACCTTACAAGCCTATCTCAACTTGTTCGTCCTCTGGCACAACATGCGAGCCTACGAACGGGGCAAGCGTTGTGGCCAGAGCCCTTACCAAATCGCAGGGATCAACCCGGGATCCGACGACTGGCTCGAACTCCTGGGCTTCCCTGCCATCTAGCCGGCCACCAAGCTAGCTCACCATAGCCTAGCCAAACGTAGCTAGGCTGCCTGCCCTTGTCCGCTGACAGGACCAACGCTCATTCAATTGTAAAGGTGCGTCCCGCCGATTCACATGGCTTTTGAACCATGCCCTTGATTGTAAGCATGGGGCACCTCCGTGACCATGCTACATCCTTGACTTCGCCAAGTCAAACTTGTCGGTTTGAGGCGAAGCTTCGTTAGGTAGTTACCTCCAGGAAAAGCCTGGTCAATGGGAACGCCACGCGCCTCCGGGTCCCCAAGGCCATCTTCCCTCCGGTCCTGGTTCCCCTTTGCGCTCTTGGCACCTCTGCGGCTTGCCTCTGCTTTGGCTCCTCCGGCCCGGCTTCCCCTTTGCGCTCTCTGCGTCTCTGCGGTGAACCTTTGGAATCCCTGCGCCTCTGCGGTTAACCTCCGGCGCCCGTGTTCGTCTGTGTCCGTCCGTGTTCGTCCGTGGGTCCGTGTTCTCGCCCAACTCCCAGCCGCGCCAGCGCCTGCTCCGCGGTCTTGCGCACCAGCGGATTCTCGCGCCGGTCCTTCAGCCGCCCCTCTAGCGCGGCCTGCACCGTAACATCGCCGTAATGCCCCAAGGCCAGGGCCGCCGCCCGGCGTACCATCGGGTCGCCATCGCTCTGCAACATCCGGGCCAGCGCCGGCACGCTGTCCGCGCCGGGTAGAGGCTCGGAGGGCGCCTCGTCCGTGCCAGTTCTGCTCGCGCGGGCGCCCCCGCCCTCCTGCTTGGCCGCCGATCGCGCGGCCACATGGGCCAGCGCCTCGGCAGCGCTCTGCCGCACCGGGGCTCGCCGGCTCTTCAAAGCGGCCTGCAACACGGCCACGATCTCCGCATCCGGCGGCAACTGGCCCAGCCCGTCGACGGCCACAGCCTGGCCGGATACATCACCACCACCAGCAGCGACTGCCAGCAGCGCACTGCGGGCGGCTGGCGAGCCTATGCGGGCCAGCGTGGCTGCCGCCTCCCAGCGCAGGATAGGGTCAGGGTCGGCCAATGCCGCAGCCAGGGCGTCGACACCTTCGGCGCCGGGATCGACGCTGCCCAGAGCGGTGGCGGCCCGCCAGCGCGCAGCCGGATGGGGGCTGGCCAGTTGAGCCAACAACTCCGCGCGGCCAACACCCTCGACTCTCGCCGTGGGGATCAGCCGGTCGAGCCAGCTCTGCACGCTCTTGATCACGTCCAAAGACAACTCCACTCCCGAAAGGTCCGCTGCACTTTCCTGGCTAGCGCGCCGGCTGTAGCAGGAAGAAGGCGCGAATGGAATCCTGCAGCAACACGTACAGGATCACGCCACCGGCGATGGTCCCGATGGGCACGAAGGGAATGCTGAGAATGCCAAGGACCATGGCCCCCATGCGCGCCCAGGGCCGGAATTGCCAGAGGCCCCAACCTAGCAGGACAAATAGCAGGCCCAGCAGGGCGATGATGCCGCCAGCGACCAGCAGGCCCGTACCGAGGAACCAACCGGGCAGCCTGGCGAAGAAATCGCTCTCCTCCAGCAGGACGGCCACCACCGGCAGAAAGACCACTGCGGCAGCCAGCAGCAAGAACAGGCCACCTACCATGAAGTGGTAGGCGGCGATCAGATTCACCTTGGTTTCCGTGGTCAGGTGCATCGCTGCTTACCGCATGCCCTGCGGCCTGCTGTGGCCACGGTCAAGGACTGACCTGCGCAAAGGCATTGTCCCTCACCTGGAAGATGTACACCGTCGGGTCCTGCAGATCACCCTTATCATCGTAGGTCAGGGTGTTGGCCAGGGACTCCAGGGTTGCCCCGCGTAGGGCATTGGCCACCTCAGTGGCATCCAGCGATTTGGCCTTCTTGACTCCCTCTGCCAGCACCATCAACGCGCTGTAACCGTTGATGGAGTAGGTATCGGGATTGCGAAAGTCTACGGCCTGGTATTCCTTGATCCACTGGGCATCGGCCACGGTCTGAGGGCTGGGGGCAAAGGCGCTGACGTACATGCCCTCGGCCATACCGGCGGCCTCGTCGATGGTCGCCGATAGAAAGGCGCCATCCGAAGCCAGCATGGGCGCCTCCACACCTGCCCCCACCAGCGCCACCCGCAGGTAAGGGGCCTCGATCTCGTAGCCGGCGTAGAAGATGGCATCAGGGTTGGCCTGCCGGATCTGGTCCACCTCGGCCGCATAGCGATCCTGGCCCTCCTTGACCTGTCGGGTCAGCACGACCTCGGCACCGAGTTTCTGTAGCTCGGCGGCGATCTCCCGGCCCAAGCCCACCCCATACTCCGTGTCGTTATGCAACACGGCGATACGCCTGGCGCCGAGAGTGTTGACCAGGAAGTCGGCGTCCACACGCGCCTGTACGGCATCGTTGGCGTTCACGCGGAAGAAGTTCCGATAACCCCGTTGGGTAATCGAGGTCTCCGACGCCGTGGGAGTCACCACGATGATGGGCAGATCCTTGTAGGTTTCCATGGCGGCCAGGGTCTGGCCGCTGTTGTAATGGCCGATGACGCCCAACACGCGCTGGCCCTGCGCAACGGCGGCGCGGATCTCGTCGGCCACCGCTACCGCCGTGTCAGAGTCCGACTCGTCGTCCATAGGGACGACGTTGATGCGATATCCTAGCAGGCCGCCGCTCTGGTTCAGCTTGGCCGCGGCCAGCCTGACACCGCCCAAGACGGTCTGGCCGCCATTGGCCTGGAACCCGGTCAAGGGCGCCGCCACGTAGACCGTTACCTCACCTCGATTCGCCTGTTGTGTGCATCCGGCCAACAGCAACAGGGATAACAAACCGATCAGCCACTTGCGCATATGCGCTCCTCCAAGACTCTGGGCCCTTGGTCCAACAGACTGAGCCTTCCAGGGTAGTCAGCTCTTGCGGCCCAGCATCTCTTATTTGCCTGGTCCAAGCGTCTGATAGTCGTAGACCTCGTTGATCGAATCGACCACATCTTGCAGGCTGGTGACCTCCTCGGCGATGTCGGCCTGGAGACGTTCGGCGCGGCCGCTGTCTACTTCCTTGGTGCCCACCAGCAGAAGCTGGCTGTAGACCGTGCCCAGGGCAGCCAGCGAGCTGTCGAGCTGGAGGTCCGCCCGCTTCATGCGGTTGTCCAGCTCCACAATGTTGGCCTGCTGCCGCTGCCTGTCGGCCAGGGTGGTCTCCAGCTGCTCGCGCGTGGCGTCATTGGTTTCCTGCGCCAGCCGGGCCCGCAAGCGGGGAATGCTCTGTTTGAGCTCCTCACGGTCGCCGTCGATGATGGGATCGTTGTGATAGGCGTCGACACGCCGCGCCAGCAGCACCATGTTGGCGATCCAATCGTAGATCTGGTCGGTGGTGCGCTGCATGCGCTCCTTGAGTATCCCGTCGGTCTGGTTCTCCAGCGCCTGGTTGATCTGGGCGTGATACTCCTCTGCGCGCTTGAGCTTCTCCCTGAGCGCCTTGTCGCGCAGCCCGTTGACGTTGTACTCCGTGCGGAAGAGCTCCTCCACGGCCTTTGCGGCCTCCTTTTCGTCCTTCAGCGTGCTCCACACCACGGCACCCACACCCAGCAGGCCCAGCAGCAACCAGGTCCATGCCCCCCACCACGGCAACAGATTGGGCAAGGGATTGGGCAGGAAGAAGGCCAGGAGAATCGAGCCGGCCAGGAGCAGGGCATTCTCCACCCGGAACACGGCTCGTTCCAGGATCGCCCGGCGGGCCCTTTTCTCCAGAGATTCTTGCACACTCTCTTGCGCCATCGATCCGACCTCTTGCTGAGGATTGAGGAAGCAGCTACCTGGCCGCCATGGGAGTCCTAGAAGTACGAGCTCAGGACCCTGTACAGTTGCCTGATACTCTCCAGATCTCCCTGCCGCACCTGGCCGCCGCTGGCCTCGGCAATGGCCTGCAGCATGTCATAGTCGGCGTCCTCGCCGAAGGCGATCGCGAAGATGACCACCGGCACGCCATCGCGGTTACCATCCATGATCTCCTGGCGCAGCTCCGGCAGGGAGATGGCAGAGGCGTTCTCCTTGCCGTCGGTCATGACGACGATGGCATTGATGCGCTCCGTATCAGCCTCGTCCTGCAAGCGCACATAGGCGGCCCGCACCCCGTCGAGCAACGCGGTATCGCCGCCGGCCTGTAGCCCATCGATGGCGACCTCAAGCGATCTACGATTGGTGCCCAGCTCCTCAAGCGAATCGATATTGTTGACGAAGCTGCTGAACTCGACCAGGCCAACGCGCTCCTGGTCGCCCTTGATCTGCCCAAGAAACTCGCCCAGGGCCGCGCGGGCGGCCTCCAGCTTATCACTCTCCTCCATGCTGCCACTGGTATCCACCACCAGGAAGACGTTGGCCTTGCGCTTGGTGAACTGCCAGGCATTCTGCACGACGTCGACCACAGCCGGCCCCGGCATCTGCAGCGTCGTCTGGGGTTGGGCGGGGTCTACCCCGCTAGCGGCCGCAATCGGGCTCCCGTCCAGGGATATGGAAAGGTCGGCCGGCCGGAAGCCGGCGTCCAGTACCAGTTGTTGCGCCTCGGGGGACTGCAGGAAGTCGCGTAACGCTCTAAACGTCTGCCTCTGGTTATTCGTGAGTTGCGCCCGCTCCAAAAGAACCAGGGGATGATCGGCCCACAATGTGCCCTCAGCCGGGTAGACCGCCACCAGCCGGTCGCCCTCGTTCTCCCGATTGTAGTTCACCACCAGGTGTTCCTGGGTCACGAAGGCATCCAGAAAACTGCGACCCTCGTTGCGCAGCCGCTCCATCAGGGTCGCCTCCCCTTCACCGTAGAACTTCACCGTGCTCTCGACGTCGGCCACATAGTCCAGGGTGCTCTGGGCCGTGGC
>JAULUH010000011.1:0-6653 GCA_032111745.1 Anaerolineae bacterium | reverse complement strand
GAGGCCGGCCATGGCCCGCGCTTCTGGGCCCTGGTCAACCGCTTCCCCCGCACCGAGCGGGCGCGCGGCTACCTGATGGCCGTGGGGCTGGAGCAGCTTGAGGAGGAGTAGCTTTGCGTAGCGCGCAGACGCCCGCCCGAGCCTCCGGGCGAGCGCCTGCATCTTGAGGGGAAGCTACCCGTGGGCCGCAGTGGCCGCTCAGTCGTGATACTTGGCGTGGGACCCGCTATCGAACACCGACAGATAGCGAATGCCGGCGACCCAGGCCAGGGCCGCTGCCGCCAGCACCCCGGCCGTGGACAGCATCTCCAGCACGTGCGGGAAGTAGCTGGCGCCAGGGGGCGCTATCTGGGCGAACAGGGTGGCGTTGAAGCGGTTCAGCAACACCCCGAACAGGATCAACAGGGCGCCGATCACCTGCCAGCGTCGCTCCTGGCGCAGCGCCGGCAGGAAGAACAGCACCATGGGCAGGATCACGCCCACCCCTAGCTCCAGCATCATCAACAGGCTGGCCCGGTCGAAGGCCAATAGTGCAGGCAGCTCACCGGCGATCACGATGTCGCCCAGTTTCAGCGCCGTGTACACCAGGGCCACCCAGGCCGCCAGGCGGGCCAGCCCGGTCACGATGCCGTTGTCTACCTCCTTGCCCACGATGCGGCAGGCCAGCGGGTAGGTCAGCATGGCCACGGCCAGGCCGGCCAACACCGCCGACACGAAGAATAGCAACGACAGGATAGGGGAGTACCACAGGGCATCCAGGCGGTAGGGCATGTTCAGGTAGAGTGTGCCCAGGGTGCTCTGGTGCAGGGACGACAGCATCACGCCCGCCACCACCAGGGGAATGACGATGGTGTAGACCCAGCGTACCGGCCGCTCCTTGCCCAGCCGCTCGAACAGCTGCGGGCTGGCCTCTATCGCCAACACGGTGCTGTAGAGCACGATGCACCAGCTGATCTCGAACAGCGGCGAGTGCACGTTCCAGTTGATGAAGAAGCTCCAGAAGCGATCCCAGCGCCCCAGGTCCAGCACCAGCAGCACCAGCACCGCCACGTAGCCCAGCAGGCCGAAGAGGATGGCCGGCCGCATCGCCGGTCGGTAGGCCTCCCGGCCCAGGATGTACACCAGGGCGGCCATGGTGAAGGCGGTGCCTGAGAAGGCGATCATCGCAAAGTCAAAGCCGATCCAGATGCCCCAGGGATAGGTGTCGGTCAGGGCGGTGGTGGAGCCCAGGCCCTTGAACAGGCGGTAGATGCCGGCGGCGCCGCCGATCAGGACCGTCAGCGCCAGCCCGCCCAGGATCAGGTGGGTGGCGGTCAGCCGGGTGGTAGCCCGGCCCTTGCTCATCGTCGTCGCGCTCATGGCTCCACCTCCTGCGATCCGTCGTCTACCGGCCGGGCGGCGGGCGGGCTGACCTCGGCCGTAGCCAGCCCCCGGCCAAAGGCCTCGCGGCGCCTGATGATCCAGTACAGGGCCGAGGCCGCGGCGGCCACAGTGACCGCGATGACGGGGGTCTGGCGCATCACAGCCTCCGTGTAGGCTGTGGGCGGCTCGTCGCCCAGCACCGGGAAGCCCAGGCTGGCGAAGGGCACGCCGGAGAGGTAGAGCACCGAGGTGCCACCCACCTCCTTTTCGCCATATATGTGGTTGACATAGTGTTTGGGCTCGGCGGCGATGCGCTGGTGGGCCTCGGCCAGCAGCGCCTCCCGCTCGCCCAGCTGCAGCGCACCGGTAGGGCAGGCCTTGACGCATGCCGGCTCCAGCCCCTCCGCCTCCCGGTCCACGCAGAACTCGCATTTGCGGATGAGGCCGAGGGTCTGGTCCCATTCGAAGGCCGGGATGTCGAAGGGGCAGGCATACTGGCAGTACCGGCAGCCGATGCACTTGCCGCTCTCGTACACCACCGGCCCGTCCGCAGTCTTCTGCAGGGCACCCACGGTGCAGGCGGAGACGCAGGCCGGATGCTCGCAGTGCATGCACTGCCGCTTGGCAAACACCCACTGCAGGTTGCCGTCCCGGACCACCTCGTTGAAGGTGACCATGGTGAGGGTCTTGCTGGAGGTCTGCTGGGGGTTCTGGTAGCTGCCCAGGTTATGGGTAGTCTCGGCCGGCATGTCATGCCATTGCTTGCACGCGGCCTGGCAGCCGCGGCAGCCGATACATCGGGTCAGATCGATCAGCATAGCCTTGGTCATGTCACACCGCCTCTCCCGGCGCAGGCTTCCGGACGTTGCACAGAAAGGCCTTGGTCTCCGGGATCATCGTGTTGGCGTCGCCCACGGGCGGGGTCAGCTCGTTGGCGCTGCCACCGGTCACCAGGCCGGTATAGCCCCAGTGATAGGGCAGGCCAACCTCGTGCACCACCTGGCCGCCGATGTCGAACGGGTGGAAGCGGGGGGTGACCAGGGCCACCGCCCCGATCTTGCCCCGGGCCGACTCAACCACCACCTTCTCGCCGTTGGCGATGCCGCGGACCGCGGCCAGCTCCGGGCTCAGCTCCACGAACATCTCGGGCTGCATCTCCGCTAGCCAGGGCAGGTTGCGGGTCATGGCACCGGTCTGCCAGTGCTCCGAGACCCGGTAGGTGGTGCCTACCAGGGGAAAGGCGTGGGGAGTACCCTTGGCATCCCCTTCGAGGTCCCACAGGGTCGGGATGGTCGCCTGCTGGTGCAGGGGGTTGACCACCGGGCTCTCCCACGGCTCATAGTGCTCGGGGAACGGCCCGTCGGCCATGCTGGGGCCGAAGATGCGCGCCCGGCCGCCGCGGCGCATGATGAAGGCCAGCTTCTCGCCCGGGGGCCAGCCACCGTCGGGCACGTCGCCCTCCCATTTCTGGTCGGCGGCGTTCCAGCGGATGATGGCCCGGGCCGGATCGAAGGGCTCGCCATCCATGGCGCAGGACGCCCGGTTGTAGATGATGCGCCGGTTCAACGGCCAGGCCCAGGCCCAGCTGGCGTAGAGCCCCAGGCCCTGCGGATGGTTGTCCACGTTGTCGCGGCGGGCCATCATGTTGCCGTCTTCGTTGTAGCTGCCAGCGTAGACCCAGCACGCACACGCCGTCGACCCGTCCGCCTGCAGCTGGGTGAAGTTCTTCACCTGGTCGCCGGCCGGCACGATGACCTGGCCATCCTTGTCCTTGACGTCGGAGACGGCCCAGCCGTTGATCTCCCGCGCCACCTGGTGGGCATCCACCTCGCCCTCGCCGTAGTTCCAGATCACCCGCAGGATGGGCTCCGGGTTGGGGCCTGGGTCCTCCGCGTACAGCTGGCGCAGGCGTAGCATCAGCTGGTTGATGATCCAGGCATCCGCCTTGGCCTCGCCCGGTGGCTCCGCAGCCTTGTAGCGCCACTGGGCCCAGCGCCCCGAGTTGGTGATGCTGCCCTCCTTCTCCACGGAGGCGGCGCAGGGCAGCATGAACACCTCGGTTCTGATGGCTGCCGGGTCTGCACCTGGCCGCTGCCAGAAGCTGGAGGTTTCGGTGTCCCACAGGTTGACCGCCACCATCCAGTCCAGCTGCTCCAAAGCCTCGCGCACCCGGTTGGCGTTGGTGCCGCTAACCGCCGGGTTCTGGCCCCAGGCGAAGAAGCCCTTGATGGTGCCGTTCAGCATCGCCTCCCAGATGGCCATCCAGGAGTAGTTGCCGCCGTCCGCGATCTTGGGCAGCCAGGCGTAGCCGAAGTCGTTCTCGGCGGTGGCCGCGTCGCCGTAGAACCATTTGAGCAGGCTCACGGCGTACTTGTTGTAGTTTTGCCACCAGTTGGCGCTCAGGGGATCGCTGCACTTCGGCGTGCCGGCGTCGATGTAGTCGGCCAGAGCCTGTTGTTTGGCCGTCGGCACCTTGAGATAGCCAGGCAGGAGATGGAAGAGCAAGGCATGGTCGGTGGAGCCCTGCACGTTGGACTCCCCGCGCAGGGCGTTGATGCCACCGCCGGCCATGCCCATGTTGCCCAGCAGCAGCTGGATGATGGCTGCGGCACGGATATTCTGGGTGCCGTAGGTGTGCTGCGTCCAGCCCATGGCGTACAGGATAGTGGCGACGCGGTCGGGCGGGGCCGTGGATCCCATGGCCTCGTACACCCGCAGCAGGTCCTCCTGTGGGGTGCCGGTGATGGCGCTCACGGTGTCCAGGTCGTAGCGCGCGTAGTGCTGGCGCAACAGCTGGAAGACGCAGTCCGGGTGCTGCAGCGTGGGGTCCATCAGCTGGATGCCCTGGTCGTCCATCTGGTACCACCAGGTCTCCTTGTTGTAGGTCCCCTTGTCGCCCTGGAAGCCGCTGAACACGCCGGCTTCAAAGGTGTAGTCGGGATGCACCAGGTACGAGGCGTTGGTGTGTTCCACCACGTATTGCTCGTGGTAGAGCTGGTTGTCCAACAGGTACTTGATCATCCCGCCCAGGAAGGCGATATCGGTGCCCGAGCGCAGCGCGGCGTAGATATCCGCCTTGGACGACGTCCGCGTGAAACGCGGATCGACGCTGATCACGGTGCCGCCCTTGTCCTTGGCCTCCATGATCCACTTGAAGGAGATCGGATGGTTCTCGGCCGGGTTGGCCCCCATGATCAAGATGACGTCACTGTTCTTGAGGTCGATCCAGTGGTTCGTCATTGCTCCTCTGCCGAACGACTCTGCCAGAGCCGCAACGGTAGCGGAGTGTCATATGCGGGCCTGGTGTTCCACGTACACCAGGCCCATGCTCCGCAGCGCTTTGATCAGGAGGCTGCACTCCTCGTTGTCCAGGGCCGCGCTGCCCACCGAGGCCACGCGCTCGGTGCGCCGCACGACCTGGCCCTTGTCGTCGCGCTCGATCCAGCCCGCATCCCGGTCCCGCTTGATCCGCTGCGCGATCTGGTCCAAAGCCCAGCCCCATTCCACGTCCTGCCAGCTGTCCGCGCCGGGCGCGCGGTAGGCCGGCTTGCGGATGCGCTGCGGGCTGGTCACCAGCTGGGACAGCGTGCTGCCCTTGCTGCACAGCGCACCCCGGTTGATGGGATGCTCCGGGTCCCCTTCGATGTTGACCACCTGCCCATTCTCCACCCCTACCAGCATGCCGCAGCCCACGGCACAGTAGGGACAGATGCTGGTGGTCTGGCCCACCTCCTTGCGGGCCGGCAGGTCGAGCCTCTCGGAGGCGCTGGCCGCCGTGCTCACCGGCACCATAGCTGCAGCCGAGACCGCCCCAGTCAGCTTTAGGAAGTCGCGTCGGGCCTGATCCATGTTCTACCCTCCTTGGAGGATTGCCCGGGCAGCGCCGCCCGGGCCGAGGCTGTGCCGCCTGATCCATGGGTGCGGATAGGCTGGCTTCACCGGCAGATAAGCCCGATTTGGGCCAGCCAGGGGCCAGCGACCCAATGACGGACTGTATGTGAAATGGCACACAGATACTTGTACTACTGTATCACAGTGCTGGATTATTGAATATGCGGCGAGTCCCCCATCCGGTTTGGGGTGTTTTACCCATACGGTCTAGCGTCAAGCTACTGCTTATGGTTTAGTTCTCGAACCCAGAGGAATCTGGCCAGGGAGCGGTGGCCGCGTGATAGATTTTGCCCCTTGGAATCGTTCAATATAATTGGATGGACCACAACAACCGATGGCCCACATGTGCGTTGGCCGGCCCGCAGCAAGGGGCCGGCAAGGGAGATACCATGAAGAGCACCATAGGTCGTTTCTCTGTCTCGATCAGCATGGCGCTGGCTGTGCTCATCGCCCTGACCCTGGTAGTGCACGCCGCCGGGAGCGACTTCCAAAGGTCGACCCTCGTGCGCAGGACCAGCACCACGATCACCAAGGCCACGGCCTTGCCGTGCACGCTCAACGCCACGCCGAGCAAGACTAAGGGCCAGATCGATCTGAGCTGGACGTGCACCAGCCGCTCGCTGCGCGGCACGTTCCTGGTGGAGAACTCTACCAACTCCAAGACCTGGGCCAACGTCAAGGCCTGCACACAGGCCGCGTCGAGCAAGACCAGCTACAAGTGTTCAGACACCCGGCTCAAGTCAGGATCGACCTATTATCATCGTGTTTGCCTCGTGTCCAGCGCCAAGGCAACTAAGTGCGG
Source organism: Anaerolineae bacterium (assembly GCA_032111745.1). GTDB lineage: Bacteria > Chloroflexota > Anaerolineae > JAAEKA01 > JAAEKA01 > JAULUH01. The sequence continues at coordinate 598 of JAULUH010000011.1, read as the reverse complement.
CACCACCGATTTGGCCGCCGCCACCAAGGCCAAGGCACCCTGAGCCTGCATCCATTTGCTGATTTCTAGCGGCTGTCGCAGGCTGCCGCGAGCTGCCCCCCTCGACGTAGAAAGTCGTTGCGCTCCTCCAGGCTGAGCGAACGGCCTGCGGTCCGGCAGGCCAGGTCCACTAACTCGCTGACCGGCACGCTCCACAGACGCACCGCGCCATCTTCCCCCCCTATACTGGCCAGCCAGCGGCCGTCCGGGCTGATCGCCAGGTTGAGCACGCTGCCCGGGTGTCCGGGGATCTCTACCGGCTCCGGATCTGCCTCGGCCAGGTCCCACAGTTTGAGCTCGTTGAGTTCGCCGCCGCTGGCCAGCACGGCGTGGCCGTCCCGCTCGCCGAAGCCCAGGGCCAGGACACTGCTTTCCTGGCCGTTCAGGTGTTGCGGCTGCGGCGCGTTGCCTGACAGGTCCCACAGTACCAGCTCGCCGTTGTCGTCGCCACTGGCCAGCAGTTGGCCATCGGCGCTCAGGGCCACGGCCAGCACGTTGCCCCGATGTTCAGCCAATCTCTGCGGCTCGAGCGCAGGCGCGTCGAGATCATACAGCCACA
>JAULUH010000010.1:1935-2410 GCA_032111745.1 Anaerolineae bacterium | reverse complement strand
AAAAGACGCCGTCGCGCTGGCTCACCCTGCTGGCCTGGCGCATCGTCGGCCGGGTGGAGGCCGCGGCCCCATAGCCCGACACGCGGCAAGCCAACCCCCAAGAGGAGTGCTGCGGCATGGCCAAGATACCGGAGATCCTGCTGGCCTTCGCCAACCCGGCCGAGTGGCGGGCCTGGCTCGAGGCGCACCATGCCACCGAACGCGAGGCCTGGCTGCGGCACTATCGCAAGCAGGTGGGCCGGCCCGGCCTCTCCTACGAGCAGGGGGTGGAGGAAGCCCTGTGTTTTGGCTGGATCGACGGCCTGCTGCGCAAGATCGACGACGAGTCGTACGCCCTGCGCTATACCCCGCGCCAGCCCGGCAGCGTCTGGGCGGAGTCCAACAAGCAGCGGGTGGAGAAGCTGACCCGCGAGGGCCGGATGGCCCCGGCCGGCCTGGCCCAGGTCGAGGCCGCCAGGGCCAGCGGCGAATGGGA
>JAULUH010000010.1:0-1925 GCA_032111745.1 Anaerolineae bacterium | reverse complement strand
CCCGCCGACCTGGCCGAGGCGCTCGACGAGCACCAGGCCCGGGCAGCCTTCGACGCCATGCCCCCATCGCACCGCAAGCAATATCTCTACTGGCTGGAGAGCGCCAAGAAGCCCGAGACGCGACAGAAGCGGATTCGGGCTATCGTCGAGGGAGTCCGTGCGACCTAGGCCGGCTGCAGTTGGCGTCCGAAATTGAACGTTACAGAGGTCACATCATGGAAACGCAAAGACAAACCGTTGCCAAGGGGTCATCTCATTGCACCCGCTGTGCCGGACCAGTGACCGGCAGCCGACTAGGGCTGCCGGTCACTGGTTCTGCCTACTGCCGCGCCATGATCGCCTTCAGGGCCAGCTCATCGTCCTTGATCAGCTCTCCACTCACGTCCACGGTGGCGCTGTAGAGCGTGCCGGTGAACTTGAACGGCGGCTGGTATTTGTCCCAGACCGGCGAGCCGGGGTCGGCACCGCACACGATGCCCCCGGCCAGGCCGATCGACAGCGGCATGGTGAGGGGAATGTCGCCCTGGCCGGCCAGCGTGCCGTCGATGTAGAGCTGGCCGCGGCCCGGCGCACCCTTGCCGTGGGCGATGTCGGGCTCGCCGGTGACCTCGAACTCGAAGCGCAGCTGGTGGTGCCCCGCGGGCACAGGGACGTTCGACTCGATGTGGTAGAACTCGCTGCCCACGTAGTTGTAGACGAAGTGGAGCTTGCCGCCCTGCACGTAGAAGGCGAAGCCGCCCTGGACATCGCCAGCCGATAACAGGGCACCTTCCGCGCCGCCTTTGGGGATTTCGACATCCGCCGTGACGCTGTAGGGCCGGTTCAGAACCTGTGGCCCGGCGTTGACCGGTATCATCTGTGTGCCCGGATAGACGGTGTAGCTGCTGCGCGCGACCGCGATCTGCGGCCGTTCGTCGGCAAAGCGCAGCGTGCCGCGACTGTCCACGGGCAAGACGTTGTACTTGCCGGCCTCGACGTACCAGGTGGCGATCATCTCGATCAGCTTCGCGCGGTTCTCGGCGGCCAGGTTGTGGTTCTCGGCGAAGTCCTGGTCGACGTGATACAGCTCCCAGCCCTTGGCATCCAGCTCGGTCAGCTTGTCCTTGTCGATGGGGGCACCGAAGAACATGCCCGCCTCCGTGAAGGACGTGCCCGGCCATGGGCAGACGGCGCGCCAGCCGTCGTGATAGATGGACCGGTGCCCCATCATCTCGAAGTATTGGGTGATGTGTTTCGAGGGCGCGTCGCCGTCGTCTAGGGCGTGGGCAAAGCTGTGCCCCTCGATCGGCGATTGGGTCACACCCTTGATGGAGGTTGGAGCTTCCAGGCCCAGCACCTCGAGCACCGTCGGCACCATGTCGATGGCATGGGCATACTGCGTGCGCACCTCGCCCTTGGCCTGGATGCCCTGCGGCCAGTGGACGATGAACGGGTCGCTGATGCCACCGCGGTAGGTCTCGCGCTTCCAGCGGCGGAACGGCGTATTCCCCGCAAAGGTCCAGCCCCAGGCGTAGTGGTTGAAGGTCGACGGCCCGCCTAGCTCGTCGATCATGGCCAGGTTCTGCTCCAGCGAGTCCGGGACGTTGTTGAAGAACTTGTTCTCGTTCACCGACCCGGTCGGCCCGCCCTCCGAGCTGGCGCCGTTGTCGGAGATGAACATGATGATCGTGTTCTCCCACTCGCCGATCGACTTCAGGAACTCGAACAGGCGGCCGTAGTGGTAGTCGGTGTGGGTCAGGAAGCCGGCGAACACCTCCATCATGCGGGCGTAGAGCTTCTGCTCGTCGGCCGAGAGCGTGTTCCAGTCCTGGACGTCGGGATCGTGGCGCGAGAGCTCGGCGTCCTGCGGGATGATGCCCAGCTCCTTTTGCCGTGCAAACGCCTTTTCGCGATATGCATCCCAGCCGTCGTCGAACATGCCCTTG
>JAULUH010000009.1:12504-13138 GCA_032111745.1 Anaerolineae bacterium | reverse complement strand
GCCGGCAGAAGGGTGGTCGTCGTCATGCCCCTGGAACAGGTCACGCCAACCCGTGCTGAGTTGCATGCCACCCGGGCCCAGCTCAAGCTGGCCGCCCAGGGTGAGGAGCTGCTGCGGCAAAAGCGCAACGCGCTGATGGAGGAGCTCCTGAGTAGCGCCGACGCCGTCATGGCCGAGGTCGAGGCCCTCGACGAGGTGGCAGCCGCGGCCCGGCACTCCCTGGCGCTGGCCCAGGCCCTGGATGGGCCCGAGGTCGTGGGCAGCCTGGGCCTGGCCCAGGTGGAGGACCTAGACGTGCCTGTGACCGGCGCCCGGGTGATGGGTGTCAACGTGCTACGCATCGAGCCCCAACGCCTGGTCTCGTCGCCCCAGGACCGTCCCTCCGGCCCCGCCGGCAGCACCCCCCGCCTGGAAGCCCTGGCCAACGCCTTCGAGACCGAGCTGGAGGTCCTGCTACAGGTGGCTAACAGTGAGCTGCGACTGCGGCGCCTGGCCGAGGCCATCCGCCAGACCAGCCGCCGCGTCAATGCCCTGGAGCACATCCTGCTCCCCCAATTGCGACACCGCCAGCAGGTTATCGAGCTCAGGCTCGGCGAGCGCGAGCGGGAGGAGGTCTACCGCCTCAAGCGCATCA
>JAULUH010000009.1:0-12494 GCA_032111745.1 Anaerolineae bacterium | reverse complement strand
CGGGTGGCCCGGCACGCCGGGGGCGATAATCATGGCGCCTGACCCCATCGCCGCCATCCGGGCGGCCGAGCAGGCTGCCGCGCAGCGCGTAGCCGCAGCCCGCGAGCAAGCCGCAACCCTGCGCCGGGACGCCGAACGGGATGCAGAACAGCTCGTCGCGCAGGCCCGTATCAGCGCGCAACAGGAGGCCGAGGAGCGCAGGCGGGCCATCCTGGCCGCGGCGGAGGAGGAAGCCAGGGCCCTCAGGATACAGGGCCAGGAAGACATGGAAACCTTGCGCCATCGCCTGTTGCAGAGAACCGAGGAGGCAGCGGCCAGGATCGTAGATACCATCCTGCCCTGAACCACCCATGCTCGTTCCCATGACCCGCTTGCAGGTCATCGGCCACAAGCGGGATATCGACCAGACAGTGCAGGTCGTCCAGGCCCTGGCCTGTGTCCAGCTCATCTCCGGACCCCAGGTGCACGCCGGCCTGCGGCCCTACGCGCTGGCCGGCGAGCAGCGCGAGCTGGAGACCCTGAGCTTCCTGCTGGCTCGCCTGGACGCGCTGCTGGCCTTGCTGCCAGGCATCCCCGGCCAGCAGCCCATTCCCTGGACCGAGGCCGACCTGGCCGGCAGCCTGCGGGCCGACCTGGAGCGCAACGCCAGCGGCGTCGAGGAGCTGGCCCGCCAACGTGAGGCCCTGCACAACGACGCCGAAACCCTGCCCAGCTACGCGGACACGGTGCGCAAGCTGGTGCGCCTCACACCGGAGCTCACCGAGCTGCGGGGGTACGAGACCATTGCCTTGCTGGTGCAGAAACGCTATCGCCCGGCCATCGAACTGCTGGCCCAAGAGGTGGAGGCCATCGCCGGCCCCGAGTTCGAGCTGGTGATGGATCAGGTGGATCCTGAACAGGTCGGCGCTATCTTGGTAGTACCCGAGCGGGCCGCGGCCCAGGTGGAGGCCTTGCTGGGCCGGGTGCAGGTGAGCCGGGTACGGCTGCCCGAATCGCTGCGCAACGTGGCCTTCCAGGACGCCCTGGGCCAGATCGAGCGGCGGCTAAACGCCATCCCGGGCGAGCTGGCGCAGGTGGACACCCAGTTGCACCAGGCCGCTGCGGAGCACCACAGCCGCTGGCTGGGTGCTCGCCAGGCCGTGGCCCGGCGCCTGGAACAGTTGCGCGCCCGCCGCCAGTTGGGCGAGACCGACCATACCTTCGTGCTGGTGGGCTGGGTGCCAAAACGTAATGTGGCAGCCGCCATCGCCGCCCTGGAAAGCCAGCTCCCCGGCGCGCTGGCGGTCGAGGAGCTGCCGCCGGCCGAAGCCGAAATGCAGGCCGGAGCCCCAGTGCTGCTGGAAAACCCCGCCTTCGCCCGTCCCTACGAGTTCTTCATCCGCCTGCTGGCTCTGCCCCAGCCAGGCAGCTTTGACCCCACCTGGCTGATGGCGCTGTTCATGCCCCTGTTCTTTGGCCTCATGCTGGGCGACATTGGCTACGGTCTAGTCATCCTCGTGGTGGCGGGAGTCTTCCATTTCCGCAGTGCCAAGGGCAGCAGCGTCTGGGCTGTGACCGCCTTCCTCATGATGGGCGCCGGATGCGCCATCCTGTGGGGGCTGGTGTTCGGCGAGTTCTTCGGCCCCCTGGGCTACAGCCTGGGCCTGCGCCCCCTCTGGCGCGAGCGTTCAGAGCCTGAGGCCCTGGCCCCCCTGCTCATCTTCACCGTGGCCATCGGCGCGGCCCAGATCACCTTGGGGCTGCTCCTGGGCATATGGCAGGCCTGGCATGCCCGCCATATCCACCAGCTCTGGGAACGCGCCGGCATGCTCGTGGGCCTGTGCGGGCTGTTCCTGCTGGTGGCCGTGGCAGCCCGGCAACTGCCGTCTGGCTGGGCTACCCCCGGCCTGGTCGCAGTCCTGGTCGGACTGGTCCTGCTGATCCGCGGCCTGGGCTCCGTAGGGGTGCTGATGGCCCCGGTGGAGCTGCTCGGGGTCGTGGGTAACATCCTATCCTACCTGCGCCTGGCCGCCATCGGCCTGGCCTCGGTCTTCCTGGCCGTGGTGGCCGACGAGATGGCCGGCCGCATAGGCGTGGTGTGGCTGGGCGTCATCGTCGCCCTGTTGTTCCACGCCCTCAATATCGCCATGGGCGCGTTCAGCCCCTCCATCCATGCCTTGCGTTTGCACTATGTCGAGTTTTTTTCCAAGTTCTACGAACAGGGTGGGCTACCCTTCCAGCCGTTGGGCCAGGCCGAACCCGGCGACGCCGGGGCTCCCGGGCTCTCTGCGCCCTAGGAAGCCTGCCAAAGGAGGCGACAAATGGAAATCGGACTCCTCGCCATCGGCGCTGCATTGGCCGTCGGGCTGACCGCCATCGGCACGGGCTACGCACAGGCCCGCATCGGCGCCGCCGGCGCCGGAGCCCTGGCCGAAAAGCCCGAGCTGACCGGCCGCATCGTGCTGCTCGTAGCCATCCCAGAGACCATGGTCATCCTGGGCTTTGCGGTGTCGGCCATGATCCTCCTACTGCTGGGAGGGGGCGGCTGAGGCCACTGCCATGGCATTGCAGGATATCCTGGACGTGATCGCGGCCGATGCCAACCAGGAAACGACCGCCATCCTCCAGTCGGCCAGGCAGGCCCATGACTCCCGCCTGCAGGCGGCCAGGAAGCAGGCCGCAGCATTGCGCGACGACATCCTGGCCGACGCCGAACGCGCGGCCCTGCAGGAAAAGGCCAGGCGCCTGCACCGCAGCCGCCTGGAGAACCAACGGCTGCAAGTGCAGGTGCAGGATGCCGCGTTCCTGGCCGCGGTCCGCCGCGCTCAGGAGACCCTGGCTTCCTCCCGCCAGCGGCCCGACTATGCAGAGATCCTGGGCAGGCTGCTGGACGAGGCCCTGGCCCACTTCGACGAGCCGGTTCAGATCGTGGTCGCTCCCGAGGACGTCGACCGCGTCCAAACCCTGCTGGAGGCGCATCCCGGCCAGCCTCTCAGCGTCGAGGCGCAGGCGGGCCTGGCACCGGGCGTCGTGGTCAGGAGCCTGGATGGCCGTATCGTCACCGAGAACACCGTGGAGAGCCGGCTGCAGCGGGCCCTGACCGACCTCCGACCCCTGCTGGCAGACCTGCTGAGCGGCGCCGGGCCCCATGAGAGGCCATCCCATGATGGGGATTGACGTCGGCTACGAGTACGTGAACGCCCGGCTGCGGGCCAGGCGCAGCCGGCTGCTGCACCGGGCCGACCTGGAACAGCTGCTGGCAGCCCCCACCCTGGAGGCCCTGATCGGCCAGCTCGACCAGGGCCCCTACCACGATGCCCTGCAACAATCGCTGGCCACAGCCAGCGGCCTCGACGCTATCTTGCGCACCGTACGGATCGGGCACGACAGCGCGCTGCAACAGATCGTGGCATTCGGCGGCGACACCACGGCCCCGGCCCTGGCCATCCTGCTAGCCCCCTACCAGCGCCACAACGTGGTGGCTTTGCTGCGAGGAATCAGTGCCCGTTCCAGGCCGGAGCGCATCCTGCCCGGGTTGGTTGCCCTGCCCCCCTTCGCCGAGGCCAGGCTGATGGAGCTAGCGCGCCAGCCCACCCTGCGCAACCTGGTCGACCTGCTGGCCCAGTGGCAACTCCCCACCGCCGAATTGGCCGGCATCCTGGTGGCCGAACTGCCGGAGAGCCCCGACCTCCCCCAGCTCACCGCAGCCTTCGACCACACCTGGGCCGAGAGCACCACGCAGCGGGCGGCGGAGCTTCCCGGCCAGGACGGCGCCCTGGTGCGGCTGGACCTGGAGCGCTTCCTCGATCTGACCAACCTCCTGCTCGCCCTCAACCTGCACCTGACCCAGCTGGCGGCGCCCGCACCCTGGCTGCCTGGCGGCAGGCTCACCCCGGACACGCTGGACGCACTCCGTACCGCCGCCGACGGCGCCGCCATGCGTGACGTGATGCAGGCCGCGCCCGAGGGCGAGTTCTGGCGGCCCGGCCTGGAGCAGTGGGATGGTGAGCGCCTGACCAGCCTGCAGCACCTGTGGGAGAGCACCCTGGTGCAGTGGCGAGCCAGCCTCTTCGTGCAGGCCGACCCCCTGGGCGTAGGCCCGCTGATCGCGTATCTGGCCGCCAAAGGGGCGGAAGCGCGCAACCTGCGCCTGGTCGCCCAGGCCGTGGCTGGCAACCTCGGCCGGGAGGACGCCCGGGCACGCTGGTTCCTCTGGGATTGATCGGGCTCCTATGGCTCAGGTCACAGTGATCACGACCCCGGATTTGGCCCCCGGCTTCGCCCTGACCGGCGCACAGGTCCTGGTGGCTGACGAACCAGCCGAGGCTGAGCGCCTACTGCGCCGCCAGATGGCCGAGGCCCCCGACAGCATCATCGCCTGCCATGAGCCCTTCTATGCCCGGCTGCCGCTGGACCTGCGGGCGCAGATCGAGCTGGCCTACCACCCCCTGGTGGTGGCCCTGCCCGACGGCATCCCGGCGCGCGGCGAAGTCTCCCGGCGCCAGCTGCTGTCGGAGATGCTGAGCCGGGTGATCGGCTACAGCTTCAGCTTCCGGGCCGAGGGCGAGCAAGAGGCCTAGCCAGCCCAGTCGCTGGCCGGCCCAGATGCGGAGATAGACATGACGGCAGACCAGACCCTGCAGAGCGCCATTCGCGCCTACCGCAGCCGGCGTCCCATGGGCGACACGCCCCAGGGTGTCATCACCCGGGCCTCCGGCCCCGTGGTGGAGGCGGCAGGCCTCGAGGGCGCGTTGCTCTACCACGTGGCCTGGGTAGGCCCCGAACGGCTGATCGGCGAGATCATCCGCCTCGATGCCGATATCGCCACCGTCCAGGTCTACGAGGACACGGCAGGCCTTCAGATCGGCGACCCGGTGTGGGATACCGGCGCGCCGCTGTGGGTGGAGCTGGGCCCAGGCCTCCTGGGTGGCATCTACGATGGGGTGCAACGCCCCCTGCCGGAGCTGGCCGCGTTCGACCCCGGCGGGGTGCCTCTGGCCCCCTACATCGCCCGCGGCATCAGCCTGCCCCCGCTGGATCGCCAACGACTGTGGTCGTTTGCGCCGGCCGTGGCGGCAGGAGACCGGGTGGTGCCAGGCGCGCTGCTAGGGACGGTGGTTGAGGGCTCCCACTTCCACCACCGCATCCTGGTGCCCCCTGATTACCCTGCCGGCAGGGTCGAGGGGCTGGCGACGGGCACGTACCATGTGCGGCAGGTCATCGGCAGGCTGCAGCCGGAACACGGTGGGGAGCCGCTGTCGCTGCGCCTCTCGCAACGCTGGCCGGTGCGCCAGCCCCGCCCCTATGCCCAACGCCTGGACCCGGACATGCCCCTGGTAACCGGCCAGCGGGTGATCGATACCTTCTTCCCCGTGGCCAAGGGCGGCACGGCCATCATCCCCGGTGGCTTCGGCACGGGCAAGACTGTCGCCGAGCAGTCACTGGCCAAGTGGACCGATGCCGATATCGTCGTCTACATCGGCTGCGGCGAGCGGGGCAACGAGATGACCGAGGTGCTGACCGAATTCCCCCAGCTGGAGGACCCCAAATTCGGCGGCCCCCTCATGGAGCGCACGGTGCTCATCGCCAACACCAGCAACATGCCCGTGGCCGCCCGCGAGGCCAGCATCTACACCGGCCTCACCATCGCCGAGTACTTCCGGGACCAGGGCCTCCATGTTGCGCTCCTGGCCGATAGCACCAGCCGCTGGGGCGAAGCCCTGCGCGAGGTGTCCGGGCGGCTGGAGGAGATGCCGGGCGAGGAGGGCTATCCCGCCTACCTGACCAGCCGCCTGGCCGGCTTCTACGAGCGCGCCGGCAACGTGCAGGTGCTGGGCGACGACGGCCGCGAGGGCTCGGTGACTATCATCGGCGCTGTGTCACCCCCGGGAGGCGATTTCTCTGAGCCCATGACCCAGAACAGCCTCCGCCTGGCCGGCACCTTCTGGGCCCTGGACATCGACCTGGCCCGCCGGCGCCACTTCCCCGCCATCGACTGGATCGCCAGCTTCACCCACTATGGGCTGGACGACTGGTTCCGCCAGGCCGTGCACAAGGATTGGCCCCAGCTGCGGGCCCAGGCCCAGCGCCTGCTGGAGGAGGAACACGAGCTGGAAGAGATCGTGCAGCTGGTAGGCAGCGATGCTATCGGCGAGCCGGAGCGGGCCATCCTGGTAGCAGGACGCCTGCTGCGCGAGGCCTTTCTCCAACAGTCAGCTTTTGGCGACGACGCCTTCGCGCCCCTGGCCAAACAGCATGCCCAGCTCCGGGCCATCCTCACCTACTATAACACCCTGGACGGCTTGGTGCGGGGCGGCTGCAGCCTGGAGGTTTGCCTGGAAGCCAGTACCGGCCTGCGCCAGGAGCTGGAGCGGCTGCGCGAGCTGTCCGTGCAAAAGCTGCAGGCCCGGATGCCCGGCTTCTTGCAGGAGATCGAGAGCTGGGACCGCGCGATGCGGCAAGATGAGTCCAAGAAGGGGGGTTGGTGACATGGCTGAAACTGACCCCGGCACCGTGTCCCAGCCTCGCCTGACCACCACCTCGTACCGCACGGGCCGCTATGCCTCAGGGCCACTGTTGGTGCTGGAGAAGGTACGAGATGTAGGGCTAGGCGAGATCGCCACCGTGATCGCGCCCGACGGCAGCCAGCGGCTGGCCCAGGTGCTCGAGATCCATGGCCAGCAGGCCATCGTGCAGGTATTCGAGGGCACCGCCGGCCTGGACCTGGCCCGCACCGTCGCCCGCTTCAGCGGCCGCCGCGCCCGCATCCCGGTGGGCCTGGGCATGATGGGCCGCATCTTCGATGGCTCCGGCACCCCTAGCGACGGGGGACCGCCGGTAGTGCCAGCCGCAGTGCTGGACGTCAACGGCCTGCCCATCAACCCCTACGCCCGCGCCCACCCCTCGGACTTCATCCAGACCGGCATCAGCGCCATCGACGGGCTCAACACCCTGGTGCGCGGCCAGAAGCTGCCTATCTTCAGCGGCTTTGGCCTGCCCGCCGACCAGCTGGCTGCCCAGATCGCCGCCCAGGCCAGCGTCAGGGAGGATGAGGCCAGCGAGTTCGTGGTCGTCTTTGCGGCACTGGGCATCACCTATCGCGAGGCCGCCTTCTTCCGCCACCAGCTCGAGGCCACCGGCGCACTCAGCCACGCCGTGCTCTTCCTGAACCTGGCCGATGACCCCCCCGTGGAGCGGCTCCTCACCCCGCGCGCCGCCCTGACCACCGCCGAGTATCTGGCTTTCGAGCAGGGCTTGCACGTGCTGGTGATCATGACCGACATGACCAACTACTGCGAATCCTTGCGGGAGGTGTCCAACGCTCGCGAGGAAGTGCCGGGCCGCCGCGGCTACCCGGGTTACATGTACACCGACCTGGCCAGCCTTTACGAGCGGGCCGGCCGTATCCGGGGCCGCCCGGGATCCATCACCCAGCTGCTGATCCTCACCATGCCCGACGACGATATCACCCACCCCATCCCCGACCTGACCGGCTACATCACCGAGGGCCAAATCGTGCTCAGCCGCGAGCTGCATCGCAAGGGAGTGTTCCCGCCCATCGACGTCCTGCCCAGCCTCAGCCGCCTCATGAACACCGGCATCGGCCCGGGCAAGACCATGGCCGAACACCGCGCTCTGGCCGACCAGCTCTACGCCTTCTACGCCACCGGCCGCGACCTGCGCCGGCTGGTCGCCATCATCGGGGAGGGGGGACTCAGCACCGAAGACCGGCGACACCTGGAGTTCGCCCGCACCTTCGAGGAGCGCTTCGTGCACCAGGGCACAGAAAATCGATCCATCGAGGATACCCTGGACCTGGCCTGGGACATCCTGTCCCCCTTCGCCCCCGCCGAGCTTACCCGTATCCCCACCAAACTCATCGAGCTGCGCGCGCGCCAGGGTTCGTAGTGAGCGCTTCAGCGCTCTCCGGCGCACCAAAACGTGCACCACGGATCCAACCACGGGCCACGCTGGCGCACGATTCTTGCACCCTGGAGTCGAGGTTTTAGCCGGGCCGTGAGCGCAAACCCGGCTAAAGCCTTGACTCCAAACCTAAAACGAAATCGTGCCCTGGTGTATTAGGGCGTGGCCGTAATATCGTCCAGGTAGATAGTGCCCTGGCTGGCCGCGCCGTCAGGCACCCCATCCAGCACCAGGCCATAGAGCCGGGCCGGAAAGTCCAGTGCCCCATTGTCCGCGCCGCTGATGTGGCCGTTGGGCCAGCCGGCGCTGTCGTCCAGGGCTGCCGTCATGGGCTGCCAGCCCTGGTGATTGATCCGCCCAAAGGTGTAGGAGCGCACCTCGCCGTCGCTGCCCTGCACCCAGGCGTTCAGGAAGTGCCCGGAGCCATCACCAAACACCCAGGCTGTGATGGCCTCGGGCTCGCCTGGAATGGCGGTCGACGGCCGCGCCCCGAAGACCACGTAATTGCCGGGCACGGCAGCAAAGTCATAGCTCAGCTCGCCACCGTAGACACCGTTACGGGCGCTGCCGGTGGTCCGGCGCAGCTGACCGTATGGCTCGTCACCCCGCTGCCAGGTCCTGGCCGCCTCGAAATCCTCCAGCATGCCGGGCGGCCCCGGGAGCGGAAGGTTGGTAACCGCGGTCGGGGCAGCAGTGGGGGTGGGCAGGACCACAATGGCGACCTCGTCCAGCGGGCCGGCCGCAGTCACGCGGCTGGCAATGATCCAGCCCCGGTCGCCTCCCGGGATGGCTACTTGCCACCAGCTACCGTCCTGGTTGCGCCCGGTGACCTCGAGGCTCTCACCGCCGGTCAGCCGGCCCACCACACCATAGTTTGTGCCCGGCCCGGCTCGCAGGTTGGTATCGCCACTGGCGGTGACGATGGGCACGGTAGGCGGTGCCTCCGTGGGCGTGGGCGTCGGCTCAGGCGTATCCGTCGGCGGCACCGCGGTGGGCGTCGCGGCCGGTTCAGGCGTATCGCTGGGGGACGCCACAGTGGGGATGCTCGTGGGCTCCGGCGTGGCGGCGAGCGGCGCCACTTCGACCATCGCCACCTGCGCCAGTTCCCCCTCCAGCCGGCCCTGGTCTGCCTCCACCCAGGCCTCTGCCCCAGCCACGCAGCACACCTGCAGCCAGTCACCGGATGCGTCGCGGCCAACGACCTCCAGGGCCTGGCCGGCCTCAGTGGTACCGACCGCGGAATAGATAGTGCCGGGACCGGTGTAGGCGCTGGCTGGCCAATCTGTGATCAGCTGCGGTGCCACATCGGAAGCGATCTCAGGGCTGGATGATGCCCCCAGCGCCGGCACGGCCGTGGGAGTGGCGCTGGGGGCGGCGGCAACTGCCGCGGGCGTGGAGCCGTCCTCAAAGCCCTCGTCGCCGCCGCCGATGAGTAGCAGGCTGACGACGACGGCAATCGCCATAAGACCCACTGCGGCCAGGATCCATTTGAGGAAGCCGCGAGACCTGGCGGGCTTGGGCGCCGGCACGGCAGGCTGGGGCGCCGGCACGGCCACCTGGGCGGCCGCGACGCGCGCCGGCGCTGGTTCCGGGGCCATTGCGGCGGCGCCAGGGCGCTTGCCCGCGGCCAGCACCGCCTCGACCTGCCCCGCCAGGCCCTCGGGGTCAGGATAAGCGGGATCGACCGCCCGCAGCTGCGCCAACTGGTCCTGGGCCTCCTTCCACTGACCGGCCTTCACGCTGCGGCCGGCCGCAGCATACAGGGCTGCCGCCCGGGCCACTCGCTCCTCTGCGGCCCTGGCCTGCTCCCGGCGCTCCGCGGCGTCCCGATACTCGGGTTCATCGTCCAGCACGGCCGTGAACGCGACGACGGCAGCTGCCCAGTCCTGTCGCTCCAGCGCCGTTTCGCCCTGGCGATATAGCTCCAGCAACTTCTGCTGGCGCTGGGCCTCGGACAGGCGTCGCTGCACATCCCGATAGTCGGGCCGTTGGCTGGCCACAGCCTGGAACTGCTCCACGGCCATATCCCAGTCATCCCGCCAGATGGCCTCCATGCCGGCCCGGTAGAGCGGCTCCAATGTCTTGTCGACGCCGTTCACCTCCTCGGCCAGCTCCCTGGTGGCTCGCCTCCGGGCCACCTTGAAGATCTCGCCGTTGGGCGCGCGCATGAACAGCACCGGCGTGCCCCATTCCAGGGTGCTAGCGTTGGCCAGCCGGATCGCCCGCCGCCCCTCGGCCACGGCCTCGTCCACCGGGTAGCCGCGGGCCAACAGGGGGTAGAAACGTTGCGAGAACTGGATGGCAGCCTGGTCCGTGATGGGAAACTGCATGGCCACCACCGCCGGCACCCCGGCTAGCACCATCGCCGCCGCTACGCCGGCAAAGGGGTCCAGCCCCTGCTGCTGGCCCACGCGGGCGGTCTCGCAGGCGTTCAGGAACACCAGTCGCAGGCTGGATGCGTCCCGCAATAGAATACCCAGGGTGGTGCCGTCAACCATCACACCCTGCTGCCGCTGGTCCTCCAGCACCAGCACCCCGCGGCCTGAGGCCTCGTCGAACGCGCCGTGGCCCATGTAATGCAACACATGCCACTTCTCCTCCGACAGCCGGTCCTGCAGGGCCAGCATGGTGGCGTTCTCCATGAAGTCGACCTCGACGTCGCCTTGCTGGGCCCAGGTGCTCTCGATCAGCGCGCGCTCCCGCTGCAGGTCCAACCCTACAAAACCCTCGGGCTCGGACATCACCACCAGGATGCGCAGGGGAGGCTCCAGGGGCAGCGGTGTGTAGGGGCGCTGCACGTCCAGGTAGCGCAAGATAGGGGTGAAGCGGGACAGGTTGAGGAAGTCGTGGGTGTCCTTGCGGTAGATGAACTCCCACGGCAGGCTCGATAGCGGCGCCAGCGATGGCTCTTCCGGGTCGACGTGAATCTTGATGCGCAGACCCTTCTCCTGGCCGTGGATCATGCCCATGCTGCGATCCAACAACGAGCGCACCGGGCCGGAGAACAGGGCGTTGAACAGGGCATCGCCCACCTCCTGCGGCGTGGCCGCGGCCGGGGCCTCCGGCTGCGCTGGCTCAACCCCGCGCACGCTGTCGCCCAAACCCACTAGCAGCGTGCCGAGCTCCGCCGGATCAAAGGGCAGGCGGAACGTCGACCGCCCCTCGCCAGCCGGCGAGCGCAGCACGATCACAGGATACACGTCACCCCGCTTGGGCTCGATCTTGACGGAGAAGTCTTCGTAGACGATCACGGCAGGCTCCCTTCGAGCAATGATGGATCGATGCAAGCTGGCAACAGGGGGCCGGAACTCACCCGAGGGTTAGCTTGATACTAACGGGACCATCAGGCCGGCTATATGGCGCTCGTACTATAGCATCCGCTCAAAGATTTGTCAACGGAGCCTAGAAATAGAACCAGCCGCCCGTCGCCTTCCTTTCGGAACACGACACCGCGGCTGGCTCCCATACGCCATGCCTCGAGACTAGGCTGACAGCCTAGAGTGGCCAATCCTGCAGCATGCGCGCGGTCTCCTCGGAATGCCCGCTCTCGTCGCGGACCATATCCTCCAGCTGCACCATCAATCCCTTGTCTCCCAGCTTCTCCGCCTCCTGGGCCCGCCGGGTATAGTCGGCGGTCGCATCCTTCTCCGCCGCCAGGATCGCCTCCAACATCTCCCGGTTGGTCTTCGCCGCCGGCACCGGCCGCGGCGTCGTCGTGGGCTCACCACCCAGGGCCACGATCTTGTTGGCCAGGTACTGCGCGTGCAGCTGCTCGTCCGCAACCTCCGTCAGGAAGAACTGCGCCAGCTGCGGCCGGTACGGTCCCGTGGCCTTCGCGGCATAGGTGATGTACTGGATGATGGCACCCAGCTCACCTGCCAGGTCCTCGTTCAGATGCTTGACCATGGTCTGCTTGTCCATACTGCTGCTCCTTTGCTCCTTTCGAGCTGTCCCGAGTTTGCCCTCGTGGGGCAATAGAATCGATGCGCGACACCGCCATCACCGCTGCAGAATCACGGCCGCCGCGTCGTCGGCCAGGATCTGAAGGGTGTCCGCTGCCGCCTCCTCGCGGCCACTCCGCACCCCTCTCACCCCGGACTGCTGCTCCAGAAACTCCCTCATCGCCTCCCGCCCGGCGTCCACCAGCGCGGTGCGCTCCGCCTCAGTCATGTCGAACTGGATCGTGCCATAGCCGCCCGCCGGCAGCCGCACCACGTAGCGGGCAAACACGCTGATCGCCATGTTGTCATGGGCCGTCATCGCCGTATTCACCAGCCGCATCAGCCGCTGGTAGGTGCGCAAGCTGCCCACGTCCACTCCCCGAGCCTCGCCACCCCCCACAGCCCGCCGCGGCACCGGCACCGCCTCGTCGATCAGCAGTCCAATCACGTGGTCCCGCCGCGGCGGGCCCACCACCGCCGTGACGTCCGCGCGGTCCGCCAGGAACAGGGCGATGGGGAAGTTCGATAACATGCCGCCATCCACCACCGTGTGCCCCCGCATATCTGCCGCCACCAGCCGCTCCCGGCCCGCATCCCAGGCATTATACGGCCCCCATTCCGGGCGCCATTCCACCTCCTCCCAGACCAGCG
>JAULUH010000008.1:0-7059 GCA_032111745.1 Anaerolineae bacterium | reverse complement strand
GTCGGCCTGGTGGGCCAGCAGCTGGGCGACCTGGTAGGAGAGGCGCCAGCTGGCCTGCCAGTCGTCGTCGTCCCAGTGGACGAGCACGTCACCCGCGGCCAGCTCGTTGGCCTGGTTGCGCTTGGCGCCCAGGGGCAACCGTGCTGGCAGGCGCACGTAGCGGATGCGGGGGTCGGCGGGGATTAGATCGGCCACGGGGTCGTCGCCGTCGTCCACGACGATGAGCTCGCGACGGGCGTAGTCCTGGTCCTGGAAGTAGCGCAGGGCCTGGGGGATGAATTGGCGGCGGTTGGCGGTGGGCATGATGCAGGAGACCAGAGGGGTGGGCCTGGCTGGTTCCAGAGGGGGACCGGGAGCGGGGACGGGAGGCTCGGTGGCGATCTCGGCCGGCGCGGTCATTGGGGCCGGCGCTACGGGGGGCTGGAAGGGCTGGCCGGCGAGCCCGGACGGCGCTTCGGCGGGTGGTGTTGTTGGCGGCCGGGCAGGCTGGCTGGTGGCCGAGTCCGCTGCTGGCTCAGCGGATGGAGTTGTTGGCGGTCGCGCGGTGCGGGCCAGGTAGAAGGCACGGTCGTCCGCGGGGAGGGGTGGCTCGGCGACCTGGTGCCAGCCCCTGGGGTCCAGGTACTGGCCGCAGGCGAAGGACCAAGCGTTGTTGGCGTGGCGCAGGTAGATGTAGAGGCCGTCGTTGGGGAGCTTTTTGAGGCGGGCGCCGCGGCGGGTGGCCTGGCGCAGGAAGGCGGCGTCCTCGGCCAGGGAGCGGTCGGGGTAGCGGCCCAGGTCGGCCCAGACGCGGCGCCAGAAGACCAGGGTGCCGCCGTGCACGTCGCCCACGAAGAGGCGGCGGTGCAAGGCGGGCGTGCAGCGCCAGAAGGCCCAGCGGTCCAACTCGAAGAAGACGCCGGCTTCCAGGCCGGTGAGGTCGGCGGTGCCGGCCAGCAGGGGGGCCACCTGGGCACTGAGCCGGTGGGGGTGGTACCAGTCGTCGTCGTCCCACTGGGCGATGATGGCACCAGTGGCGAGCTCGCAGGCGCGGTTGCGCTTGGCGCCAATGCTGAGGCCGGGAGGCACCGGAACGTAGCGCACGCGGGGGTCATCGGCCAGGAGGTGGGCCAGGTCCTCGGTGTCGTCGCCGACGACGATCAGCTCAAGGGCCGGGTAGTCCTGGCGCTGGAAGTAGCGCAGGGACTGGAGCACGTAGTCGGGACGGCCGCGGGTGGGCATGATGCAGGAGACCAGGGGCGAGGCATCAGGGGTGGTGGCCTGGTCGGGGGCACGGGCGTTTGGGGCGGGGGCGTTTGGACCACGATGGCACGAAGGGGCGGGGGCGTTTGGACCACGATGGCACGAAGGGGCGGGGGCGTTTGGACCACGATGGCACGAAGGGGCGCGAAGGCGCGAAGCGCGAAGGGCACGAAGGGGAGGCTTGGCAGGTGGATCCTGGGGCTGAGGCTCCGAGGGGGCGGGGGTGGCGGCGTTTGGACCACGATGGCACGAAGGGGCGGCGGCGTTTGGACCACGATGGCACGAAGGGGCGCGAAGGCGCGAAGCGCGAAGGGCGCGAAGGGGAGGCTGCGCCTCTGGGGCGCGAAGGGGAGGCTTCAGCTGGTCGGGGGCGGGGGAGGCCGAAGTGTGCGACATGGGACTGGGTGACGGGCTGGCGGGCGCGGCAGCCGCGGGTGGCGGCTCGGCGGGGGACTGGGCGCGGGCGGGGTGCTCGCCGGCATGGCCTGCCGCCGGCTCAGCGCGGGGGCGGTTTTCGATCAGGGCCAGGCCGAGGTGATCGTCCTCGGGCGTGGCGGTTTCGGCGGTCCAGAGGCGGACGACGTTGTAGCCGGCGGCTTCGATGCGGCGCAGGGCCTGGTCGACGGTGCCGTGGGGGTAGATGGCGTCGTGGATGAGGATGAGGCCGCCCGGCACGACCAGCTGGGTGGCCCACTGGAACTCGGCCCAGACGTGGTCGGCGGTGTGGAGGGAGTCGAGGAGGGTGGCGTCGTAGCGCTCGCCGGTGGCCAGGGCAGCGGCCATGCCAGCCAGGGAGTCGGTGGGGCGGGCCTGCAGGCAGGCCTGCATGGGAGGGGGCAGGGAGGCCCACAGGCCGGCCCGCTCGGGGTAGGTGGCGGGGTCGAGGGTGACCACGGCCGCACCCGGGCGGTGGGCGACGGCGGAGGCGATGCAGGCCGCGGAGACCCCACGGGCGGTGCCCGTTTCCAGAACGCGTGCACAACCGTTGGCGCGCAGCAGGTAGTGCAGCAGGGCAAAGAGGGGAAAGGTGGCGGGGTCGGCCACGCGGGCGGAGCGGCCGTCCACGGTGCCGTAGAAGGACCAGGCCAGGGCCGGCAGGCCATGGCGGGCCAGCCAGGGACGCAGCGCGGCCAGGAAGGCGGCGTAGCCGTCACCGTGGCCCGGCGCGGCCAGGGGCTGGGCGACCCGGGCGTAGAGGCCCTTCCACTGGGGGTACTTGCGCTTGCCCACGCCGCTGAAGTGGAGGACCTTCACGGGCCGGCCGCGCCACTCGGCGGCCAGCTGGCCGCCGGAGTCGTGCAGCTGCACATCCTGCACATGGAGCTGGACGTTGTAGGCCGGGTCCAGCTCCACGCCGCAGCGCAGGTGGGCCAGGGCCAGGTTGAAGATGAACTGGTTGCGCCACCAGATATCGCGGCGCTCGTCGGCCCAGGCCGCGGCCCCGGGCATGGCCCGGATGGCGCTGTCGAGGGCCAATAGGGCAGTGCGGCTGCCGGCGAAGAGCCCGTCGTTGACCACCAGGGGGTAGGCGGCCTCGCCGTCGACCTGGCCGGGGCCGAGGAGCCGGTCCAGGTCGGCATCGCGGCCGCCGTAGACCGTGTTGAGGGCGTGACCCACATGGTGGAGGCCATGGCCGTTGCCCTCGCGGCAGGCCAGGATGGCGCCCTCGGGACAGGCGTCCAGGGCAGCGAATACCGGCTGCAGGTCACCAAGGACCAGCATGTCGGCGTCGAGGCAGAGGTAGTGCCGGGCGTCGACCACGTGGGCCACGGAGTAGAGAATGGCCTTGCTCATGGCGTTGACCCGGGCGTGGGGGCGACAGGGCACGACGGTGGCGTGGTATTTGGCCGCCACGCGCTCGCTGGCAGGGCTGTCGCCGAGGACAAACACCACCACCAGGGCGTCCTGGCAGCCACCGTGGGCATAGAGGGAGCCCAGCATGTCATCCAGCAGCTTCTCGAAGCCGGCGGAGGCCACGGTGGCGATACAGCGCGCGGCGCGCAGGGGACGGGCCGGCAGCAGGATATCGGCCCGGCCAAGGCAATCGGCCAGGGTGGTGGCAGGCTGTGGCGGAGGGCCTTCCTCCAGCTGCGGATCGAGCCAGACGGCGTGACAGAAGTCCCAGCGGCTGGTGCGGACCACCAGCTCCAGCAGCTGGGCGCCGGAGACTCTGGCCTCCAGGTCCCGGGGCGGCTCGCCGGACCGCACGTGGGCGGCCAGGGCCACCTGCTGGCCATCGGCCAGCACCAGGAAGTCGGCGGAGGAGACGCCGGGGGCCACGTCGTCGTTCAGCGCCACCTGGCAGCGGAAGGCACCGTAGCGCCCGTCCAGGTGGTAGAGCAGGCGGGCGGGGGGATGGGTGCTGAGGGCGTGGGCGTAGGGCCGGCGCTGGACCAGCACCGGCTTGCCCTCGTAGCCCAGGCTGCCACGCAGGCCCAGCTGGCCGTAGCCGACATGGGATTGGATAGGGGTGAGGTGGTCGAGATACATGGGACGTGACAACCGGATGGTGCTACCAGCGGAAGATGCCGGGCCCGGGGAAGAGCATGAAACGGAAGTCCTGGGTGGGCTGGCCCGAGGTAGGCCCCTCCTGCTGGATGCGATGATACTCGGCCGAGAAGATCAAGAGGTCCAGCACGCTGAGCTTGCCGCCGACGCTGAACAGCCGGCCCTGCTGGGGGTCGAAGGGCTCCTGCCCGCGCCAGGTGGTGCCCAGGGAGGCCCCGGTCTTGAAGGGCTCGGTGGTGCCCGGCCGGTAGGTCTTGTGGTAGAGGGAGAGGTCGCCGCCGAGGTCGACGGATCCGGGCTTCCCCGCGCCGGGCAAGAGGCCGCCGACGCCGAGCCCGAAGGAGGACTGCCAGGTCTTGTTGTCGACGATGCGAACGGAAGCGGCGGCGTTGAGACGGGTGCGCAGGTCGCCACCTGGGGTGAGGCTGTACTCCTGGGTGAACTGGCCCAGGGAGAGGGCGCCCAGGTTGCGCAGCACCAGACCGCTGCGCAGGTAGGTCTCGGCCACGGTCTCGTCGGCCTTCTGCTTCTGCCCCCCCTCGACCAGGGTGTAGATGCCCTCGCCGCCGAAGAACAGGCCGGCCAGCCAGACGTTCTTGAACTCGGGGGGCGGGCCGCCCTCCTTGGACCAGGCATGGCTCAGGCTGAAGTAGGGGTAGAGCTCAAAACCCTTGTACTTCTTCTTGTCCTCCTCTTTCTCCGGGTAGAGGTCGGCCAGGGAGGCCACGTTGACGCCCAGCTTCATCTTGAAGGTGTAGGGCTTGGTGGGGTCCTCGAAGCCGGTGATTCCGGACTCGAAGCCACTGGGGGAGGTCCAGAAGGGATACTGGCTCCAGCGGGGGTCGAGCGTATTGCCGAGCTGGAAGGGGCGGCCGAAGCCGGCCGGGGCCTCGGTCCACTTCTTCACGGCGGGCGTGACCAGGGTGGTGAAGTCCAGGTCCTTCTCCAGGGCGGCGTTCAGGCCGACCAGGCCACCTTGCAGGAAGAGGCCGTAGAGGATGAGCCAGCCCAGGTTCTCCTTGTAGATGGGCACGGCATCCTCGCCCAGGTATTTCTCGATATCCTTCTGAATGGCGAAGGAGCCGAGCTTCAAGTAGGTGCTGGTGACGCCGGAGAGGCCCTCGGCGGTCTCCAGAGCCTTGCTCCAGTCGGGCTTGTAGGCCGACATCTGGGTGATCATGCCGGCGTAGAGCAGGTTGTGCAGGGCCACGGTAGTGTTGTAGTACAGCTCCTGGTCCTCCTTGCCCAGCTTGCCAGCCGACAGCTCGGCGGCGGCCTTCCAGCGGGAGGGGAACTTGAGTACCAGGGGCTTGAGGATCAGCCAGGGCACGGCAGGCGAGCCAAAGCCCACCTCGGGCTCCTTGGCGGGAGCTGCTGGCTTCGTGCCACTCTGGGGCTCGGGCGGCTTCTCGTCCCGGGCCAGCGCAACGGCCGCCGCGCTGGCGGGTTGGAAGCGCGCGAGGCCGGAGCCGCTGGTCACCTCTGTGGCGACCTGGCGGGCCTGTTGCTCAGCCGGATCCGAGGCGGGCAGCACCCGTAGCAGCCCAGGCCGGACCGCGGACCAGGCCGGCAGCCGCGTGGAGGCACCTCCGGCTGGCGCTGAGGCGGGTGTGGAGCGCTGAGGGGCCTGGGCAGGCTGCGGTGCAGCTGGCTTGCGCTGGATCATAAGCTGGGAACGCGCTAGGGTACCGGGCTGGCAGACGGCTGGCGCCAGGTACCAGGGTCGGGGTTGATGTCCGAGTAGTCGCCCTTCTCCTTGCAGGCGTTCTGGTCCGAGTCGGCGACGACTTGGACGAACTGTTTGCCGGTCCAGTACTGCACCTGGTTAGCTGGGATATCCATCCAGCCCGCCTGGGTGGCGGAGTCTCCGGCGTGGTTGCCCTGGATGGCGGCCTTCCAGGCCTGCACAGCAGACTGTACGCCGCCGGCGCCAGCCTCCAGGAGCAGGTCCTTGGGCAGCTTGGCGGCAAAGGAGGCAGCCATGGCTCCACCGTTGAGGGGAGCCGACTTCTTGTAGCCGAGGAAGACAGCTTTGGGGAAGAGGCTTTGCCAGATGATGGCGGGATCGCGGCAGATGGTAGCGCAGCTGGTACTGATGATCAGCTTCACGTTGTTGAGCGGCCCGCTGAGGGTACGGGCGTCGTAGGCGGTCGTGGCAGTATCGTCGGCCCATAGGCCCGGCACCTTGTACTGGGCGTACTGGTGGCCGGAGAAGACCAGGATGTCGGCCTCGGCGAAGGACTTCTGCGCGCGATTGGGATCCTCGGCCGTCTCCTTGGAGCCGGTGTGCGAGGGTGTCGGGGTATAGCCAAGCTGTTTGAGCCGCCCGGAGGTGGTGAAGCGACTGGAGGGATCGAAGCCGCCGACGTCGTAGCCGGCAAAGGGCTTCTGGCTCTCGCGCCAGACCAGCTTGCGGTCGTCCCTGGCGATGGTTGCGGGATAACCGCTGGCGACCTTCTTGCGCATGCCATCGCTGTAGAGCGGGTCTGGCGGCACCAGGGCCATGAAAGCGGCCTCGTCGAACTGGGAAAAACAGGTGCGGGCGCGCTTCAGGTCGAGATAGAGCTGGGGAATGAAGCTATCGGAGTTAATCAGCACGGAGGCTACGAGGGCAGAGGATTCTACCTCCCGCTTGGCGTCGTCCAGGGTCATGCCAGGGCAGACAGCGGGCTGGCTGGCGGCCGGCGCGTTGGCCGTGGCGGGGGCGCGCTGCAAGATGCGCGGGGTTGCCGGCAGGGCTGCGCTCCAGGCGGGCTGGCGAAGGCCGGCCGGCTGGGCGGCGGCACGGATGGCAGGTGGGCCGATGGACGAAGGAGAAGCGCGCTGGTGTTGTCTCTCGAACATGGGTAGCTCCGCAGCAGGAGACGCTATTTCTTCTTCGCCTTCTTCTTGGGCGGAGGTGGCGCCAGGTGAGCCTCCTGCACAAACCAATCGTAGAGATCGGGATTGCTCTTTTTCAGCCCTTCCGGATTCGCTTTGAACAGGGCAAAGGCCTCGGCAAAAGCCTCCATGGAGCCAGTCTTCGAGTAGTCCGTCAAAGCCGGTTTGTCCGCAGTCTTGGCAGCAAAGTCCTTGAGGGACCGGCCTGTAGCCGCCTCCATCGCCGCTTTGGCCGCTGCCTCAGCCTCGCCCAGCGCTTCCACGCTTTTCTTCGTCTTCTCCTGCTCGGCTGGGGAGGCCTGATTGAATTTCGCCACCGCGGCGTTGAACTTGTCGTTGGCCGCGTTGTAGGCCTCCCAGGCCTTGCGCAGCTCGACGACCTCCATGGCGTGGCCTACCTCATGCAGGATGTGGAACTGGCCGATGGGT
>JAULUH010000007.1:5311-21669 GCA_032111745.1 Anaerolineae bacterium | reverse complement strand
AGCCCGCGGCTTCCGCGGCCCGCGCCATCTCGGCCACCGAGGCCGTGCCGTCGCTCCACGTGGTGTGCGCATGCAGCTCGCCCCGGATGTCGCCCACTTCGACCAGCCGCGGCAGGGGTCCGGCAGCCGCCGCCTCGATCTCGCCGTGCCCCTCCCGTAGCTCAGGTGGGATGGGGGCCAGGCCCAGCGCGGCATAGAGGCCGGCCTCGTCGTCGAAGTAGAGCTCCTCTCCGTCGGCCAGGCGGGTAAGGGCATATTCGTTCAGGCTATAGCCCTGCTTCTGGGCCAGCTGCCGCAGGCTGACATTGTGGGCCTGGGAGCCCGTGAAGTACTGCAGGGCCTCCGCCCAACTGCGCTCGGGCACAGTCCGTAGATCGACCTGCAGCCCGCTGCGCAGCCGCACCGAAGTCTTGGTGGGGCCGCTGCCCAACACCTCGACCACCTGGGGCAGGGAGCGGAACGCGGCCATGGTGGCTGGCTCGTCGCCGGATACTACCAGCAGGTCGACGTCGCCGATGGTCTCCCGCCAGCGCCGGATGCTACCCGCTACCGCCGAGCGACGTATGGTGCCTGCGGGCAAGTCCCTGGCCAGGGCCGCCAACAGTTCCTCGGCCACCGGCCGCGCCACGCCAAGAGGTGTGCGGGTGTCGCGCCGGCCCAGGGCGGCGATGCCAGAGAGAATGCGCTCCTGCGTCTTGGCTCCGATCCCGGGCAGGCCGGCCAGCTGGTTGGACTCCGCGGCCTGGCGCGCCTTGTCCACGCTGTCGATTCGGAGGGCCTCCCACATCACCCTGGCTGTCTTGGGCCCGACGCCGGTGATCTGCAACAGATCCAGCACGCCCGGCGGGAACTCCTCGTACAAACGCTCCAGGTAGCCCAGCTGCCCGGTGGCCAACAGTTCGTCCAACTTGGTGCTCAGCGCCTCACCCACACCAGGGATGTCCCGCAGGCGGCCCTCCCGCCACACCAGCATGATGTCCTGGTCCAGGGCGAGGATGTTCTCGGCCGCCCTCTCATAGGCCAGGTACTGGAATCGGCTCTCGCCCTTGATCTGCAGAAGCTGGCCGATGCGCACGAGCACATCGGCCACTTCCTCGTTGCTCCAGGCTCGGGATTTACTCATAGAAACGGCATAGGAAGATCGGCGTCGCGTTCCTTCTTGACCAACGGATTATACTGCGGATTGCGGTGAACGCCAAAGCACGTGTTTGGATCAGGAAGCAAAATACGCCGCACTGTTCGTGACGAGAAGCACTGATTTGTCAATCGCTTATCACGTCGGTATAATAGGCGTTTGGCATCAGGTTACGCACCGGGCCTGAAGTTACTGGACGTGCGACCCGTGCTCTCCCCCCGCTCGAGATCATTTTTATGTTGAGGTATTGAAGCGTGTCATTGAGGCCAAGCCAGACCGCCGCCTACTGGACGACCGAATTTGAGCTCACTGAGGACGATCGGGAGTTACTGGCTGCGTATCTGGAGAAGCGAGACCGGCCAGCCACAGACAACGAATTAGCGCGCGCGCTGATCGAGCACCGCGTGCAAAGGGAGGAACAGCGTGTGCAGCGCGAGCTGGCCCGTGGCAAGCTGTATCAGCCGAAGAACAGCTATGCGACCGGCGATACGCTGGTGTTCCCGCTCTTTGACTTCGCCACCGGCATCGTCGTCGGCAAACGTGCCGGCAGGAACCCCGAGCATGGGGAGTTTGAGGTTCTGGAGGTCCAGTTCAGTACTGCGCCCAAGCCCCGCTTCTTTGCGGCCAGCCTGGGAACCCCCCACAAACTCAACCAGGATGCCGAGGCTGGCCCGCTACTTAGGGATGTGGATGGGCCTGAGGTACTGGCCAAGCAATATGGCCACGAGGTACGCGTGGGGTTGAGCGACGCGCTGCAGGATCTGGCGGCGGATGAGTTCGTCAGCCTTGGCCCCTACTGGCTGTTGCAGCGGCAACTGGCCGACGTGCACATCGGGCACCTCAACATCGCCGAAGCCTTGATCGAGGTCCAGAACCAGCCCTTGCCCACGGCCCAGATCCTGCCCGACCTGGACCTGCCCCATGAGGTTCCTCCGGCGATCCAGGCCTTTTCCTTTGACGTGGCCATGTCCCAGGATCCTCGGTTCGCCGATGTGGGCGTCGACAACCGGGAGTGGTACCTGCGCCGCCTGCTGCCGGAGGAGGCGATCACTACGCCACGGCGGTTGCAGCATCATGCCGAGGATTATGACCGCTCGGCGATCAGCGTCCCGCTGTTGGAGCTGGAATGGGAGCTGGACGACGAATGGACCGAGGGTGGGGCAGCCAGCGTCAGCGGCGTGCGGCTGCCCAGTGTCACGTTTGTGCTGATCTATCCGCACCGGCGTTCAGGCACCATGCCCTTGTCCAACCGCACCCGCGGATTCTTTCCGTTGCGCGAGGGCAAGCGCAGCCTGATTACCTTCATCGATGGACGCTGGGGCAAGCGCTTCCCGGGCTGGATCATCCCCGAGGGCCGCTACGTGTGCGGGTTGAGCGACTGGTACGAGGAGCACAAGCTACCGGTGGGCGCCTTCATCACGCTGGAGCGCACCGAGAATCCGGCCGAAGTGGTGGTGGACTTCCGTCCCCACCGCATGAAACGGGAGTGGGTACGGATGGTGCGGGTCGAGAAGGGTCAACTGATGTTTCAGCTCCAGAAGCAGGCCATCGCCGCGGACTACGACGAGGAGATGGTAGTGGCCGAGGCCGAGCCCACAGCCGTGGATGATCTGCGCCGCTCGTTGTATCAGCGCAATCCGACCCTGCAGGAGCTTCTGGATGAGCTGGCGCCGCAGCTAATGGGCCTCAGCACGCAGGGCACGGTGCATGCTAAGACCCTGTACAGTGCCAGCAACATGGTGCGCCGCGTCGCACCAGGGCCGATCTTCGCCACGCTGTCCTCCAACTCCCGGTACCAGCACCTGGGAGGCGGAATCTTCGCCATGGCTCGCTAGAGATCGCTGCCCGACCGTTGAGGAGACAAATGGCCCGTTGGACCAAACCGACCGTTGACACCAAGTTTCATATCGACCAGGCCTGGTGGGAGGAAAGCGGCCGCAACTTCCGCCTGTACCTGCGGGAACAGCTATGTGATGAATGCCGGCAACGCTTCAGCTCACACCGCGAGACCGAGACCGTGGATTGGGTCAACCCGGAAACAGGCGAGGTCACCGAAGCCGATGCGCTGATGCAGTGCCTGCGCAACGAATGTGTCAACAAACCGGACTTCATCAGCGAGCGGGTACCCCTGGCTTCGGCGATCTTCCGGGTCCTGCTGGTAAACGACAACCAGCCGCTGTCCTCCACGGAGCTACACCGGGTGATCACCTGGAAGCAGCCGGAGACTATCCTGCAAACCATTGCCGGACCGCGCATTTACCTGGGCATCAGGCCCGTATCCTCGTAGCCGCACCTGCCACCCCGGTAGCGAGGACCCGCTACCGCGATGACATCGTAAGGGCATGAATGGCGGTGGATCGTTCATGGTCGCGGCATGCCGTGCCAAATGAACTGGCAAACCCTTCATGAACAGCAAGCCGCCCCCTTCCCGTCAGTGCCAAGGTCCCCTATCGCCGGGCGGCGCACGTTCACCCTCAACCGCCAACCGGTATGCCACTCAATCGCACCTATCCGCCTGCGGCCCCGCTACAGTGGCGACCAACTGCTCCAGCTCGAGCGCCGGCTGGCCCGACGGACGCCGGAGCAGACATAGAAACTCGACGTTGCCCTTAGGCCCGGTGATGGGCGAGCGGATCAGGCCGGCCAGCTCCCAGGTGTTGTCCTGGGCCCACTGCAGAAGCTCCAGGAGCACCTGCCGGTGCACCTGCACATCCTTGACCACCCCGCCCTTGCCCACCTGCTGGCGCCCGGCTTCGAATTGGGGCTTGATCAGGGCAATGACACGCCCGGCCGGCCTGAGGATCCGGCTGACGGCTGGCAACACCAGGCGCAGACCGATGAAGCTCACGTCGACCACGGCCAGGTCAACCAATGCATCGCCGGGCAACCGCTCCAGGTGGCGCACGTTGGTCCGCTCCAGCACGGTGACCCGCGGATCCTGGCGCAGCTGCCAGGCCAGCTGGCCATAGCCCACGTCGATGGCATATACATGGGCAGCCCCATGCTGCAGCAGGCAGTCGGTGAATCCGCCGGTGGATGCGCCCACGTCCGCGGCGACGAGCCCGGCCGGGTCGACGGCGAAGGCCGCCAGCGCAGCCTCCAGCTTGAGGCCGCCTCGGCTCACATAGGCCAGGCCCTGGCGCAGCCGGATGGCGATCTCGGGATCCAACAGGCGCCCCGGCTTGGTTGCCGGCAGATCGTCCACCAGTACCTCCCCGGCCATGATCAGGGCCTGAGCCTTCTCCCGGCTCTCTGCCAGGCCCCGCTGCACCATCACCACGTCAAGCCGTAGTTTCTGAACCATGGCCCCATCATAGCCTGGCTGGTGCCAGGCGTCAACCCCTGGCAATTGACGAGCGAGGCGGCATGAGGTATGATGACCCGCAACCTGGCATCATGCCGCGTGATCACCGATGAACCAAGAGAGCAGCGCCAAATCACCCTCCGCGACCCGGGGAAACAGCCTGACCGGCACCGCCCAGGCCCTGTTCAAGTCCATGCGCCCCAAGCAATGGACCAAGAACCTGGTCGTCTTCCTGCCGCTGATCTTCGACGGCAAGTTGTTCGTGCCTGAGCTGCTGCTGAAGACGACGGTAGCCTTTGCCCTGTTCTGCCTGATGTCGAGCACGGTCTATTTGATCAACGATCTGGTGGACATCGAGAAGGATCGCCAGCACCCGGTGAAACGGCACAGACCGCTGGCCGCGGGAAAGCTGTCACCCAGTGTCGCCATAGCGGCCATCGTGATATTCATTCTGGTCAGCCTGCCGCTGGCTCTGTGGCTCGACGGTGGCTTCAGCCTCATCCTATTCAGCTACCTGGGGCTTAACATCGCTTACTCGTTCTACCTTAAGCACCTGGTGATCGTGGACGTCCTGGTCCTGGCGGCCGGCTTTCTGTTGCGGGTAGCCGGTGGCGTGGTGGTGGTGGACGTGGAGCGCTTTTCGCCGTGGCTGTACCTGGTGATAACCCTGGGTGCGCTGTTCTTGGGCTTTGGCAAACGCCGCCATGAGCTGATGCTGTTGGAGGAGGGCGCAGGATCGCACCGGTCTATCCTGGCCGAGTACACCGTGCCATTCCTCGACCAGTTGATTGCCCTGGTAACCTCCACCCTGGTCATCGCCTATTCACTGTACACGTTTTCGGCCCCTAACCTGCCCCAGAACCACACCATGATGCTGACCATTCCCCTGGTGCTCTACGGCCTCTTCCGTTACCTTTACCTGATCCACGTCAAGGGGGAGGGTGGTGCCCCGGACGAGTTGCTGTTCCACGACCAGCCACTGTTGGCAGCTGTGGGACTATGGCTGGTGGCGGTGATCGCCATTCTCTATCTGGGCTAGATGCGCCCTCCCATATACCCACATACCGTTCCTCTGGGAAAAGGTTCGGTATATGGGAACTCTACACAACTCAGGATCCTACACCTATCGCCCCGCGGTATGGGGATCTGGCAGCGATGTAGCCAACCAGATTCCAATGCACCCTAATCGAAAACGCTCCCGCCTGGTCTGGCGGGAGCGTTTTGGGTTACTCCTCTTCCGTATCAGCGTCGGCATCCTCGCCGAGCAATAGCTCGCGCCAGGGGCCATCACAGCCTTCCTCGGTCACACCGTAGTAGACGGCGACGCTACCGTCGGGCAGACGCTGCACGAAGTCGTAGCGCTGCTTGCCGGCGCGCTTCTCCATCTTCAGCAGCCCAATATCGCCGATCCACTGGGCGCTCTCCAGGTCCTGCCTGGCGGACTCATGCTGCGCAATGGCATAGCGCCATAGGCGACGGGCCGATTTGAGGGTCACGTTATGGACGGTGCTGCCGTTACGCAGATCTCGGATGGCGTAATAGCGGGTACCGCCCCGTTCGGTGGAACTGACGATTTGCACGCCTACCGTGGGTGCCGGCAAAGCGCCGTTGGGAGGCCCTGCCAGGGGGGGCTGCTGCTCAGGTTCCGGCGGTGCTATCTCTGCCACGGGCTCTTCAGGTGTATCCTGCCGCGCGGGTGGCCGTCGGCTGCGCTGCCGGCGACTGGGGGCGACCTCCTTCGGCGCCGCTGCCTCGGCCAGCTCGCCGCGTTGCAGTAGGGCTTTGCGCACCGTATCGACGATCTCGTCCCGCACGGCCACGACGCTTTCGGCCTCGTGGCGGAGGTAGATGCGGCTATCCTCCAGGCAATAGGGCTTGTCGGGGCCTTCGGGCACCTGGACCCGCACTACCTGGTGTCCTTGGGTTTCCAGCACATCGACCTCAACCTCAAGGAACGGTGTGATGCGCTGCTCGATCTCCTCCTTGAGCTCGGCGATCACGGCCTGTACATCCTGCACACCTGGCGGCGGTCCTGGCCGGGGGCCGGCACCCACGTAGATCGTGCCGCCATGGGTGTTGGCGAAGGCCACTGCGTCGGCCAGAATGGCATGGAGCCGGCCGCCCTGGCGGGTGAGGCGCTCGTGGAAAGACTGCACGATGCTGGGCCCCTGTTCGCGGGCGGTGGCGACGAAGTCGAAGGGCTCGTCCTTCCGCCGGTAAGGGCGAGTGAGCGCAAAATCGTTGTCCTCGAAGACCTCTTTGATCTCCTCGAAGACGGGCTCGGCCAGTTTGATCTCGGTGACCCGGTCGCCGATGCCAAGCCGGTTGCGATCGCCAGGATCACGCACCAGCCGGTGGGCATCGGAACCCTGGATGCAGAACATGCGGCGAGGGTATTCCGGCTTGGAACCGTTGAAGAAGCGCGCGGTGGCGCGCGTGCTGCGGCTCTCCAGGTCGGTCACCTCCAGCGCGTGCAGGTTGGGGTCCTGAGTGTAGGCGATCTTGGTTTGGCCACCGAAGGGGAAGTCACGCATGGCAACGCCGTGGGTGGAATTGGCGTGCGCGGCGATCACCATGCCGCCAGCCTGGCGGATGATCCTGTAGGCGGTCAACACATCGGCAGTGGCACCGACCTCGGTCGAGCCAATTTCAAGCCTGCCCGGCGGAACGTTCAGCTGGAGTAGTATGAACTCTAGCTGGCGTACAGAGGTCTCGGGCGGGAAGATGCCCAGCACGTGAAAGCCAAAGGTGGCCGTGAACTCAAAGCCCGGTAGCACCAAAATCTTGTCGCCGAGGCGCCGGTACTCATCCAGCTCACGCTTCTCCTGGGGCCGCAGGCGGCCCTCAGCCTCCAGCCAATGTAGTCGCTCGATTTCGTGCCGCAGCCGCGCGACACCGGCCACCGTGTTGTGGTCCGCAATGGCGACGATATCGAGCCCGCGCTGTTCTGCCTTGTGCAGCCAGTCCAGCCAGCTAACTCCGGGCTCGAGCCAATCCGCCGACGCCGGGGTATGCAGGTGTAAATCCATGCGGTACCATTGGCGGCGGTTCTTATTCCGTTTTCTCTTCTCTGGGGTTGACACTCGGTCTATCGTACTCCTTTCCCAAAGGAGCAACGCCGGCCTACGAACGCGGGGGAATGGAGGTGGTGGGTCAACACATCGGGGCAAGGGGATTGCAGGGAAAAATCGACGATCGTCCCTACAGTCAAATCGCACCCCATGGACAAACCGGGCCAGCCCAATGGCAAACCAGTTGCTAGCCCATTGTCATTGCCTGGGCTTGCCAGGCGATAACGCCCATTCTGCTTTTCCTCCCTTTTCACGCCGTAATCGGGCGGGAGAACGTGCTGCGCCAACGTTGCTTGTTTCTAAATCCTAACAAAATATGGTTTGTGCGCTGCTTGCAGCAACGCACGAAAATATTATATCACAATACTTGATTTATGTCCAATTGTCCCGCGCACCCGCACCGCAGCGAGGGCAAGGCGCAGGCCTGGAACCACGTAGGGGATCCGCCATATCACCAGACTATTTCGCACAGGTAGCGATAGTCGGCTATAATGCGGGCGAGGAGAGAGCAGGACCATGCGCCATGTGAGTAGGCTCATTCTTGTGGTAGGTGATCTGATCGCGCTGACGGCCTTCGTGCTGGTGGGCCAGGCCGATCACAACACCGTCAATGCGGCCAATCCCCTGCTGGGTGCGCTGCCCAACGTGTTATCGCTGGCGGTCCCCTGGCTGATCATCGCCTGGATCCTGGGCGCGTTTCCCCGGGATACCCTCCAGCTCAAGTCCTTCCTGGGCCGTTCGCTGGTGGCCTGGCTCGCCGCAGTGCCAGTGGGCCTGGTGGTGCGCATGCTCTGGCTCGGCCGCGGGGGCATCCCCATCATGTTCTTGTTAGTGACCCTGGCCGCTGGCGGCCTGTTTCTGCTGGGCTGGCGTTTGCTATATGGGCTGGTCTTCCGCGGTAGGCCGGACAGCGCACCTTCCGGCCAACAGAGCACAGCAACTTGACCTGGATGGGGGCTAGGCAGGCCGACCAGTTCCATGGGAGACCATGAGCTTGCGGCCGCGCGCAGGTCAAGCTCCTGGACCAACTGTCCGGAACTTGGCCTCAATGAAGCGCTGATGAGGCAGGCTAAGCGCGCCAGCCATACTGCGAATGTCTGCCATCTCGGCGTCTGTTACAGCACCGTCGGTGGCGGCAAGAGCAAACAGGGCGTCCACGAACTGCCCGCGTTCCTCGTACTCGCTAACCTGGGCAAACTCGTCAGCCAGCCGGAAGTTGTCTATACCGGCAGGTAGTTGTGCTACCGCCACATCGACCACGAAAGCAGCTTCGGCTGGTGCCAGGGGCCAGTGCGCGCACAGGACGTCGACCATCATGGCGCGCTCCGCGCCGGTGATCTCAGGATTGGCGCCGGCCACCCTGGCCAGCATGCCGCCCGCCAGGCTCAGCTTGCGCAGCGCCGCGTCGGGAAGATTCAGCGCGCCCTCACCCCGCTCCATCCTACGCTGTAGGGCGAAGTACACCCGATTGGTGACAAAGTCGTCGAGATAGATCTCTCGATTGGGACCTTGCGCCTGGACCGGGGCTGCTACGAGCCCGCGAAACAGCCTGGATAGCCCGCCAAAGCCCCCTGCAGTCCCCGACTCGATCGCGCCTTTGATCTGGGCGATGGCTTGACGCTCCTGATCGCTGATCACGCCGTCGGCCGAGACCAGGTCATCCAGCGCGGCAAAGACCATCTGCTTGTTGTCGGGTGAGATCACTTGCTGTCGCAGCTCCTCCACCAGCCTGGACCGCTCCATCTCGCCAACTGGCGAGGCCATGTAGATGTCAACGGAGGCCCAATCCCGAGCCGTCAGGTGGGGTAAGCGACTGAGGACCTCCTTCATACTGTTGATCTCATCCGGGGTCAGGTCACCGTCGGCCCAGGCTGCTGCCACCAACACCTTGGCCAAGGTGAGAATCAGGTCATGGTCCACCAAGTCTCTGCCTCGCTTTCTGCAACGATAACCAATCGTTTTGACAGGTCCAGAGTATGCCTGACACCTCTCGTTTTTCCAAATTCACATCTACCGCGTGTGCCGCCTTGTCCGATGGACGCCTGGTTTCTCAGGTTACAGCCGGATGGTACTCATGTCGTAAGCCATGCCGAAACTTGGTGTGTGAGCACGTTCATAATGGTAGAGAGAAGACGCATTGCCCACAAAGCTTCGGGTAAGGAGAAACACCATGATTAGGCTGAACCAACCGGCAGCTGGATTGACCGCAGAGGATCGACTGAAGGAGGCCAAGATGTCGACCAACCGTCTTACCAATCATGGGGCGCATGCCCACCTATTGATGATCGTAGCAGCCGCCGTGATCGTTCTGGTAGCCGCCGGCCTACTGGGAGGAGTGGTGATGCAGAGCCAGATCATGGCTGTGGCGACTGAGCCGAGCCTGGCCTATGCACCGTCCGTCCATGTCAACGCCGCCGATGCGGCTCGCTGGACGGCCATGGCCGAGGCCTATCCCGCCAGGGCGCTCGAGGCCGATGCGGCCCGCTGGACCGCCCTCGCCGCCACCTACGCTGAGCCGGCCGCCAGCGCCCTGCGCCTGCAGGCTCAGGCCAACGCCTACGCCGCTAAGGCACGAGCAGCGGATAGCGCCCGCTGGACCGTCCTCGCCGCCACCTACGCTGAGCCGGCCGCCGGCGCCCTGCGCCTGCAGGCCCTGGCCGATGCCTACGCCGCCCAGGCACGCGCAGCGGATAGCGCCCGCTGGACCGCCGTGGCAGCCACCTATGCTGAGCCGGCCGCCAGCGCCCTGCGCCTGCAGGCTCAGGCCAACGCCTACGCCGCTAAGGCACGAGCAGCGGACACCGCCCGCTGGACCGCTCGGGCAGCCACCTACATCAAGCCGGCCGCCGGAACCCTGCGCCTGCAGGCCCTGGCCGACGCCTACGCCGCCCAGGGCCGCGCAGCGGACAGTGCCCGCTGGACTCGCATGGCAGACGTGTATGCTGTGGAGGCTCACACAGCCAGGTCCGACCAATAACCGCCCAAGGGGAGGGGAAAACAGACCGGTAGCCCTTAGTGGGGCTGCCGGTCCGTTTGTCTCATCCGCTCGTCGCCAGGCTATGAAGCAGATCCTCAGGTGGCCTCGCCCCCCTGTGATGCCGGCCGGATGACCTGCGCGCGGCGATGCGGTTTCACTTGCGGGGCCACGTTATCCCGTAACAGATTGCCCGAGACGTGCATAAGGGTATCCGAGAAATCGGGGTCGATGCCCATGGCGGCCAGGCATGGAAAGTGGTGATGTAACATGCCAGCCTCAAACTCGGCGTCGTCGGCCATCACGCCCACCAGGCCCTCCGCCACAAAGCGGGCACAGCCGCACACAGCATCGCGCCTCACCTGGGCCGTTGTGATGGTGCGGGTTTCAGGGTCGACTTGCAGCTTCAGATCAGGGCGGCCGAAATAGCGGGCGAACTCGGCGATCAGCGGCTCGTCATACGCCACGCGCTGGCGGCGGGCCAGCAGGTACTCGCCTTCCGTCAGCGAACACAGCGGCTTGGGGGTCACGCAGGCCACGCCCATGTCCGCCAGCCAGCCTCGCAACTGCCGGGCCAGCCCCCGGGGCAGCCAGGCCTCATTGTCGATGGCGGCGATGACCGCCCTGGCCCCGGTGCGCTCCACGACCTCCGGTACCAGCTCGGCCACCCCGCGATGTTCGGCGAAGGACAGCAGGAGATCGGCCGCGGCCATGGCCGTCGGCACGTAGTCCTCGGGATAGTCGATGAAGGGCGGCAGCACCGTGGGCGCCTCCCACGTAGCGATCTCCCAGGTGCCAGGCGCGTGACTACGCACGTTCTCGACGTGCCGCCGGCCATAGTCGCCGCTAACGATGGCCAGGATCTTCATCTTGCAGGAGGTAGAGCAGCATCACCACCGGCGTCTCGGCGACGATGCTGTGGGGCATCTGCGGTGACATATGCACCCACGTGCCGGGGCCGGCAGCGAAAGCGTCGCCGGCAACCGTCACCCGGGCTTCTCCCTGCACCATATGGAGGATGGCCGGGACCGCGGCGGTGTGCTCGGACAGCTCCTGCCCCGCGGCAAACCCGAAGAGGATCACCTTGATCTGGCCATCCCGATAGAACGTGCGGCTGACAATGCTATCGGCCGGTATCTCCGGCAACTGGGCCAGCAAATCCGGCACATGGGTGTAGCTCT
This sequence comes from Anaerolineae bacterium, assembly GCA_032111745.1. Lineage (GTDB taxonomy): Bacteria > Chloroflexota > Anaerolineae > JAAEKA01 > JAAEKA01 > JAULUH01. The sequence continues at coordinate 10,004 of JAULUH010000007.1, read as the reverse complement.
TCGTCATTACAGCACCGTTTCAATGCACCACGCGAGGCGCCATCACGATCAGGAACGGGAGGGCGATGGCGCCCTCCGGGCAGATATCCTCGCACGCCGTACAATAGGTGCAGAGCAGTGGATACTCCAGAAAGGCCTTGCCATTCTTCTGCCCCAATGCGTGCGTAGGGCATGAGTCGACGCAAGCATGGCATCCGGTACAGAGGCCCTGATCGATAAGAGGCAATGGGTTCATCATATTGTTTGCCAGTTCCACCTGAACGTTGCCCGTAGCAGGCACCAGTCACCACCATCCATTCTACTCCGGAAGGTAGCCCCGCACAGCGACAAAAGTCTCAACCTGGCCATTCCAGCCGAAGCCTGCCGAGTGGGGCAGCTGATGCCGGCAATCGCGTCTAGACCTCAGCCTCTTCGGCCAGCTTGTCGACGTCCAAGATCACGATGCGGTGGCGGTCGAACTCCAGGATGCCGGCGGCCGCCATGCTGCGCAGGGTGCGCCCCACCATCTCGCGCACCGTGCCCAGCCGGGCCGCCATCTCCTCCTGGGTCATCATCATCGGCACGACCTCCGTCCGGCTGGCCACCGCCTGCTCCAGCAGCAGCCGGGCCAGCCGTCCCCGCACGCTGCGCATGGCCAGATCCTCGACCACCCCCACCAGGTAGCGGGCCCGTCCCGCCAAATCTTCCATCAACGCCCATGCCAGTGCCGGGTGCTCACCGGCGATGCGCTGCAAGTCCACGCGTTCGATAACCCACAGCGTGGCCAGGGTCAGCGCCGTCGCCGTGGCCGGGTTCGGGCCGCCATCCAGGGCTGCCACGTCGTTGAACGTGCCGCCCGGCTGCACCAGGTGCATGATGTACTCCCTGCCCTCCAACGAGGTCCGGCTGATCTTCACCACGCCCTGTTCCACCACATAGACTGCGTTGGCCGAATCCCCCTCCAGAAAGATGACCTCGCCATGGTCAAAACGGGCCGCGTGGGCCGCGTGAGCCAGCGCACCAATCACTGCCGCCGGCAGGTCTTGGAGAAACTGCACCCTGCTCAACAGCCCAAACACACGGGACCGATCCTCTGGCAGGTGGCCCAGGCCGCTGGCCGGCAGCCGACCAGTCGGGATCGGCAGATCGGGGTAGACAGACATGCCCGCAGTTTACCTGAGAACGCCGGAAAGGCAAGTAGGGGCATGAACGGTGGGGAGGGGCGGGCGGGGGTGGGGCCCCCCCCCCCCCCGCCCCTCCCCACCGTTCATGCCCTCTCGTTCGTCACGCCAGATAGTTCACATAGATTCCCATGCACCCCCTTCCCAGCTCAGCCCTCATCAGTTAGAATACGACTCATCCGCACCGCGAGGCGACGCTCCATGCTCATTCGCTTGATCATCTATGGCCTGCTGGGTTGGTGTATCGAGATCATCTGGACCGCGAGCCGCGAGAAGCTCACCGGCGTCCAAACCGACTGGAAGCTGCGCGGCACCACCTACCTGTGGATGTTCTTCATCTACGGCGGGGCTCTCGCCCTGCTGTTCGAGCCGGTCCACAACGCCGTACGTCCCCTGCCCTGGCCTGTGCGCGGGATGATCTATGTCGTCGGCATCTTCGCCGTCGAATACGCCACCGGCTGGCTGCTGCGCCGCACCACCGGTGTCTGCCCGTGGGACTATACCGGCAGGTCACGCTGGCAGGTCGACGGCCTGATCCGGCTAGACTACGCGCCGGCCTGGTTCGTCTTCGGCCTGGCCGCAGAACAGGTGCACGACTTGCTGGTCGCGCTTACGCCGACCATCCAGGCGGCCCTGGGGTAGAGCTCGGGGCATGCCCCTACCCACGCGATCTGGCCCACCTGTGCTATAATCGCGCGCCATGACCAGCGACCGGCCCTTCTACATCAACGCCGACTTCGCCAGGCTCTGGGCCGGAAAGACCGTCTCCGCCTTCGGTTCGGTGGTGACACGCACCGCCCTGGATCTGACCGCGGTGATCACCCTCGACGCTACCCCGGCCCAACTCGGCCTGCTGGGGGCCGTAAGCCGGATGCCTGCCCTGCTGGTCGGCCTGCCCGCCGGAGTATGGGTCGATCGCCTGCGCCGCCGCCCGATCATGATCGTGGCCGACCTGGCCCGGGCCGCCCTGTTGCTTACCATACCGCTGGCGGCTTTGCTCGGCGTGCTGAGCCTGCCCCTGGTGGCCCTGGTCGCGTTCCTAACCGGCGCCCTCACAGTGTTCTTCGAGGTGGCCGACAACTCCTACCTGCCCACGGTAGTCTCCCGCGACCACCTGGTCGAGGGCAACAGCAAGCTCGGCATCAGCGACTCGCTGGCCGAGATCGGCGGCCCCGCCATCGGCGGCGTGCTGGTGCAGCTGATCACCGCACCCATGGCAATCCTGGTCGATGCCGCCTCCTTCGTAGCCTCGGCGGCCCTGCTGGGCCTGATCCGCCGGGAGGAGTCGCCACCGGCGCCGCGCCACGGTGCCCCCAGCATGCGCACCGAGGTTGCCGAGGGCCTGCGCACCGTGGCCCACGACCCCATCCTGCGGGCCCTGGCCGGTGCCGCGGCGACCTTCAGCCTATTCGGTGGCTTCTTCGGCGCCCTGTACTCGGTGTATGCCATCCGCAGCCTGGGGCTGACGCCGGCCCTACTGGGGCTGGCCATCGCCGGCGGCGGCATCGGCGCGCTGCTGGGCGCCGCCTTCAACAGCCGAATCGTTGTGTGGGCCGGATTCGGCCGGACCCTGATCGGCGGCCTGCTGATCCACACCATCTGCGCGCTCGTCGTGCCCCTGGCCCGCCCGCCGGCCAACGTTGCGACAACCATGCTATTCGTCGCCCAGGTCATCGGCGATGCCGGGCTGATGCTGTTCTTCATCAATGCCATCAGCCTGCGCCAGAGCGTGACCCCTGACCGGCTGTTGGGCCGGGTCAACGCCAGCGTGGACTTCCTGGTCGCCGCCGTCGGCCCCCTGGGGCTGCTGCTAGGCGGCTTCCTGGGCCAGGCCATCGGCATGCGGCCCACGCTCTTCCTGGGCGCCGTGGGCGGCCTCCTGGGCGCCCTGTGGTTGTTCCTTTCGCCGGTGAGGGCCCTGCAGGCGCAGCCCGCGGCCCGGTCCGAGGCGCTCCCCGGCATAGCTGATAGTCTCGGCTAAAGCGCGGCCGGCCTTTGCCACCGGCCTCATGAGGCAACGATGTCACAGTCCAATCCACAGCTGGAGCCAGTGGCCCAGCCAGCCCCCGACCAGCCCCAGGACACCAAGGCCCGCATCCTCAGCCTGATCGGCTATATCCTGGGCATCTCCTATCCCCTGCTGGCGCTATCCACCGGCGCCCGCGGGCTCTACCAGCTCTTCTTCAAAGAGGGCGTCACCAACCGGCTGGCCCCTCTACTGACCACGGTCTCGGCCGCGCTCTACCTGGTGGCCGCTGTCGGCTTCTTCATCCGCAAGCCCTGGGCCTGGCGGCTATCGGTGACCGCGCTCAGCATTGAGTTTGTCGGGGTGCTGGTCGTCGGCATGTTGAGCATCACGATGCCTGACGTCATCGGCCACACCGCGTGGAGCTACTTCGGCCGCGACTACGGCTTCTTCCCGCTGATCCAACCCCTGCTGGGCCTGGTCTACCTCTTGTGGCGGCCGACCCGGGTGGCGTATGGCGTGTCACCAGACAGGTAGGGAAAGATGCATCCAGACCATTCCGCGTCACCCCAGGAGTGGCAGCGCGACGGCTACACGGTGACCACCCGGCAGGACCGCATGGACGTCGACGCCATCCAGGCCTACCTGGCACAGTCCTATTGGGCGACCGGCATCGACCGCGCCACCGTCGAACAGGCCATGCGGCACTCCCTGTGCTTCGGGCTCTTCCACTATGACCGCCAGATCGGCTACGCCCGCCTGGTCACCGACACCGTGCGTTTCGCCTACCTGATGGACGTCTACGTGCTGGAGCCCTACCAGGGCCAGGGGTTGGGCCAGTGGCTGATCCAGTGCGTTCTGGACCATCCCCAGATCAACGGGCTGCGCCGGGTCTTGCTGACCACCCTGGATGCCCAGGAGTTCTATCGCAAGCTCGGCTTCGTCGAGTTGGATCATCCGGAACGATGGATGCAGATCTTCCGGCCCAAGGCCACATGATGGCAAGGACCACGCGCCCATGACACGCGATGTCTCCGCCTTCGACATCATCGGGCCCATCATGGTCGGGCCATCCAGCTCCCACACCGCGGGTGCGGTGCGGCTGGGCCAGGTGGCCCGGGCCATCCTGGGCGGACTTCCCGAAGAAGCGGTGATCGGGCTCCACGGCTCCTTCGCGCAGACTGGCCACGGCCACGGCACCGATCGCGGCCTCGTGGCCGGGCTGCTGGGCCTGGCTACCGACGACCCCCGGCTGCGCCAGAGCTTCGTGCTGGCCGCGGCCGCCGGCCTGCGTTTCCGCTTCGAGGAGATCGACCTGGGCGAGGACGCGCATCCCAACACCGCTCGCCTCACCCTGACCGACAGCCGCCACACCGTGGAGGTCACCGGCTGCTCCATCGGCGGTGGCCTGGTGGAGATCACCAACGTCGACGGCTATGACGTGAACTTCGGCTGCGAGTACGACACGCTGTTAGTGGTGGCCGAGGACCGGCCCGGCACGATCAACGCCGTCACCGGCTGGCTGGCCCGCCAGGGTATCAACATCGCCTTCCTGCGGGTCGAGCGC
>JAULUH010000007.1:0-5301 GCA_032111745.1 Anaerolineae bacterium | reverse complement strand
CGTCGTGGACCCGCAGATTCTGGAGGCCTTCGAGGACTATCCCTGGGTGCGCTGGGTACGGCAGATACCGAAGGTAGATGTGTGAGGTAAAGACCGATGTTCGATTCCATTGCCCAGATGATCGAGCTGGCTGCCGGGCGCAACCAGCCCCTGAGCGAGATCGCCATAGAAACCGAGATAGAGCACAGCGGCAAGGGCCGAGAGCACGTGCTGGCTCGCATGCGGCGGCGGCTGGAGATCATGCAGCGTGCCGCGGCCCAGGGGATCGGCGAGCCCGTGATGTCCATCAGCGGCATCAGCGGCGGCAACGCCTACAAGTTCTGGAACTGGCTGGACGACGGCCATGTGCCGCTGACCGGCCCGATTCTGAGCCGAGCCGTCGCGCGAGCGATGGCGGTCAACGAGGTTAACGCCGGCATGGGTTGCATCGTGGCCACGCCCACTGCGGGCTCCGCCGGCATCCTGCCCGCCGTGCTCCTCACCCTGCAGGAGGCCCGGGGCCTCGCCGACGAGGACCTGGTCCGGGCCTTGTTCACCGCCAGCGGCATCGGCGCCGTCATCGTGCGCCGGGCCCACGTGTCAGGCGCCGCGGGGGGCTGCCAGGCCGAGACCGGCAGCGCGGCCTGCATGGCGGCCGGCGCGGCGGTGGAGCTGCTGGGCGGCACCCCCCACCAGTCGGCCCACGCCGTCGCCATCACCATGAAGAACATGCTGGGCCTGGTGTGCGACCCGGTGGCCGGGCTGGTAGAAGTGCCCTGCGTCAAACGCAACGCCGCCGGCACGGCCCAGTGTTTCATCGCCGTGGACCTGGCCCTGGCCGGCGTGGAGAGCGTCATCCCGGCCGATGAGGTGATCGACGCCATGGCCCAGATCGGCCGGCGCATGGACGAGCGCTTCAAGGAGACCGCCCTGGGCGGTCTCGCCGCCACCCCCACCGGCCGCCGCCTGGCCCAGATGGTCTGGCAGGATAAAGCATTGCGGGATGGCTGATACGGCTGCCTGAAAGCCTCTCCATGCCCTTCGCATCCGCTCCGGCTCCTCCGGTCCTGCTTCTCCTCTGCGCTCTCTGCGCCTTTGCGGTAAGCTTCCAGAGCCCGTGCCCGTCTGTGTTCGTCCGTGGTGAAAAGAACTCCTTGACAACGCGCTCAGTCTAGGTTTATAATTCGTGCAATTGCACATCAACTGAACACTTGCACAGTCGCAGGACTCCCTCATGCTGGACGAGAGCCATCACGAGCTACTGGCTCGCACAGCCGCCATGTACTACGAGCAGGAGATGACCCAGGACGCCATCGCCGCGTACCTTGGCCTCTCCCGGGTGAAAGTTCACCGCCTGCTCAAGGAAGCGCGCGCCGCCCAAATCGTCCAGTTCTCCATTGCCTGGCCCATCGCCCGCGATCCTCAGCTTGAAGAGCTATTACACCAGCGCTTCGGTCTCTCCGACGCCCTGGTGGTCAAGACCTCACCTGCCGCCCATTCGCCTGCCATGCAGCGTGTGGGCCAGCTCACTGCGCGCTATCTGGAGGGGGCTCTCCAGGACGGCTTGACCCTGGCCGTCTGCCTCGGCCGCACGACCCACGCGGTGATTCGCGCCATCCGCCCAGAGTTCCGGGCCCAGGTGCGGGTCGCCCAGGCCATGGGCAGCACGCCGTTCGGGCCGCAGGAAGAGGACAGTGCCTCCCTGGCCCGCCAGATGGCCCATAAGCTGGGCGGCGAGGTGCTCTATCTAACCTCACCCATGATGGCGGACAGCGCGGAGGCGGCGGAGGTGCTGCGCCGCCAACCGGACATCCAGCGCACTCTTGATGCCGCCCGCGCGGCCGACGTGGCGCTGCTGGGCATTGGCGACCTCGACGCGGCATCCTCGACCTTCGCTCGCGCCGGCTTCCTTGGTCCTGACGACCTCGCCATCCTGCGCCGGGCCGGCGCCGTGGGCGACATCGGAGGCCAGATCTTCGATATCCATGGCGCCCTGGTGCCATGTGCTTACAACCAGCGCGTCATCGGCATTACCCTGGAGGAGTTGGCGCGCATTCCCAAGACCATTGCCACTGCCGCCGGAGCTGCCAAAGGTCCGGCAATCCTGGGTGCCCTCCGTGCGGGCACGATCACCGTGCTCTGCACCGACGACCAGGCCGCCACCGAGGTCTTGCGGCTTGAGGCTTGCACGTCCGGGCTGCGCGAATCCGTCCCCCAATAGAATCCTGGCCCACATCCGCCAGGCCACAACCACAAAAGACAGGAGAACTCATTGTGACAGGCAAAATCGGAGAGGTCGGACGACAGGTCAAGATCGCCGCCGGTCTGTTCTGGGCCGACAACGCCGTGCTGGGCGCCCAGGTCCAGGAGCTGGAGGCCGCCGGCGTCGACTGGTTCCACGTCGAGGTGCGCGACGGCAAGTACATGGACTTCGGCATGCCGCGCGGCGGCTTTGACATCCTCGAGGCGGTGCGCAAGAGCACCAACCTGGAGATCGAGGCCCAGCTGCAGATGGTGCGCCCCAGCTTTGATGTGTTCAAGCAGATGGCCGACCTGGGCGTCAACCTGATCACCCTGCCCCTGGAGACCATGGGCGAGCTCACCATCCAGGCCATCACCTACATCAAGGATGCCCTCGGCCTCAAGGCCGGCGTGTGGGCCTGGCAGGGCACCCCCATCGTCGCCTTCGAGCAATACATCCTCCCTTATGTCGACATCATCGAATACGAGAGCCGCGCCCACTTCTGGGTCCGCGAGAGCGGCAAGAGCCCCCACACCATGGACCCCATCATGATCGACAACGTCCGGCGGCTCCACGAGATGATCGTGGCCGCCGGCCTGGAGGGCAGCATGGACCTCATGGAGGACGGCGGCCTCAACGCCGGCAATGTCGAGGACTTCATCCGCGTGGGCATGACCGTCGGCGAGTTCTCCTCGCCGCTGCTCAAGGGCCCCCAGGGCAAGTTCGTGCCCGGCACCGGCCAGATCGAAGCCGCCGTCAAGAAGCTGCGGGCCACGATGGAACAGGCCAGCGAGCGCTGGCGCGACGACCAGGGCCTGAAAAAGGGGTAGCTTGCCCATGAGATCTCTAGGCATCGCCTTGCTCGGGTACGGAGGCATTGGCCGCGTCCATGCCCTGGGCTACCGCGCGATCCCGTTCCATTACGGCCTGCCGGCGGACGCAGTCCGCCTGGTCGGCGTGGCCACCCGGCACCCGCAGACCGCCGAGCGTGCTGCCGCCGAGATCGGCTGCCCCGTCTGGACCACCGACTATCGTCAGCTGCTGGCCCGGGACGACGTCGACGCCATCGACTGCTGCCTGCCCAACGACCAGCACGAAGAGGTGGTCGTGGCCGCAGCTGCAGCCGGCAAGCATATCTACTGCGAGAAGCCGCTGGCGGCTGGCGTGGATGCGGCCCGCCGCATGGTCGCCGCCGTGCAAGAGGCCGGCGTCCTCACCCAGATGACCTTCAACTACCGCTTCTTTCCGGCCCTCTTGCAGGCCAAACAGCTGGTGGACCAGGGCTTCCTCGGCCGCGTCTTCTCCTTCTACGGCCGCTACTACCGCTCCAGCTACACCGACCCCCAGAAGCCCCTGACCTGGCGCCTGCGCAAGGATGCCTCCGGCGGCGGTGCCCTGTTCGACCTGGGATCCCACGTGCTGGACCTGGTCTACTGGCTGCTGGGCGACTTCGCCGCGGTGAACGCCACGCTGGAGACCCTCGTCAAGGAGCGGCCGCTGGCGCCGGGCTCCGCCGAGATGGGCCAGGTGGACGTCGACGACCTGGCCCTGCTGCAGCTGCGCATGGCCGGCGGCAGCCTGGGCACTGTCGAGTCTACCCGCTTTGCCACCGGCGCGGTCAACGACCTCCTGCTGGAGGTCTACGGCGAACGCGGCAGCCTGCGTTTCAGCCTGGGCGACCCCGCCTGGCTGGAGGTCTATGACGCCGGGGACACCACCCTGCGCGGCTTTCGCAAAGTCGAGACGGTCCAGCGCTACGCGGGCCAGAAGGCCCCCGATTGGACAGCCATGCCGGGCTTCGTGCGTACGCATACGGAGTGCCAGTACCAGTTCCTGCGCGCCATCTGGGACGATCAGGCCGCGTCCCCATCGCTGGCCGACGGGCTGGCCGTGCAAGAGGTGATGGACGCAGCCTGCCGATCCGCAGCGACAGGTAAGTGGGTGGCGATCGACGCGCCAGACGTGAACCCGGAGACGAGCCCATGACCGAAGCGGTTCTACTGGACATGCGTGGGATCACCAAGGACTTCCCCGGAGTGCGCGCCCTCGACTCGGTGGACTTCCAGCTGCGCGCCGGCGAAGTCCATGCGCTCCTGGGCGAAAACGGCGCCGGCAAATCCACGCTCATGCGCATCCTGTTCGGCGCCTACTCCCTCGACAGCGGCGATATCCTCCTGCATGGCCAGAAAGTGGATATCCGCAACCCGCATCATGCCCTGCAGCAGGGCATCTCCATGGTACACCAGGAGCTCAACCTGGTGCCCTACATGAACGCGGCCCAGAACATCGCCCTTGGCCGCGAGGACCGCCGCCTGGGCAGCGTGCTGGAGTGGCGCTCGATCTACGCCAATGCCCGCAAACAGCTGGAGCGCCTGGGCGTCACCCTTGACCTGCACAAGCAGGTACGCCGGCTCAGCGTCGCCCAGCAGCAGATGATCGAGATCGCCAAGGCTCTCTCCTGGGAGGCCGAGGTCCTGGTGCTGGACGAGCCCACCTCCGCCCTGACCCCCCACGAGATCGACCAGCTGTTCGACCAGCTGCGCGGCCTGGCCAGGGATGGCGTCGGCATCGTGCTCATCACCCACCGCATCGAGGAGATCTACCAGATCGCCGACCGGGCCACCGTGCTGCGCGATGGCCGCAACGTCGGCACCTGGGAGGTCAAGGACGTGTCCCGTTCCCAGTTGATCCAAGCCATGGTCGGCCGCAGCGTCAGTCAGCTCTTCCCCAAGGAGGAAGGCCATCGCGGGGAGGAGATTCTTCGCGTGGTGGGCCTCACCCGCAAAGACCTGCTGCACGATATCTCCTTTGCGGCTTACCGGGGCGAAATCCTGGGACTGGCCGGCCTGGTGGGCGCCGGCCGCACCGAGTTGGCGCGGGCTGTCTTCGGTGCCGACCCCATCGACAGCGGCGAGATCTACATTCACGGGGCGCCGGCCTCCATCCACTCACCGCGGGATGCCATTCGCCGGGGCATGGGGCTGCTCACCGAAGACCGCAAGACCCAGGGGCTGGTGCTGGTAATGCCGGTGGAGAGCAACCTGGCACTCACGGTCTATGACCTGGTCACCCGGTTCACC
>JAULUH010000006.1:0-19824 GCA_032111745.1 Anaerolineae bacterium | reverse complement strand
CCATTCCAACCATAGTCGTCTCGCGGCCCGGCATCATGCAGCAATCGCTGCGGGCGTCGCTGGCGGCCTGTCCCGCGATTGTGGTCGTCGCCTCGTTCGGGGATGGACTGACCGCGCTGAATCACGTGACGGCGCATGCGCCGTCACTGCTGGTGATAGATTCCAACCTGCTCGACCAGGAAGTGGAAGCCCTGCTGTCCGCTGTCAAAGCGAAGCAACCGGCCACCCGCTGCCTGGTCCTCACCCGTTCGAGCCAACGGGAGGCGTGGGCCTGGGCATCCGGCGCGGACGCAGTCATGCCGCGCAACGGCTCGCTCAAGGACCTTGCGACTGTCCTGGCTCGACTGCAAAACCCTTAATCAGGAGAACATCATGAAATCTCTCAAGTTGGCTACGATCGTACCGGTCTTCTTGGTTGGGCTGCTGGTTCTGATGGCCAGCATGACGCACCCGCCAACGCCCGCCTATGCGGCGCAATCCACCCCTGCGCCGACACAAGCCCCTGCTGCAGCCGCACAGGGCGATGTCAAACCGGAACTCTACACGGCCGAGGTGATCCCCTGTCCTGCCGACATCCTCAACGGCAGCGCCTTCACCGACCGCAACTACGCCGCCGCCTACGGTCTGACAAACCTCAACGGCGAAGTCGAAGGCGAAACCATGGAGTGCGGCATCGTGACCGTGCCGGAGAACTACGACGAACCGGATGGGCGCACGATTGAATTGTTCTACATGCGTCTGTTTAGCACCAGCAAATCGCCGGCGGCTGACCCGCTGATCTATCTCTCCGGCGGGCCGGGGATGTCCGGCACACACGAAGTGGCAAGCACCCCGATCGCGTTGTCGAGCCTTAACCAGATTCGCGAGCGCCGCGACATTGTGACCTACGACCAGCGTGGCACCGGCTATTCCAACTACCTGCTCTGCGCACCGTTCACGTCGGCGATCGGTATGCTGTTGCAACGCAACACGGATGAGAAGGTAGCGGCGCAATTCGAGGCGATTGAGAACGACTACGGCGCAACTATTGCCATGAAGAATAACCTGTGCGCCGTCATGTATGACGAGTTGACCGACGTGGACTTCGGCCAATACAACAGCGTCGCCGGCGCGCAGGACATCCTGCACCTGGCTGAGGCGTTGGGCTACTCCGAAGGCTACAACCTCTTCGGTACCAGCTATGGCACGCGCCTGTCGCAGTACGCCATGCGCACCACGCCTGAGCAGGTGCGCAGCGTGGTGCTGGATGGCGCCCTGGCGCCGGATCAGGCCAATTCGACCATGAGCTTTGCCAAGCGCTACGAGCAGTATCTGAACATCTTCGCCCAGTGCGCCGCCGACGATGCGTGCAACAAAGCCTATCCAAACCTGGAGGAGCGCTTCGCCGCCCTGCTGGAGAAGATCGAAGCAAACCCCATCGCGCTGGATCCGCCCCTCGTGGTGAATCCCGCGTATACATGGCAGTCCAGTCTGCCCGCGGTGATCGAGAAGATCGATCCTAGCTTCTTTTTCGGCCTCGCCGGGCTGAGCAACGGCTTCCCGGATGGTGGACCGGCCAACCTGGCGCCGCGCACGATTCTGGCGCTGGAAGAAGGCGATCTTGACTATGTGCGCAGCGCCTTCGGCGCGCCTGATGCGCCTGTGGCCGATGCCGCCGCGCCCGCGCCTGTGGCGCCCCCTGCCGCCGCCCAGCCGGCGTTCCAGCCGGATCAGCCGCTCTTCCAGGCGCCCTTCAGCACGCTGGTCAGTTTTGCCCAGATCCTGGCCGCCAGTGGTGATAGCGGCATCGACACGCACTGGCTCGCGATCGCGCTGAACGACCTCCAGGCGCGCCTCACGGCCGGTGAGGACCAGGTCGACTTGATGGAGGACCTGATCACCTTAAGTGTGACGCCCAACATGGGCGTGGATGCGCAAACTCTCATTGACTATGCCAACGAACACCTGAGCGCAGACGCGGCCAAGGCGGCGAATGCGGTGGTTGCGCAAATGAGCCACCACGACGTGCGCAAGACCCTGTGGGGCATTCAAGACATCGCCATGAATCTGGGTGTGCCAGAGTTGCGCGCGAGCTCGACTGCGCTGCAATTCGCCGTGAACTGCGCCGAGGACACTGCATTCACGACCCCGGAAGAAGCCCGGGCCTATCTGGAGGCCTCGCCGTTCCCGCAGTTGGTCCTCTTCTCGGCGGAGACCAACGACGCGCTCTTCAAGAGCTGTGAGTTCTATCCCAAGCCGCTGGACGAAAGCATTATCCAGCCGGTGAAAAGCGATATCCCAACCCTGGTCTTCCAGTCGGCGATGGATGTCCAGACGCCGCTGTCGTGGGCGCAAGCCATCCTGGAGAACCTGAACAAGGGCTACTACGTTGAATGGCCCAACTTAGGCCATATCGCCTCCGGTAAGGACTACCATGGCTGCGCCGGCGACATCGCCGCCGCTTTCATGGACAACCCGGATCGTGAGCCGAACGCCAATTGCGCGCAGGGTGAGGACTACATGCTGAAGTTCGTCCTGCCCGAAGAATAGAATCTATCTAGCTGCTCACCCGTCGATCCTGCGCAGGCGGGAATGACGGGTGAGCATACGCCAAACACAAAGAACACGGACAACATCGTGAAAACTCAACAATGGACCTTGATCATGGCAGCTATCGTGGCGTTGCTGGTTCTGTCAGCCTGCGTCACGCCCATGCCGACCCCGACTGCCATCCCCACGTTGGCGGCGCCCACGGAAGCCCTAACCGAGGCGCCGACTACGGCCCCAACGTCCGCACCCACGGAGACGCCAACCGAGGCCGCAACAGCGGCGCCGGAGACCGGGACAGCAGCAACAGGAGCAGCCGACATGGACGCCATCAGCGACGAAGACTTTATCCTCTTTCAGCAGGTCGCCCAGGCCGCAACGGAGCGGATGATGACGCGGGTCCAGGATTTGTGCCCGGAGGCACTCGACAGCCGCACCTTCCCGCTGGCGGAGCCGGACTACAACGCTAAGCGCCCGCTGGATCTGAGTGCCTTCGCCGACGCCCTGGCCGCCTTCGACCCGGCGCGCGGAGCGGAACTCGACGCGCTGCTGGCCGGTAAGACGCTCCCGGAACTCCAGGCGCTGCTCGACAGCGGTGAGTTGACCTCCGTCGAACTGGTCACCTACTACGTCGACCGCATCCAGCGCTACGACGTGGATCGGCTGAATTCGGTCATCGAGCTGAACCCGCAGGCGCTGGCGGATGCGGCCGCGGCGGACGCTGCGCGCAGCGAAGGCAAGTTGCTGAGTCCGCTCCACGGCATCCCCGTACTTTTCAAGGACAACATCGCCACGGGCGATGGGATGCACACCACGGCCGGCGCCTATGCCCTCAAGGATTGGCAGCCGGATCGCGACGCCTTCCTCGTCCAGCAGTTGCGCAACGCCGGCGCCCTCATCTTCGGCAAAGCCAATCTCTCCGAGTGGGCCAACTACAATGACCCGTGCATGCCCAGCGGCTTCAGTGTGATCGGCGGCCAGACGCGCAACCCCCACGGCGCCCACGAGGTTTACGGCTCCAGCAGCGGCTCGGGGGCTTCGGTGGCGGCCAACCTGACCACCGTGGCCGTCGGCTCCGAAACCTCCGGCTCGATGATCCAGCCGACGCGCGTCAACGGCGTGGTCGGCATGCGCCCCAGCCTGGGGCTGATCAGCCGCGACTACGTCGTGCCGCTTGGCCCGCACCTGGACACCACCGGCCCCGTGGGCCATTCGGTGACCGACGTGGCGATCCTGCTCAACGCACTGAAGGGCGTGGACGAAAACGACCCCAAGACCGCCGACGCCGCGGCGCTGGCCGATGTGGACTTCACCCAGTACCTGTCGCTGGACGAGGCGCGCAAGGTGCGCGTCGGCGTCATCCTGCCGACGCAGCAGGTGGCAGCGTACGCCGCCGCGATCAACGCCGCGGCGGAAGCACAGACGGGCAAGACCCCGACCGACGAGGAGATGCAGGCAATCGTGGCGGCCATGCTGCTGCCGAGCCTCGGCGGCGACCCGACCCCGGCGATTGAGGCGCTCAAGGCGCAGGGCATCGAGGTCGTGACCATCGACGACAGCACCCTGCCCTGGCCCGACATGGACACGGCGCAACCGCAGTTGCCCTACGACTTCAAGGCCGGCATCGCCGGCTTCTTCGCCACCGTGGGGGAAGGCGCGCCGATCACCAGCCTGGCCGACGTGGTCGCCATTAACAATGAAGACCCGGCCAACCGCGCGCCCTACGGCCAGAGCTTCCTCGAATGGTCCGTCGCCGACGAGTTGACGTCCGAGGAGTTCGCCCGGGTGCAGGCCACGGCCGCAAAGTTGGGCGAGTTGTGGATGCGCACGATCCTCGAACAGAACGACGTGGATATCCTCGTCTCCGGCATGCGCTATGCCGGCAACGCCGGCGCCGCCGGCGTCCCGGCACTCACGATTCCCAATGGCCTCGACGCCAACGGCCGGCCGCAGGGCATCATCCTCAGCGGCCCGTACCTGTCGGACCCGCAGCTCATCGCCGTCGGCTATGCGCTGGAACAGGCGCTGAACGGCCGCGTGGAGCCGGACCTGGACGCGACGATCGTACAGATCGACGCAGTGACCGGCAAGTAATTCGTGTGGCCCCAGGTGGCAGTCACCTCCCCCGGGTGACTGCCACTTTTCGTCTGCCTCTGCTGCGTGACGCCGTGCACAAACTCGTCACCCCGCGTCTTCGCCTACGGTTCTGGTTCCGACCGCCATAGCCACAGAACAACCCAAGAGGGACTATGCGCACGCAGTCCCAAAGACAACGCCGAGCAGCTTTAGCTCACGGATCGTATAGATGGCCGCGGATCAGGGCGAAGGGAATCCGTGTCATCCGTACGATCCCCAAGCAATCCCCAGGGTAGCCGAAAGAGCCCTCACGATGAAGAAAATCCCACAAGAAGCGCATCTGACGAAGACGCGGGCGCCCGTCAAGCGGGCGTCGGCGGAAGCTTACGTCCTCCTCTCGCTGGCCAGCTTTGGGCTGACCGTAGCTGCGACCCGCATCTTCCTGCAGCTGGCTGGATATCCACAGGTAGGGAACTCTGTCCTCCACATCGCGCATGCGATTTGGGGCGGCCTGCTGCTGTTTGTCGCCGTGCTGGTGACCCTGATCCTGGCCAATCGCTGGGCGTTCACGGTGAGCGCCATCCTGAGTGGCATTGGCGTGGGCCTCTTCATCGACGAGGTCGGCAAGTTCATCACCCAGAAGAACGACTACTTCTTCCCGCCAGCTGCCCCGCTGATCTACTCTGTCTTCCTGCTGATGATCCTGTTGTTCCTGTTCGTGCGCCGCGCGCGCCCTGTCAGCCCACGAGCCAGCATGTATCGGGCCCTGCTGGAGCTGCGCGATGTGCTGGACAACGACCTGGACCCGCGCGAGCGCGACCGCCTGCTGATCGAGCTGAACAATGGCCGGGCTGCCTCTGCGCCGCATATTGCCCTGCTGGCTGAACAGCTGTCTGCCTACCTGCAAGACGAATCCCTCCCGCTCGCGAGTTACCGCCCTGGTTTGTGGACGCGACTGAACGAGCGGGCGCGCGCCGTGGGCGAGAGGCTGGGGCGCCAGAACCACCGCCGCCTGATCATGGCACTAATCGCCCTTGTCGGCGCCTTTACGCTTCTGGTCGCAGCGCTCCTGGCCGTGGCCTGGGCCATGCCCGAGCGGGCGGAGGAGATTCTGTCCACGGTTCTGCTGTCGGCCACCGAACTGACCACCCAGAGGCCGGTGTGGCTCGTCGTGCGCTTCGGCCTGCAGCTCCTGGTCGGCCTGCTCTATCTGCTCGCCCTGTTGCAGCTGTGGCGGGGGCGCGAAGAGGCCGGTCTGACCATGGCCATCTTCGCTGCACTGGTGTCATTTACCGCCCTCAACCTGCTGAACTTCTACCTGAACCAGTTTGGCGCCCTGATCGCCTTCTTCTTCAACTTTGCCCTGTTCCTGCTGATGCTGGCCTATCGGTCCTGGTATCTGGCTCCAGGCGGTGATCAACCTTCAAGCCAGCGCGAAGGGTGAAGAGGGGTTTGACAAATTGGTGCCATGCTATTGGATTGGTCTAATACTGGTCTAATTGATTCGCTGGTTGTAGTTGGAGAGGCTGCTATCCCATCCCACCGCGAATGAGAAGAGGATCCATGGAACGAGTGGGCGCCTATGAAGCGAAGACCCATCTGGTAGAGCTGCTCAAGCGTGTAGCTAAAGGCCAGCGCATTGCGATCACCAGGCATGGCGTCCCTGTGGCCATATTGCAGCCCCATGAACCCGCAAGAGGTATTGATGTGGCAAACGTCATTGCCCAGCTCCGTGAATTCCGGGAAAGCAACACGTTGGCTGGAATCTCGATCCGTGAATTGGTCGAAGAAGGCAGGAGTTAGGTGAGTGATCGCTTCGTCGTCGACATGTCGATCGTGATGACCTGCTGCTTCGCCGATGAGGCGAACCAGTATGGCGATGCCGCGCTGGAGGCCCTTGCCGATGCCAATGCTGGTGTCCACGATCTGGCCGCTTGAGGTCGTCAAGGTGCTGTTGGCGGCGGAGCGGCGCCAGAGGCTGCGCGAGGTGGATAGTGTCCGCTTTTTGGCCCTGTTGTCCCAGCTGCCCATTCACGTCGAACAGGCGTGGCCGGACAGGTCGATGACGGAATTGCTGGCCTTGGGTCGGTCAGCTGGCCTGTCAAGTCATGACGCCTCATATCTTGACCTCGCCATGAGGCAGGGCCTGCCCCTGGCCACACTGGATCGGAAACTGATCGAGGCCGCCAAGAAAATGGATGTTCCCAACCTCATGATCTAGCCAAAGCGCTGTAGATCTGAGCCAGAAAGTCAGTTGAATAATCGGTCTCGAGAGCGGCGCATCCTGTGTGTGCCGCTCTTGGACTGTCGGGCCGGAGCGATCCCTGGCCAATGCCGAGCTGAACCTGGCCATTCAGGAGGCGAATCTGCAAAGACCTGCCGATTCTGATCACTTCCAGCCACTAAGGTGCACCTGCCCGCACAGCTTGATGGTCACGGCTGAAGTTGTCGCGCGGGGCCAGGTGGTCATCGCCTCAGCTGCCAAATCCCAAGCCCCTAACGCGTCTTCTCCACAGTTGCTAGTTCTCAATGCCTTCCTCCTGCTCGGGAACGATGTGGCCACCGCGAACCGTGGCGCCGATGACGATGCTGGCGCTGATGATGACCAGGTTCTTGATGATGTATTGGCCTTCTAGCGTGGGCGCGTAGGGCAACCGGCTAAAGACTTCGTCCGGGAACAAGAAAATGGGGAGAAGGGTACCAAGCATTTGCATCCAAAGCAGCAGCAGGGTCGCCCGTAGATAGGCGCCAAAGATCAGGCCCAAGCCAATGAGGCATTCCCACATCGCCAGGATGTACATCGCTACCCCTGATGGAACGAAGCCAAAGGTGATCGCCTGGAAGGTTCGTTGAGCTAGGTCCTCAGCCGGACTGAGATCGGGAAAGAACTTCAGCACACCGAACCAGAAGAACACGAGGCCAAGGCTCAGACGTAGAAGCAAGATCCCGTTGTCCGCCATCCAAGCGGTGATGTCCTCGTCCACCCGGCTAATCCACTGGCTCAGAGACTGCAATGTCTAGACCTCCTTAGTATGTCCATAGTAGTTGACATGCCCATAGTAACAGAGAATATAGCCCCAAACCGCTGTCAGCGGCGGGGGCTGTTGTTGTACCTGGTTGGCGAGAGTTGCTTTTTGGTTGGTAGTGGCCTAATCGGCGAAGCGATATCCGACGCCGCGCACGTTGACGATATAGCGCGGATTGGAGGGGTCAGGTTCCACCTTCTCCCGCAGGCGGTGGATGTACCACTTGATAATCTCGCGGGCCTCATGCATGTGGTCGGGCTCGTACTGGCGCACCACCTGCACCAGTTCCTTTGGGCCAACCACCTCCGGTGCTCTCTGCATTAGGTGGACCAGCAACTTGAAATCACGAGGCGACAGGTCAAGAGATTCTTCCTCGAACTTGGCCTCATGCCGTTCCAGGTCCACGCTGAAGGGACCTCGCTGCAGGAGTTGCTTCTCCTGGGCCTGCTTCTCGGCCTCGAGAAGCTTCTGCCGGCGATATAGCGCCTCCTCCACGGCCTGGCGCACCTCTGCCGGCCTGACCGGCTTGAGCAGATAGCCATCAACCCCTTCCCCGATGGCGCCCAGGGCCGATTCCAGTGAGCCATGGGCCGTAAGCATGATCACCACCGTCGCCGGCCAGCGCCAGCGTATTGCCTGCAGCACCCGCTGGCCGTCTACCGGTCCGCCCAGCCTCAGATCCAGAATGGCCACATCAAAGGCCGTATCCTTCAGGCGATCGAGAGCTTCCTCGCCACTGGCCACCGCCGTCACGATGTGCCCTGCCCGTTCCAGGGTCTCGATGAGAAAGAAGCGTATTCTCTCCTCATCGTCCAAGACCAGGGTGCGCAACAGATCGACCATATTCCCTACTCGCTTTCGGGGATGCTACCTGGGCAGCCATACGGCGAAGATGGCCCCCTCTCCGGCCCGGCTCTCCACCTCGATATGGCCCCCATGCTCCTCCACAATGGTCTTGCTGATGTACAGTCCCAGACCCAGACCCTCGGGCCGGGTGCTGTGAAAGGGCTCAAAGAGCTGTGGCAGCCTGTCAGGCTCGATTCCTGCCCCGGTGTCGGCGAACTCGATGGTCATCCCCTGCGGCTGCTCTGTTGGGGCGACGCTCACGCGTAGTCGCCCTCCCTCGGGCATGGCATCTACGGCGTTCAACACCAGGTTGAGGAACACTTGCTGCATACGATCGGACACCAAGGGAACCGGAGACAGGTCGATTGCTGGGCTCCACTCCACCTCCACCCCCTGGTTCTGGCAACGTTTTCTGGTTAACAACAGGGACTTCTCCATCAGCGCATTCAGGTCGGCAGGTTCCCTTCTCGTCTCCCCGGGCCCTCGGCTCAGGTCACGCAGCTGGCTCACGATTCCGGCGGCGCGCTCCAATTGCTCCGTGGCGATCTCGAGATAGCGCTGCGCCTCGGCCCCTTCTTCCAACATCTCTTCGGCCAGGCCCAGGCAGCCGATGACCGACTGCAAAGGGTTGTTGATCTCGTGAGCGAGAGAGGCGCCCAGACGGCCGGCGATCATTAGTCGCTCGGCCTGAAGCAGCGCCTCCTGGGTCCTCTTTTTCTCGGTGATGTCCGCTACCATGGCAATGGCCAGCTCCGGCTCGCTCCTCTGCGCCCTCTTGACGCGGGACACCGTTAGCTCACCCCAGCATACCTGGCCGTCCTTGCGGACGTAGCGTTGCTGGACCTGGTAGTAGCTTTGCCCACCCGAGGCCATCGCCTGCATCAGGTCGCTGTCCGCTTCGGCGTCCTCTGGATGGGTAAACACAGAGAATGTGGTGCCCTGCAGTTCCTGTTGGCCATATCCCAGCATGTTCTGTAGCGCCGGATTGCTGGCCAGAAGCCGCCCCTCTGAATCCAGCAGGGCAATGCCAAGGACCGAGTTCTCAAAGATGGTGCGGAACCGCCCTTCGCTGGCTCGCAGGGCAGTTGTGCGTCGCGCCACCATTTCTTCCAGGCGTTCAGCATCTCGTTCCAGCTCCTTTTGCAGCCGCTCACGCTCCTGGCGGAGCTGCACCCGCTCTGTGACCTCCGTTGAGGAGATCACTAGGCCCTGGACCTCTCCCTGCTCGTCTTTCACCGGAACCATCGTCCCATCCCAATAGGTCGTTCCCCGGCCGGACTGCCCGGGAAAATGGACCGGCATCGCCCAGAACTTATCTGACTCGCCGGCGTCTCGTACCCTTTCAAAGACTGCCCGGTTCTCGGAGTGGGGAAAGAGCTCAAAGTAGTTGCGGCCGGTCAGCTCCTCGACAGAAAGTCCTACTGCTTGAGCATAGGCGGAATTGACGCGAATGTAGTTGAACTCGGGATCCAGGTAGGCCAGGTGAACGGCGGTGTTCTCCATGATAGTGCGCTGCAGGTTGCGCTCCCGCTCCAGGATGACAATGAGTCTCTGCACCTGACTCAGAAGGTGGCCCCGTTCCTGGTCCCGCTTGCTGAAGGCCTCCAGTATCTCGTTGAGGAGGTCGCGCATGTCTGCCGGTAAGCCCGCGACGCGGCGAGAAAGTTGCCCCAGGCGCGCAGTCTCTGGACCGGCGCTGAAATCGAAGGGGTCGCCGGTCATGGTCGTTCTTTCTCTCCCACTAACAGGACCACGCCTTCTGGCTCACCGTCAGGGTCCCAGCGGAGGTTCCATCCTGACGCGCCAGATGGCCTAGTGACGTCTGCGATAGTCCCATGGCCGGCGGCGAGTGTGTTCATACTTTGACCACAGCAGCAAAGAACTCAGTCTATCCCATTAAGACAGAGTGTACCCCAAATCGGTCCAGGCCGCAACCGCCCCCTGGGGCGCCAATGCCGCGGGTTGGTGGCCTCTCCGATTGTAGTGGCGCTCGCAATCGAGCCTCCTGGCCGTGCACGAGCCACTCGCCCTCCAACGGCCCGTGACTGCCCGTCACGCCAGCTGGTTCAGCGACCTGGCCTGTTCCCGCATATCTCGCCAAGGGTCGGCCTTTTGGCTCAGCCGGCGGAAGATGTTCTTTTTCGGCAATGCCATCGGGAAAACGCTGCATGGAGACAGGCCTGCCCGCCATGTGGGGCAGCATGACCTCAGCGATGCGCAGGTAGTAGTCGATCAGATCCTTTTTGGTTATTCCCTCTCCAGGAAAGAGGACCTTATCCAGGCTGGATAGGCTAATCGTTCGATTATCGACGGTGATCTGGTTTTCTGGCATGATTGGCACTCCCGAATTTGATCCTCGAGCTTCCTTTCCACTTCACACCTCATCTTCCAGGCCTTGTATCGCAGGTGTGCCCTGTCCCAACACCATGGAGCTGGCGCACTCGCCGTTCTTCATGATCGCCCATGTGGCCGCAGCCTCGCGCCGGGTGCTGACAGCCAGCTTTTGCAGTATGCTGTGGACGTGGTTCTTGACCGTCCCTACCTCAACGACCAGCCGGCCAGCAATCTGCTGGTTAGTAAAACCCTGGCCAATCAACTCCAGGATTTCTTGTTCGCGCGGGGTCAGATCAGCTGCTGCGTTGGACCCGTTCTGCGCTCGATGAAATACCTGAGCATACTCGGCGACCCGTGACATCAACGCCGCCGCGATCATGGGCGAGATCCGTGCTTGCCCGGCGTGGACACTACGGATCTGTTCCAACAGATCGTCCACCGAGTCGTCCTTGAGTACGTAGCCGGCAGCCCCAGCCTGGACGTACTGCAGTACTTCCTCCTTCGACTCCGCCAATCCCAGGGCCACGATCTTGGTTGGCAACCTGGTGCCAGCGATAGTCTTGATGAGCCGGAGCGCTACACCATCCGCCATGCGAGTGTTGACAAGGATCACATCTGACGCGGGCGCCAGGTCCAATGCCTCGACCATTGATGTTGCGCTGCCAACCACCTCCATGTCAGGCTCGTCCTGCAACACGGCGGCGATCAGGTGGCACGTGAGTGGGATCTGATTGACAAGGAGAATCCGTATCATCATCCCCATCGTTCGCCATCCTCGATCCTATCCTCTTGTCCTGGCTTATCATTCATCGATGCCACGGTTGTTGCTTCCTGACCTGTCCGGTGTCTCCACCAGGATTGATCTCAGCGCCTCCAGCGCGACCTGTCGAATCTGGCTGATCCTCAGTGGCTTATCCAGGCAGCGATAAATACCCAGCCGCTCGCACTCGGCTCGCAACCTGTCACAGCCATAGGCAGTGATCCAGATCACTGTCGTGGTCGCGTTCATAGCTTGGATCGACTCTGCAAGCTCTATGCCATCAACACCGGGCATTTTTACGTCGGTGATGACCAGGTCGAATGGCTTGTCCTCAATCATGGCCAGAGCTGCTCTGCCATCCTGGGCCACCACAATCTGGTATCCATTCCTCATGTGCGCCAGGGTGGCGTGCAGGATATGCAGTACCGTCGGGTCATCGTCGACGATTAAAATCCGTCTGGCTTCGATCACTCGAATCCCTCCTGCTGCACTGCTCCATGAAGCCCTGGACCTCTCTCTTGGGAGGAACGAGTCCGCGTATCACATACCTCGCGAAATTCGCCTTCGACCTCATCTTTCTCCTCACCGCCCTCGGGCGATATGCGTATGCGCCCTGGCGTCTCGCATGCCTCCATTGTAGCAAAAAAGACAACCCCCAACCACTGCCAGTGGTTGGGGCTGCCGCTGTACTTGGTTGGTTAGGGTTGCGTTTTGGTTGGGTTCAGCCTAACCGGTGAGACAACATATCTTGTCACACCTCCCGATCAGCCCATGCGTACAGTTATGTTATGGCGCGCGCCATCGTCCTTTAGTGAAATGGCACCGGCTGCTAGCGATTCGCCATCCAGTATCACTTCCCGCACACCACGGTTAACGCGATCGGGGTTCTCTACCCGAATATGGTAAATGGCGTCGCCGTAGCGATGGGTTATCGTATAGCCGGTCCATTCCCGGGGGATGCAGGGCTTGATGCGCAGGATCTCTCCCTCGCGGCGCAAACCCAATATCGCCTCCAAGCCCAGCCGGTAGAGCCAACCACTGGATCCGGTATACCAGCTCCAGCCCCCACGACCGGTAAAGGGCTTCATGCTGTACACGTCCGCCGCCGTCACGTACGGTTCTAGCCGATAGCGCTGTGCTTTCGCCCGAGTGTCACTGTGCGTAATGGGGTTCAACAGCCGGAACAACGCCTCAGCGCGATTGCCGTCGCCCATCTCGGCAAAGGCCCACACAGCCCAGATGGCCGCATGTGTGTACTGGCCACCGTTTTCACGCACGCCCGGTGGATAGCCCTTGATGTAGCCTGGGTCCTTGGACGTCTTATCAAAGGGTGGAGTAAGCAGCAACAATAGTCGATCATCGCCCCTGACTAACCTCTCGGCCACAGAGGCCATGGCCTGCCGGTTCCGCTGTGGATCGCCAGCACCAGATAGTACCGCCCATGATTGGGCAATAGAGTCGATCTGGCACTCCTTAGCCTTCACGGAACCTAAAGGCGAACCGTCATCGTAGAAGCCTCGCAGGTACCAGTTGCCGTCCCAGGCGCTGGCCGCCAGCGCTTCCTCTAGAGCCGCCATCCTCTCCCGAAACTTCCTGGCACGCACCTCGTCTTCCATCCTCTCACAAATGGGAACGTAATTGTCCAGGCAAGCATACAGGAACCACCCCAGCCAAACACTTTCACCCCTGCCCTCTATCCCGACGCGGTTCATACCATCGTTCCAATCCCCAGTGCCAATCAGCGGGAGGCTGTGCGGCCCAGCTGTGGTGCCCTTCTCCAAGGCGCGGCAACAGTGCTCGTAGAGTGTGCCGGTTTCTTCGGACACTTCGTAGTGGCCATACCGTTCGACTTCATGTGCCTGCAATGGATCACCCTGGCGGAAAGGAATCCTCTCGCACAGAATACTCTCGTCACCGGTTACCCGGACGTAATGGGCGGCCACGTAGGGCAGCCAAAGTAGATCGTCGCTGTTACGCGTGCGCACGCCCCTGCCGTAGGGCGGATGCCACCAATGCAATACGTCCCCCGCCTCAAACTGGTGGCGTGCAGCGCGCAAAATGTGCTGCCGAGCCAGGTCGGGCGCATGATGCAGGAGTGCGGCCACGTCCTGCAACTGGTCGCGGAAGCCAAAGCCACCACTGGATTGGTAAAGGGCGGATCGACCCCAGATGCGGCAGGACAGCACCTGGTAGGGCAACCAGCGGTTGAGCAGCGTGTTCATGGCGCCGTCCGGCGTGTCCACCGTCACCATACCTAACAACTCGTCCCATCCCCTGACCGCCTCGTCCCAGGCCATCCCTACCGCTTCCGCGCCCTGGAAGCGTTGAACCAGTTGCAGCGCCTCATCCCGATTCTCGCCCTGCCCGAGCAGAAACCAGATCTCTTTGGCCTCGCCCGGATCCAGCTCCACGTGCAACTGCAGCGCGGCGCAGGGGTCCAGGCCGGGCTGCACTGTGCTGGTCAGGCCGATGCGTTTGAGCCCCGCTGGTTGTGCCTCATTCCCCAGCCGTCCCAGAAACTCGGTGCGGTCGGTAGTAAGGCCATGAGGCTGTTGGCTGGCGGCCAGGAAGGCCACGCGTTCGCCGAAATCGGCGTTGTAGGGATTGCTTGCCAGGAGCGCATTATGGTCCTGATCATATTCGGGCAGGACGTATTGCTGCATGGTGTCCCGATTGACGCCCAACACCCACTCGGCGTAGTAGGTGGCTGTGATTCGGCGCACGTGATCCCACGTGTTTTCCAGTCGCAGGCGGACGATCTTGACCGGCGCGTCACAAGCAGCAAAAAGCTGTAGCCGCTGTCTGAGGCCATGAGCGTGGCTCTCGAAAATGCTGTAGCCAGCGCCATGGCGAACCAGATGGGAGGTGTTAGCCCCAGCCGGGGCCACGGTCGGCGTCCAGATTTCCGCCGTCTCTTCGTCACGCAGGTACAGGGCTTCGCCCGGTGCATCCCGTACCGGATCATTCCGCCACGGTGTTAACCTGTTCTCGCCGCTGTTCGCCGCCCAGGTATAGCCGCCACCCATTTCTGAGACCAGGAAACCAAAGGTGGGATTGGCGATGACGTTGACCCACGGCGCGGGCGTCCGTTCACCCGGTGCCAGGTGGATGATGTACTCACGCCCGTCGGAGCTAAATCCCCCCCAGCCGTTGTCAAAGCGCAAACTGTCCGGCCTGGCCACTGGCGGCCTCTCCGGCCGGCCATTGCTGTCGCGCGTCGGAATGAGGGCAGGCAAATGCGCCGGCTGTTGCCACACATCATGCAAGTGTGCTGCCAGCGGGCCACGTTTGGCGTCCAGCACCGCCCGCGCCGTCGTCGCCAACAAGACCTGGTCCGCCGCGCTCATGGCCTCGCGCCGTAGTAGGAAGATACCGCCGCGTTGGTCGAGCAAGTGATCGCTGTTCATGCGCTGCACCAGGCGACGGAGCTGGCCCGGCAATTCCTGGGCATAGCCGCTGGCCTGCTCGTTCATCAGCACCAGGTCGATTCTCAGGCCCCGGTTGCGCCAGTAGATGTGGGCCTGAAGCATCTCATGCACCAACCCTAGATCTTCTTCGCCATATATCTGCACCATCAGGATGGGGTAGTCGCCCGAGATGGCATAGGGCCACAGGCCGGGTTGCCCTTTTTCGTTGGCAGCCAGGACCTCGGGTTCTGGCCGCAGCGCCCTGTGTGGGTACAGCAGCAAGGAGAGCAACTGCTGGAACCGCTGCAGGTCCTCAACATCCAGTTCCAGTTGCCGCATCTCAAGTTCGCTTTGTGAGTGGGCCTGGCGGAAGGCGCGGTCGATGCGCGCCCAATCCTGGTAGTCTCTAGCCAGGTTCAACACGGCGTCACGGTTGTCGCCAGCCAGCGTCAGGAAGGCAACGCTGGCAGTGGTGTGGGGCGCCACTTCGATGTCCACCGCGAGAGACATGATGGGATCAAGCACGGCACCGGTGGTGCCGCTGAGACCATTCCCAGCTGGAGCCATGGCCGTCGGCGCCAGTGGCGTGCCGCCCCGGCCGAGGAAACGTTCGCGGTCGGTTTCGTAGCCACCTGTCCACTCGCGGTCGGGTTCCACTACCAACGCATGCACCATCACCGGCGGCATCTCTTCACTGGAACGGGGACGGCGAGTGAAGATCAAGGTATGGGATTGCGCCCGATATTCGCTTTCGATGAACATCTTGTTGAACGCCGGATGGCGTCGGTCCGCATCCTGCTGTGCCAGCACTACCTCTCCGTAGCTGACTAGGCGCAGGCGGCGCGTTTCGTCGCCCTGGTTGATCAATCGTACCCTCCTTATCTCTAGGTCGTCCTCCGGCGGCACCGTTATCTCTGTATGAATGGCGATATCCTGTCCGTGACACCTGATATCCACCTTGTCTGGAGCGAAGGTAACCTCGCGATTCCTCCCTTCCCCAGCAATGGGCTGAGACCCGACCGACCATAGTTCAGTGCTGTCCTGATCCTGCACGTAAATCCAGGTCCCCCAGTCGTCACAGGTCGTATCCGCGCGCCAGCGTGTCAGGTCAATGTCCTGCCAGCGGCTGTAGCCGCTGCCTGCGTTGGTGATGAGGACTTCGTAGCGACCGTTGGACAGATAGTTCGCCTGCGGCCACAGCGTCTCCAGCGGCACTGACCAGGGCTTGGCCGTTACCTCCCGCTCTGCAGGACGCAGGGCCTCACTTTCCGACGCTGCCAGTTCTTCCAGGGGCACCTCCTGGGGGATTCGCTCCTGGAGGAGCAGTTCGACGCTTTGCACCCGCGGATCGGCGTGGAAGCGCTGCACCATCACTTCCTCTTCCAGGGCATTCACCAGCGACAGTAGGATCATCGCCTGATGATGGACCATGTAGGAAAGCACCCGAGCATAGTCCTGTCCGAGAGCTAGCCGCTCGGATGTGTAGTCTATCGCCTCGTAGAAGCCGTAATCGCCCCACATATCCAATTCGCGCAGGCGCTGGATATTCTCCATCACGGCCTGCGGGCTTAGGGACAGGGCCAGCAGAGAGGCGTACGGGGCAATCACTGTGTCTTCGTCCAGGCCACGCTTGAATCCCAGTTGAGGTACGCCAAAGGCACGATACTGGTAGTTCATTGCCGCATCAAAGCGATAGTAGCCTGATTCTGACATGCCCCACGGCACGCCCTTCTGGCGGGCGTAAGCCATCTGGGTCCGTACCGCGGCGTAGGCGCTTTCACCCAGAAGCGTGTGTTCGTACTGGCGCGTCCATAGTATGGGCATCAGGTACTCGAACATCGTGCCGCTCCAGGAGACGAGACAGCGAGAGCCATCCACCTGCATGAGCGGGCGGCCCAGATTGAGCCAGTGGCGCTGGGGTACCTCTTGCTTGGCGATGGCGATCAGGCTGGTATTGCGCGCCTCGGAGGCCAGCAAATCATAGCAATTGGGATCGGGCTGTCCGGCATCCACGTTGTAACCAATGCGGAACACGCGCCGCTGCGGATCGTACAGGAAGTCGAAGGCCATATCACGCACCAATTGCTCGCTCTGCTCGCTCACGCTATGGTAAATGTCCAGCAGCCCGGTGACTACCTCGACAGCTTCGTCCAACTTCTGCGCCAGATTGTCGCACCATTGGCGCGCCGCATCGACATCACCGGCCGGGGCCTCGACGTGGTCTAGCTGCTGGCGCAGGGTCATCAGTCTTGGCCGGGCATCGCTGCAAATGGCAGCGATGTCACCCACGCGCGCCTCTGGTGGCAAGACGGCCAGTAGCGCTTCCCAGGCCTGCGCGAACACCGCGCGGGCCGGCGCGTCCTGGAAGAGGGCCGGGGGATTGTTGAGGGCTATTAGCCAGGGTATCAGAGCATTGAGGCGACGCTGCATGTCAAAGAGGTTGTGTCGCGATCGCTCCGTCCAGATCCGGATCCGGCGCAGCAAGTCCGGGGAGAGATGGTATGTCTCTATCAAATCGACCACTCTGTCTTCCAGCTGGGGCCACGCTTCTTCGGCCAGAGAGACCAGCAATATGGTCCAGCTACCGGGATCACCGGAGGCGTC
Organism: Anaerolineae bacterium; assembly: GCA_032111745.1. Taxonomy (GTDB): domain Bacteria; phylum Chloroflexota; class Anaerolineae; order JAAEKA01; family JAAEKA01; genus JAULUH01. Next base: position 2,245 of record JAULUH010000006.1, on the reverse strand, counting down.
CAGGATTCGTTGCCGGATCCGCCCTATCTGACCCAGCAGGGTCGAGACGATCTCCGGCGCTTGTGGCTCCGCGTCCTGCAGCACTTCAACGAGCATGTCCAGCGTGTCCAGTAGCCCTTGCCAGCGTTGCCAGCGGGGCAAAGTGACATCCGGCATGGCCAGGCACCCTTGGCGTAACGTCATTAGACATGCTGCCAGGTTGCCGCTGTCCACAGAGGAGACATAGCGGGGCGGCAGTGGCATCCTGGTTTGTGTGTCATACCAGTTGAGGAAATGACCGCGATGCCTCTCCAACGCAAGCAGCGTCTGAAAGCTGTTCTGCAGTCGTAGGGCCAACTCCAACATCCCCATATAGCCAAAGTCGTAAGCAGCCAGGGTGGACAACAGAGCAAGGCCGATGTTGGTAGGCGACGTGCGGTGCGCCACCTGGCCACGAGGATGCTCCTGAAAGTGATCTGGAGGCAACCAATGATCCGCCGGTCCCGTGAATTGCTCGAAGTAGAGCCAGGTGCTGCGGGCCAGGCCGCGCAATTGTCGTTCCTGTTCTGGCCGCAGTCGCGCCGGCCGGCGCTCAATGGGCTGGCTGAGCCACAATGCTATCTGCGGTGAGAAGATCCATGACAACAAGAAAGGCAGGGCGACGGGAAGGGCAGCGACATTGCGCCAGAGAATCAACCCGCCAAGCGCCAGGCCCAGCAGAGATGCGCCGACCATTTCTCGCCAGGTGAGGTCCAGTTTGCTGCGCCCGTCGAAAAGAGATGCGGTATGGGCCGCGGTAGTCCACTGCAGCAGTCGCTTGCCCGTGAAAAAGAGGCGTGCGAACACGGTGATGACCGCGTTCAGGGCCGTGAGGGCTTCGTGGGGAAGGAAGACAAAGTAGAGTAACCAACGGATGATCTGCCCCAGCAGTACCTGGTTCAAGGTGTTGCCGGCATCCCCGTGTTTCACTTGCCGGATCAGATTGGCAACGAGGCCGTTGAGCAGCGAGCCGGCTGGCGCAATCATAGCTACCAGTGTCCAGACTAACGGCGAGCCGGGCAACCAGAGCCAACCGGCCACCAACAGCGCCAAGAGCGCCGGTGCCATCAGGCTGCGGCGCAAATTATCCACTATCTTCCAACGGTCAATGAACGTGAGCGGATTCGGCACTAATCCTCTTTCCCGGTGGGGTACGCTAGGCAGTAACCAGGGCAGCAATTGCCAGTCGCCGCGGATCCAGCGGTGTTGCCGGCGGGCGTAAGCCAGGTAACCGGGAGGATAGTCTTCATATAGGATGATATCCGTTACCAGGCCGGCACGTCCGTGGATGCCCTCAAATAAGTCGTGACTCAGCAGGGCGTTCTCCGGCACGCGGTCTTCCAGGCTACTGTGGAAGGACGCCACATCGTAGATGCCTTTGCCCACGTAGATGCCCTCGCCGAAGAGGTCCTGGTAGACGTCGGACACGGCGTGGGTGTAGAGGTCCAGACCGGATGCGTTGCTGAAGATACGGGTAAAGCGTGAGAGGCCGGCGCTGACCGGTTTAACCTCTGTACGAGGCTGTAGCACGGTATAGCCGGCTACGACGCGGCCCGTGTCGGGGTCGATTCGAGCGCGGTTCAAGGGATGGTCTAGCGTGCCAATGAGACGGTGTGCGGCACCGGTCGGCAGCAATGTGTCCGCATCCAGGGTGATGACGTAACGGATATCAGGCAGGACAGACAGATCACCCAACTTCACAACATAGGTGGTGTCGCCCTCGCCGCGCTGAAGCCGATTAAACTCCTCCAGTTTGCCTCGCTTGCGCTCCCAACCCATCCACACCTCTTCCTGCGGGTTCCATAGGCGCTTTCGGTGGAAAAGATAGAAGGGATTACCCGGGTAGCGCTCATTGAGGGCGCGGACGCCCCCTTTGACCCGTTGTAGCAGCGCCTCGTCCTCCGGCTCATGCTCTTCCGGTGCATCGGCGAAGTCGGTGAGGAGGGCGAAGGTAATGTGGGGATCGGTGTTGCGAAGATAGTGCAGCATCAGCTGATCCAGGAGAGACTCAACGTCGTCTTCGCTGGCCACTAAACCCGGGACGACGACCATGGTGCGCGCTCTGCCCGGGACGCCATCCTCAAAGTCCATCTTGGGAAGCAAGCGTGGCGGCACTAGAACAGGTACTAGTGGGTTCACAAGGCTGGTGGCGAGGGTAACGACGGGGATCAACAGGAGTACAGCGGTCACGGCCAGTTGCCCTAACCCAGCCTCAGCACTGGCTGCG
>JAULUH010000005.1:0-20596 GCA_032111745.1 Anaerolineae bacterium | reverse complement strand
AATTTGCGGAGGAAGGACAGCCATGAGATTCGATCCATTCTCATCCTGGGCACTGGCGTGGAGCGCAGCCGGAGGCGCGGAGGACCGGACGGAGGCGCCGTGGAGCGGCGTACTGTATACCTCCAGCAGCACGCCCCCGCCGAAGCGCACGGTGCGGGCGGGCCGGCGGCGGCCAACGGGGCCGGAAACGGGGCCGCGGGAGCAGGCGCAGGCGCCGGAGCGGGACCGCCCCAGCAGCGGGGCATACCCGCCGTCGGGTGGTGGTACCTACCCGCCGTCGGGCGGTGGCGCGTACCCGCCGTCGAGCACCGGGGGTGGTGGATCGAGGCCCGGCATGGGTATCCTGGGCATCGGGCTGGCGGTGGTGGCAGGCATTTGCCTGCTGGCCTTCATGATCCTGCGCCCTGGTGGCGGCGGCCCGGCCCTCCCGGCGGGGGACCTGGGCGAGGTGCTGGAGTCTCAGGGGGCGGGGCAAGGTGCGGGAGACCTGGGGCAGCTGCTGGAGTCCCAGGGCGCGCAGCCGGGCGGGCAGCTCGCTCCGGTGGCCCCGGCGCAGCCGGCGGTGTCGGAGCAGTTTGCGGCGGTCACGCCTGATCCCAGCAGGGCTGGCGAGACCTGGACGGTGATGTTGTATCAGAATGCGGACGACCGCATCCTGGAGCAGGATATCTTCGTGGACATGAACGAGGCGGAGCTGGTGGGGTCCAGCGAACAGGTGAAGATCGTGTCGCAGCTGGACCGCTACCGCGGGGGCTTCTCGGGGGACGGCAATTGGACGGAGACGCGGCGCTACCTGGTGACGCAGGACGGCGACCTGAACCGAATCGGGTCGCAGCCGCTGGCGTCGGGCGAGGCGGACATGGCCCATGGGGACAGCCTGGTGGACTTTGCGACCTGGGCCATCAAGACCTATCCGGCAGACAAGTATGCGCTGATCCTGTCGGACCACGGCATGGGCTGGCCGGGGGGGTGGAGCGACCCTGACCCGGCAGTTCCAGGCGAGCGGGACACGCCCCTCTCGGCGGCACTGGGCAACCAGCTCTATCTGAACGAGCTGGACGCGGCGCTGGGCGAGATCCGGGCGCAGGCGGGGATCGACAAGCTGGAGCTATTAGGCATGGATGCCTGCCTGATGGCGCACATCGAGGTGTTCGAGGCGCTGCAGCCGCACGCGCGCTATGCGGTGGCCTCGCAGGAGACCGAGCCGGCGTTGGGCTGGGCCTATGCGTCGTTCCTGGGGGACCTGCAGAAAAACCCGGGCATGGACGGGGCGGGGCTGGGGCAGGCGATCGTGGCGAGCTACATCGAGGATGACCAGCGCATCGTCGACCCGCAGGCGCGGGCCGAGTTTGCGGGCCGGTCCGGCACCAGCGCGAAGGTGCTGGCCGAGCAGATGCAGCACAGCGTGACCCTGACGGCACTCGACCTGGAGGCGATGCCGGAGGTGATGGCCAGCCTGAACAACCTGGCCTACACCCTGAGCCAGCTGAACCAGCGGGAGGCGGCGGAGGCGCGCACCTATGCACAGTCGTTCACTAACATCTTCGGCAAGTCGACGCCGTCGCCCTACATCGACCTGGCGCACTTCGCGGCGCTGGTGCAGCAGGCGACGCGCAACAACCCGGAGGTGACGCAGGCCGTGGAGCGGCTGTATGGGTCCCTCAACGCAGCGCTGGTAGCGGAGAAGCACGGCTACAAGAAGCCGGGGGCAACGGGCATCTCCATCTATTTCCCGAACTCGACCCTGTACGGCCAGAGCGTATCGGGGCCGCAGTCGTACGTGCCCACGGCGCAGCGCTTCGCCCAGAACTCCCTGTGGGACGACTTCCTGGCCTTCCACTACACGGGCCGGCCGTTCCAGCCCTCGGCTGCGGACCTGGCGGTGCCGGAGGCGGGAGCGAGGGTTACGGCGCCGGGTGCGGGTGCGATCCAGCTGTCGCCGGTGGAGAAGTCCGGCGAGGTAGCGTCGGCCAACAACCCCGTGCTGGTGAGCACGGACATCGACGGCGAGAACATCGGCTACGTCTACTTCTTCACAGGCTTCTACGACCAGGAGGCGAACTCGCTGTATGTGGCCGACACGGACTACCTGGACAGTGCGGACACGCGGGAGATCAGCGGCGTGTACTATCCGGACTGGGGTGAGGGGCCGTTCACCATGGAGTTCGAGTGGGAGCCGTTGATGTTTGCCATCGACGACGGGACGAACCGGGTGCAGGTGGCGCTGCAGCCGGAGACCTACGGCCAGACCGCAGAGGAGGCCGAGTACACGGTGGATGGGGTCTACACCTATGCCAACGGTGGCGAGCAGCGCAAGGCGCGGCTGACCTTCCGCGACGGCGTGCTGCGCAGCGTGTTCGGCTTCACGGAGGAGGCCGGCGAGCAGGCGGTAGGAGCGCCGCGGGAGATCATCCCGGTGGCCGGGGACACCTTCACGGTGTTCGAGACCTGGCTGGACCTGGACCAGAGCGGCAAGGTGGTGGCGGAGGTGAGCGAGGAAGGGGGCACGCTGACCTTTGGGCAGGAGCCCTTCACCTGGCAGGCGCTGGATGCGGCGCCGGGCCAGTACGTCATCGGCTTCATCGTAGAGGACCTGGACGGCAACAAGGCGCAGGTGTACACCGACATCACGGTGCAGTGACGCCGGCCGATCCGGGCCACGCGCAGCAGAGCAGGTCGGGACGCAGGCAGCCTGGGCTCGCAGGCCAGGCTGCCTGCGTTGTAGGCGGCGGCCGCGATGCGAAAAGCTCCCATTAACAAACCTTTTCCCGGAGAAACAATTAACGGGTTAATGGGAGAGTTGGCGTGATGGGAAAGGAAAGCAGCCCGGTATGGAGTTGTCGATCAACGGCCAGAGCTACACCGTCGAAGACGGGCGCGAGCGGCCACTGCTGTGGGTGTTGCGGGACGAGCTGGGGCTGACCGGCACCAAGTTCGGCTGCGGGGTGGGTATCTGCGGCTCGTGCACCGTGCACGTGGAAGGGGTGCCGACGCGGTCGTGCATCACGCCGGTGGCGGGGGTGAGCGGCCGGGCCATCCGCACCCTGGAGGGGCTGGCGACGGTGGCGGCCGACGGCACGGTGCAGCTGCACCCGGTGCAGCAGGCCTTCCTCGACGAGCAGGTGCCGCAGTGCAGCTATTGCATGACGGGGCAGATGATGACGGCGGCGGCGCTGCTGGCCAACAACCCTCGGCCGGCGGAGGATGAGATCGTAGCGGCGATGAACGCGGTCTACTGCCGGTGCGGCACCTACGGGCGGATCAAGCGGGCGGTGGCCCGGGCGGCGACACTGCTGGCGGAAGGGGGTGGCGCATGAGCGAGCTACAGATCCCGGAGGCGGGCAAGAAGGGTCCGATCAGCCGGCGGCAGTTCCTGGTGCTGGCCGGGGTAGGAGGCGCGGCGCTGCTGGTGGGGGTGCCGCTGGTGGCGGTGCCTTACGCCCGGCTGCAGATGGCCAACTGGCTGGAGGGCTCGGGCGGGCCGCCCAGCGCCATCGGCTCCTCGGCGACGGCCTGGTTCAAGATCAGGCCGGACAACACGGTGCGGGTGTTCCTGCCCAAGGTAGAGATGGGGCAGGGGGTGCACACGGCGCTGGCGCAGATCGCAGCGGAGGAGCTGGATGCGGCCTGGGAGCAGCTGGAGGTGGTGCAGGCGACCACGGGGCAGGGGCTGAACGACCCGGTGGGCACCAGCGCCAGCACCTCGGTGTCGTCGCTGTATGAACCGCTGCGGGAGGCCGGGGCCACGGTGCGGCAGATGCTGCTCATGGAGGGGGCGCGGCAGATGGGACGCGAGGTGGGCGACCTCACCACGGAGCAGGGCTTCGTGGTGGCGAAGGACGACGCCAGCGTGCGGCGCTCCTATGGCGAGATCGTGGCGGCGGCCGAGGCGTGGGTGGCGCCGGAGGAGCCGGCGGCGCCCAAGAGCCCGGCGGAGTTCAGGCTGATCGGCCAGCCGCTGCCGCGGGTGGACCTGCGGGCCAAGGTGCTGGGAGAGGCGACCTTCGGCATCGACGTGCGGCTGCCGGGGATGCTGTACGGCGCGGTGGCGCACTCGCCGACGCTGGAGGGCAAGCTGCGGCGGGCGGCGGCGGGCGCGGCATCCGGCATGCCGGGGGTGGTGCAGGTGGTGATCGAGGAAGACCTGGCGGGGGTAGTGGCGGAGACACGCGACCAGGCCTACGCGGCGCTGCAGGCCATGGAGGTCGAGTGGGACCCGGGGCGACTGTGGCAGCAGGCGGAGCTGGAGGCGTTGGTGACCGTGGGGCAGGGCCAGGGCATCGTGGTGCAGGACGAGGGCAACGCGGCGGCCGGGCTGCGGGCGGGCCCGGTGGTGGAGGCGGAGTACCGGACGCCGCTGGCCTACCAGGCCCACCTGGAGCCGCAGGTGGCGGTGGCGGACGTGCGCGAGGATGGGGTGACCGTGTGGGCCTCAACCCAGAGCGCGATGCGCGTGCGGGATGCGGTGGCTGAGGCTCTAGACCGGGAGCCGGAGACGGTAACCGTGCAGGCCACCTACCTGGGCGGCGGCTTCGGGCACAAGGTGCTGGAGAAGGCCCAGGTGGAGGCGGCACGGCTGTCGCAGGCGGTGGGGCGGCCGGTGCACCTGGTATGGAGCCGGACGGAGGATTTTCAGAACGGCTTCGTGCGGCCGATGACCCATCATGTGTTACGGGCGACCCTGGGCAGCGATGGACGGATGGCGGCCATGGAGCACCAGCAGGCCAGCGGCGCGGTGGCGCTGCCCTTCCTGCCGGGAATCTTCGGGGCGATCATGGGCCACGACTTCGGGGCCTGGCGAGGGGCGCGCATTGCCTACCGGGTGCCGGACAAGCGCACCGTGGCGACGGTGGCCAGGCTGCCCGTGCCCACAGGCTGGTGGCGTGGGTTGGGACTGATGGCCAATTCCTTTGCTTTGGAGAGCTTCATGGACGAGATGGCGCAGGCGGCAGGGGTTGATCCGTTGGAGTTTCGCCTGCAGCACATGCCGGAGGACGCCATCGGGCAGCGCATGCGCACGGCGCTGATCACAGCGGCGGAGCGGGCGGGATGGGGCACAGCGCTGCCGGCGGGCCGCGGGCGGGGCATCGCCTGCATCGCGGACTACGGCACGGTGGTGACCGAGGTGGCCGAGGCAGTGGTGGAGGGGGGAGAGATCCGGGTGACCAGGGTGACGGCGGCGGTGGACCCGGGGGTGGTGGTCAACCCGGACGGGGCCAAAGCGCAGGTGGAGGGCAACATCGTGATGGGGCTGAGCTCGGCGCTGCTGGAGGAGGCCACGGTGCAGGATGGGGCGCTGGTGCCACAGAACTTCGGGGCCTACCGGCTGCTGACCATGGCGGCGGCGCCGGAGATCGAGGTGGTGCTGCTGCAGGGGGCGGATAAGCCCAGCGGGCTGGGCGAGCCGCCCATCGGGCCCCTGCCGGCGGCGGTAGCCAACGCGGTGTACGCGGCCACGGGCACGCGGCTGCGGCGGCTGCCCTTGCGGCTGGCGTAGGCCGGGGCCTCGATCCCGGTTCAGCCTGGTCGATATAGGAACGCGCGGCGGAAACCCGCGCGTTTTGCGTTTAACCGGGTGTTGATTTGGTTCGCTACGCCGCTGGCGCCACAGCCGCCACGCCGTCCCACCTCGCCGCCCAAGAGCGTGCGCTGTCCAAGCGGCGGCTCGTTGCCAGGCATGACTAAGGAGGTTCTGCGATGAAACCAGGTAAGTGGCTCGCCAGATGCTGGCGAGTCGTGGTCGTGTTCGTCCTGTTGGCGGGCGCGTGGCCCGCGGCGGTGCTGGCCGCGCCAGAGGGCCAGCCCGCGGCCGGCGACATCATCTGGAGCGATGTGAGCGAGGCGGCCCTGACGCGCGAGGGGGCACCGCAGATCGCCACGCGGCAGGCGCGGGTGGTACGGGCGAATGTGCCGGCCCTGCGGCTCCAGCTATCCCGGGCGCCGGGCGAGGGCCGGGCCAGGGCCACGGAGGGTGGCGTGGTGCTGCCGCTGCCCATGCCGGACGGCACCATGCAGCGCTTCCAGGTGGTCGAGTCGCCGATCATGGAGCCGGCGCTGGCGGCCAGGTATCCCCAGATCAAGACCTTCCTGGCCCAGGGCCTGGACGACCCCACGGCGTCGGGGCGCCTGGACTGGACGCCCCAGGGCTTTCACGCCATGATCCTGTCCAGCGCGGGCACGGTCTACATCGATCCCTTCCGGCGCGGGGACACCACCCTGTACATCAGCTACTTCAAGCGGGACTTCGTGCCCGGGCCGCAGCACCAGTTCGTGGAGCCGGCGGTGAAGCAGGAGCCTACGGCGGTGGCCGCGCCATTGCTGCGGGCCGTGCAGGCCGCCAGCGGCAGCCAGCTGAGCAGCTACCGCCTGGCGATGGCGGCCACAGGAGAGTACACCCAGTATCACGACGACGGCAACGCCGGTAACGGCGGCGCGGTGGCCGACGCGCTGGCGGCGATCGTCACGGCCATGAACCGGGTGAACGGCATCTACGAGCGGGAGGTAGCGATCCGCATGAACCTGGTCGCCAATACCGACCAGTTGATCTACACCGACCCCGCGACGGACCCCTACACCAACAACGACGGCGGTGCCATGCTGGGCCAGAACCAGGCCAACGTGGATGCGGTGATCGGCAGCGCCAACTACGATATCGGCCACGTGTTCAGCACGGGCGGCGGCGGGGTCGCCAACCAGGGGCCCTGCCAGAACGCCAGCAAGGCCCGGGGGGTTACCGGCCTGCCAGCCCCCATCGGCGATCCATTTTATGTCGACTATGTGTCCCACGAGATGGGGCACCAGTTCGGCGGCAGCCACACCTGGAACAGCAACAGCTGCTCGGGCTATCCGGGGCAGTATGTGGCCAGCAGGGCGTACGAGCCGGGCAGCGCATCCACCATCATGGGGTATGCGGGCATCTGTGGCATCGACGACCTGCAGCCCAATAGCGACGACTACTTCCACACCATCAGCTTCGACGAGATCGTGGGCTACTCCACGGTGGGGGCGGGCGCCGCGTGTGCCTCGGTGAGCGCCACGGGCAACAACGCGCCCACGGTGACGTCGGGCACGGGCGGCTACACGATACCCTTCGGCACGCCGTTTGTGATGAGCGGCAGCGCGAGCGACCCGGACGGGGATGCGCTGACCTACAACTGGGAGGAGTTCGACCTGCCGGTGGCGGCGGGACCGGCGCCGCCCAACCCGGGCTTCGTGGTGCCGCCCTACTTCCGCTCCTTCGACGCGACCACCAGCGCCGGGCGCACGTTTCCGCGCCTATCGGACATCGTCAACAACACCACGACCATCGGCGAGATTCTGCCGAGCGGCGCGGCCAACCTGACCTTCCGGCTGACGGCGCGGGACAACCGGGCGGGAGGTGGGGGGGTCAACTACGCGGCCTATGCCATCAGCGTGGCCGGCACAGCGGGCCCGTTCCAGGTGACGGCGCCCAACACGGCGGTGAGCTGGTACGTGGACAGCAACCAGGCCGTGACCTGGGACGTGGCCAACACGGTGGGAGCGCCGGTGAACTGCACGGCGGTGGCTATCAAGCTGTCGACGGATGGCGGATTCACCTATCCGACGACGCTGGTGGCTGGCACGGCCAACGACGGCAGCGCCGATGTGGCCGTGCCTGACCTCGAGACGACCCAGGCCCGGGTGAAGGTGGAGTGCGCGGACAGCATCTTCTTCGACATCTCCAACAGCAACTTCACGATCGAGCGGGCGGCCGACCTCAGCATGGCCAAGAGCGACAGCCCCGACCCGGTGGCGGCGGGCACAGAGCTCACCTACGAGCTGACGGTGAGCAACGACGGGCCGTCCACGTCGAGCGGCTTCCAGGTCACGGACACCCTGCCAGCCGGCGTGGCGTTCGTGTCCAGCCCGGACGGCTGTACCGAGACCGCGCCCGGCTCCGGGGTGGTGACCTGCAGCTATGGCAGCCTGGCTGACGGCGCCAGCGCGTCCTTCACCGTGGTCGTGGCGGTGGCGGCGGACCTGGTGTACAACGCGGGCAGCCCGGTGACCATCGACAACAACGCCACGGTGGCGGGCCTCGACCTGGATCCGAACGCCGGCAACAACAGCGTGCTGGAGCAGACGCTGGTGGTGGCGGTGGCCGACCTGGAGATCGTCAGCTTCGAGGCGGTGGATGCGCCGGCAGAGATCCTGGTGGGCGAGGACGTGGTGCTGAACTTCCGCAAGGTGATCAGCAACCGCGGCCCGTCGGCGCCCATGGACGTGCGCGTGACGCTGGCGGCGACCCCGCCGCCGGGTGCCACCGTGACGCCGGCCAACGCCAGCCTGCTGGCGACGGCGGTGGGGCTGGACGAGCTGCGGGTGATCGAGGAGAGCTTCACGGTGCGCTGCCTGGAGCCGAGCCACCACCTGTTCACCTTTGCCAACACGATTGCGCCGGACCGGCCGGACGATACCGACCCGGACCTGAGCAACAACCAGGCGGAGATCACGCTGGACATCGAGTGCGTGGTGCCGGTGGCGATCAACATCAAGCCGGCCAGCTTCCCCAACTCCATCAACCTGCGCAACCGGGGTGATGTACCGGTGGCGGTGCTGACGACCCTGGCCGGGGAGTATGGCCTGCCGATTGCCTTCGACGCCACGGCCATCGACCCGCTGAGCGTGCGCTTCGGCCGGCGCGATGCGGTGTGGGCCGAGACCGGAGGCGCGTTCGAGAGCCACGGCCAGGGCCACATCGAGGACTCCTACGAGCTGGACGAGGTCACGCGGGACGGGGACCTGGACATGGTCCTGCACTTCCTGACCCGTGAGACCGGCATCCTGCCGGGAGACATCGAGGCCTGCGTCAAGGGGGCGTGGACGGACAGCGGAGGCGGAGTGCACAAGTTCTTCGGCTGCGACTCGGTGCGCACGGTACCCAGCCCCTAGGCTGAGTTAAGCGCGGCCGGCCTGGGGCCGGCCGGCAACGCCTTGAGAGCAAGGCCCTCGGATCGCACAGTCCGGGGGCCTTGGCTTTGGGCAGCAAGGCGGGCGGGCCTGAGGCTGCACCGGGAATCGCGGCAAGGGCCAGGGCTGGAGCCATCGAGGGCTTTGCGAGCAGAAACCAGGCCGTTAGCACTGGGGAGATACCGGCCAACTGACCAGTGCGCGAACAGGAGCTTTTGTGATAGAATGCATAATAGTAAGGGACCAGGCGTGTCCGGGTCCGATCCAGACCACGAAGGAGACAGATCATGGAATCCAAATGCGCGACCTGTGCCATGCGCTTGAAGGCCGAGCAGAACCCGCAGTCGTTCATGTCCCGCCTGTGGAAGTGGCACACCACCTGGTGCCCCGGGTGGAAGGCGTACCAGAAGGAGCTGGCGGCGCAGGCTCCGGCGGCCACCAAGCAGGGCTAGGGCGGCTCAGCAGCATGGCTCATGACGGTTAACCCTGGCCTAGCTGGCCGGGGAGAGCGTTCCCTGGGGAACGGGGCGATAGGGCGGGCCGCGGCCTGGCTAGGGGCGCGGCCCTGGCTTTTGTTGCCGGTGCTGGCCCTGCCGGCGCTGTGGCCATTCTGCGCCGAGGGGTTGCCAAGGTCGTTCGACGGGGGGCTACATCTCCTGCGGCTGGGAGCCCTGGACGGGCACCTGCGGCAGGGGGTCTTGTTTCCGCGCTGGGTTCCCGAGATGCTGCTGGGCTACGGCTACCCGGTATTCAACTACTACGCGGCCAGCACCTACTATGCGGCCGAGCTCTTTCACCTGCTGGGCCTCGGGTTCTACGACGCGCTGATCGCGACCCAGATGGCGGCGGTGATCGCGGCGGGGCTGGGGATGTATTGGCTCGCCCACGACGTCCTGGGGCGGGAGCAGCGATGGGCGGCGCTGGTGGCGGCCGTCGCCTACATGGTCAGCCCATACCTACTGACCAACATCTACATCCGGGGAGCCACCGCGGAGGCAGCGGCCATGGCGCTGCTGCCGGTGATTTTGGGGAGCACGCGGCGCCTGCTGCGCGACCCGCGGCCGGAGCAATGGGTGCTGCCCACGGCGCTGAGCACGGGGGCGCTGGCGCTAACCCACAACATCACGCTGCTCTTGTTCACGCCCGTGCTGGTGGCGACCATTGCGCTGCTGTGGCTGCAAGGCGGCCGCGCGCGGCGCAGGCTGGGGCTGGTGGCAGGGAGTCTGCTGTTGGCTATGGGAGCCAGCGCCTTCTTCTGGCTGCCGCTGCTGGCGGAGCGCACCCTGCTGGCCGGCACGGCGTATGAGATCGCCCGGAATGCCTGGCTGCCGTCCAGCGTATGGACGTGGGAGAACTTCCTGCAGCGGAGCCTGGCCTACCGGCACTCGTTTGCGCGGCCTATCCAGCTGGGGCTGGTGCAGGCGGTACTGGGGGTTGCGGGCTTCTTCCTGGCGCGGCGCCGGGATGCGGAGTGGCTGTTCTTCGGCGGCGTGGCGGTAGCGGCGGCGCTGGCCATGGGGGCCTGGGCGCTGCCGCTCTGGACCGGCGGGGACATCCTTGCTGTCGTGCAGTTTGCCTGGCGCCTGCTATCCATCCTCACCCTGCCCTTGAGCCTCTTTGTGGGGGGTATAGTGCTGGCCGTGCAGCCGGGCGGATGGCGGGTCGCCGCGGCCAGCGGCTTGATCGCTCTGATTGTGGTCGCGCAGATGCCGCGGCTGCAGTGGATGGACGTGTTTGCCGCAGAGGGCACGGAGGTGGGCGCGGCGGTGCTGGCGCATGTCGAGCTGGACAAGGGAGCGGTGGAGGGAGGAGCCGGCAACAGCTCGGTCCAGGAGTTCCGGCCGCGGTGGGCGCCCAGCGACCTGACGCTGGAGCCTGGCGCAGCCAGCCAGGAAGACGTGGAGGTGGTGCTACAGCAGGCTAACGCCTACGACCTGGAGATGGCCGTGCGGGCGGGCCAGCCCACGAGCCTGCGCCTGAACAACTTTTACTTCCCGGGGTGGCGCGTGCGCGTGGACGGTGAGCCAGGTCCAGCCCCGTATCCGACCACGAACCTGGGACTGTTCACCGTGGATGTGCCGGCCGGCACGCACGTGATGCAGATCGAGTGGACCGGGACCGTGCTGGAGCGGCTGGCCAACGGCATCAGCCTGGTGTCGCTCCTGGTGTTGGCGGGGGTGGCCTGGCGACTGAGCCGGCCGCGCTGGCTGGCCCTGGTGCCGTTGGCGCTGTGGGGCGTGGGGCTGCTCGGGCTGGCCTGGCAGGCGCCGCTGGTGCCGGTGCAGCAGCCTGGCGCGGAGGTGCTGGAGGCCGGCGGGGCCAGGCTGCTAGGCTACCGGGTGCGGCAGCCGAGTCTGGAGGCGCTGGAGCTCCACCCCTACTGGCAGGTGGACGCCCCGCCGGCCAGCGGGTGGCGGGCGCAGTGGGAGCTGCAGGACATGGCCGGCAACACGGTGGTGGAGATGACCAGCCGGCCCTACTACAACGCGCTGGAGGCCAGCAACTGGCCCCCGGCGACGATCGTAGGCGATGCGTACCGGCTGCCGCTGCCGCCCGGCCTGGCGGCGGGCAGCTATCGACTGCTGGGCAACGCGGGCAGCAGCGCGGCCGAGCTGGCCCGGGTGCCCGTGCTGTTGGGCACAGTCGAGCTGGCCGGGCCGGCGCCGGCGGAGAAAGAGCCGGAGCACAGGCTGGACGTGGTATTTACCGGTGGCATTGGCCTGGTGGGATTCGACCTGCGCCTGTCGGGAGGCAAGATGTGGCCATCTGGGGGAGCGATGCCGGTGGTGGCCCCGGGCGACGAGCTGGCCTACACCCTGTACTGGCGGGCGGAGGAGCCGGCGGCGGAAAGCTACCACGGCCTGGTGCAGCTGCTGGATCACGCCTGGCAGGTGCTGGCGACGGAGAGCCATGTGCCGGGGCCGGTGTTTCGGCCCAGCACCCTGTGGAGCCGCTATCGCCTGCAGCCGGACACCTACCGGCTGCGGATCCCGGAGGGGGCGCCGGGGGGAGTGTACCGGCCGCTGGTGGGGCTGTACGAGTTCGAGACGCTGGAGCGCCTGCCGCGGCTGGACGAGGAAGGGCAGGCGACGCCGGACGACACCTTCCTGCCGACGGTCAAGGTCGTTGCCAGGCCGGAGAGACCACCGCAGGAGCGCACCGAGGCCCGCTTTGGCGACCTGGCGACGCTGACCGGGTATGACCTGGAGGTGCCCGCCGGGGATCTGCGGCCGGGCACGCCGTTCACGGTCACCCTGCATTTCCGCGGCGAGGCTGGCGCGGCGACGGACTACACGCGCTTCGTGCACGTGGCCGGCCCGGATGCGGGCATGGCGGCGCAACAGGACAGCCAGCCGCAGGGCGGGGCCAATCCCACATCGAGCTGGCAGCCGGGGGAGACCATCGTCGACGTGGCGCCGCTGGTGGTGGCGCAGGGCGCGGCGCCGGGAACGTACACGATCTACGTGGGGCTCTACGACCAACAGGGTGACGGGCAGCGCCTGCCGGTGCGGGATGCTCGGGGCGAGGTGTTGCCCGACGGGCGGTTTCCCCTGACGACCGTGGTGGTCGGCCCCTAGTGGGATCCGCAGGTCAGAACGCGATGGTTGATTGCCGGCCGTGGCCACAGAAGGCGGTAGATATCGTCCCGGGTGTCGGGCCCGCGGTATGGAATGACGCAGCTGCGCCTGCTGCCGCACAGCTTTGCCCTGGTGTGTGGGGCGCGGTCGTGCCCGCCGGTGCGCTTCTACGAGCCGGCGCAGGTCGACGCGCAGCTGGACCTGGCGACCGGGAGCTTCCTGCGGCAGATGACGGAGATCGACGCCCAGCGCGGGGTAGTTTGGCTGTCGAAGATACTGCAGTGGTATGGAGAGGACTTTGGGGCTGGCCCGTGGATGAAGCTGGGGCTGGGCGACAGGAGGGTGTTGGTGCGGGCGATTGAGCCGTACCTGGCGGAGGACGTGAGGCAGGTGTTGGCGAATGACACGGGAGGGGTGCTGAAGATCAGGTTGAAAGAGTAAGAATGGGGATTGAACGCAATGTAGGAGATTGTGGATCTGGCAGGAAATAGCCGGTTCATCGGGCGCAGCGCGCCGCGATCATGAACGACCAGGGCATGAATGGCGTTGCGTGGCGGGTAGGGCTGCGGCAGCCCTACCCGCCACGCAACGCCATTCATGCCCCTACGCCATGTCACAACCTATTGCCAGAGGAAGGTGCCGCAATGACCGGAGCAGTGGGTTTGACAGTGGTGCGAAGATCGTGTTATGATGGCGGCCATGAAATCACTCGGCACCTGCGGGCGCTGGACCTCGTATACGGGGGGCGGTTACGCCCCTTCCCGGCCCGGTTAGGCGCGCCCGACTGGCAGGCAGCACGAGGTTAGCAGGTTTGTAGCGTGGCGCGAGGCCACGCTTTTTTGATACCCTGGACCGGAGGAGCACGGATGAGCACGTCCCCGATGAGCATCGACGAGCAGGTGGCCCTGCTGATGCAGGGCACCAACTACGGCGACGAGGAGACCCAGCGCAATATGGCAGCGGAGCTGCGGGAGCGGCTGGTGGGGGCCGAGCGCACGGGCCGGCCGCTGCGGGTGTACTGCGGCTACGACCCGCGCAAGCCGGATCTGCACCTGGGCCACACCATCACCATGCGCAAGCTGCGCCAGTTCCAGGACCTGGGCCACCAGGTGACGTTCCTGATCGGGTCGTACACCAGCCTGGTGGGGGATCCCAGCGACAAGGACAAGACGCGGCCGGTGTTGACGGTGGAGGAAGTGGAGGCCAACGCGGCCACGTACACGGAGCAGGCGCTGAAGATCCTCGATCCGGAGAAGACGATCATCCGCCACAACGGCGAGTGGCTGGCGCGGCTGACGCTGCTGGACCTGATCGAGATCGGGCAGAGCTTCACGGTGCAGCAATTCCTGTCCCGGGAGAACTTCGCCAGGCGGCAGGAGCGGGGGGAGCCGATCTTCCTGCAGGAGACGTTCTACGCCCTGATGCAGGCCTACGATGCGGTGGCGCAGGAGACGGACGTGCAGGTGGGCGGCACGGACCAGCTGTTCAACATCCTGATCGCCGGGCGCAAGCTGCAGCAGGCCCGGGGCCAGAAGCCGCAGGTGGCGATCATCCTCGACATCCTGCCGGGCACAGACGGCGAGATCAAGATGAGCAAGAGCCTGGGCAACGACATTCCGATCATGGCCGAGCCGAACGACATGTACGGCAAGGTGATGTCGATCCCGGACCGGGCCATGCCCAGCTACTTCCGGCTGGTGACGCGCTACACGCCGGACCAGGTGGCGGCAGCGGAACAGGCGCTGTGGAGCGGCACGCAGCACCCGCGCGACCTGAAGATGGCGCTGGCGCGGGAGATCGTGAGCATCTTCCACGGCGAGGAGGCGGCGGCGACCGCGGAGGAGCATTTCCGGACGGTGTTCCAGCAGCGGGAGGTGCCGGAGGAGATGCCGGAGCTGCGGCTGGCCGGCCCGGTGCCGCTGGTAGCGCTGATGAAGGAGCAGGGGCTGGCGGCCAGCACCAGCGAAGCCAGGCGGCTGATGGCGCAAGGCGGGGTCAAGCTGGACGGGGTGGTGGTGACGGATCCGGGAGCGGAGGTGCGGCCGGAGGGTGGCGAGCGGGTGTTGCAGGTGGGAAAGCGGAAGTTTTTGAGGATTGTGGGATAGGTAGGGGTGGGCACGGAGGCCCGCCCCTGCGTTCGTTATCAAACACCAGCGCATGCCAGAATGGGTTCGCGAATAGCTGTGATGGGGGACACGAAAAGCGTGCAAGAATTGACAGGGTGCCTACCAGGTACTACAATGGGGAGCAGTTGATTGGTCCTGTTTCACGACATGTTTCGACATGTAAGGAGGGATTCCCATGGTGAGGAATGTTGGGCGCCTGACGAAGGGCGTCGTGTACGATTTGCCGGTGGCGGTGGTGGGCGCGGTGTTTGGCCGGGCCTTTCGCCGGCGGCGGGTGATCAAGCTGGAGCAGGAGCTGGCGGCGGAACGCAACAAGCTGCGCGAGCACCAGGTGCGGGTGGCCACACTTGAGGCAGAGCTGGCGGCACTACGGGAGAAGGCGAAGGCGCAGCGCGGGGCGCCGACGGTAGTCGTGGCCGAGCGCGAGGAAGTGGCCAGGGCCGCGGCGGCCACTACCGAGGCGGCGGTGGCCGCTGAGGCCAGGGCGGAAGCGGAGGCCGGCATGCAGGTGGTGGTGGAGGTGGCCGAGGTGGAGGTCCTGGAAGAGATTGAGACCGAGACGGCGCCGAGGTTCGTGGGCGCCTATGCCATGGGACCTGGGGAGCAGGCCAAGGCTGCGGCGCCAGTGGACGAAGACGTCTACCCGGTCGAGATCGAGGACGAGGAGGCCGAGGTCTTCGTGACCGCGGCCGACTGGGACGTGGCGGTGGTGGAGGTGGGGGTCGTGGTGCCGGTGGTGGAGCCTGGACGGCGGGACGACCTGACCCGGATGCAGGGCATCGGCGCCAAGTCGGCCGAGAAGCTCTACGCGGCAGGTATCATGACCTTCGGGCAGCTGGCGGCGCTGGACGAGGCGCGGCTGGCGGCGATCATCCAGGCGCCGGACTGGCGGCGGCCAGACTACGGGCAGTGGATCAGCCAGGCGGCAGAGGCGGCCACGGCGCCACCTGTGCCAGCAGATGACCTGGCGCAGCTGGAGGGCATCGGGCGCACCTATGCGGAGCGGCTGCAAGCCGCGGGCATTGCCAGCTTTGCCCGGTTGGCCGAGGCGGATGCAGGCCAGCTGGCGGCGATCATCCAGGCACCCGAGTGGCGGCAGCCGGACTTCGAGAGCTGGATCAGCCAGGCCCGGCTGGTGGTGGCGCAGGACGAGGCCGGGCTGGCGGCGCTGCAGGCGCGGCTCAGCCGCCGGGAAGGAGACAACCTGGCCCTGGTGCAAGGGCTGGGCGCGATCTATGCCGTGGCTCTGCGAAAGGCTGGAATCGCCAGCTTCGCGGACCTGGCGGCGACGACGCCCGACCAACTGGAGGCAATCGTCAGCGCGGCCGGTTTGCGGCACGCGGACTTCCAGGCCTGGATCGACGAGGCGGCGCAGCGGGCAGCGGGCAAGCGGGTCAAGCGGGAGAAACGCCAGCGGCCAACCGCGGCGCGGCCCACGCCCTGCCCGCAGGACCTGGGCCGGGTGAAGGGCATCGACGTGGTGTACGAGCAGCGGCTGTACGAGGCGGGCATCGGCACCTTCTGGGAGCTGGCCAACACGCCGGAGCAGATATTGGCTGAGGTTCTGAAGGTGGAGGAGTTCCAGGGCGTGGACCTGGCCGACCTGAAGCTGCAGGCGGCGGAGCTGGCGGTGGAGACCGGGTCGGAGGGCCGGGTGTGGGAAGGCAAGGCGCCGGACGACTTCGAGCGGATCGAGGGCATCGGCGACGTGTACGAGCGGCGGCTGTATGATGCCGGCATCTGCACCTACGGTGCGCTGGCCGGGGCCACGGTGGCGCAGCTGGCGGAGATCTGCCAGGCGCCGGAGTTCGCAGTGCCGGATTACGCGAGCTGGATCGCGCAGGCGCGCGGGTTGATGGGCGTGGCGTGACCCCGGAAGCGGCTGAAGCCGCCACTACAAACCCGGAGTGGTGTGAGCGCTGAAGCGCTGACTGGGAACCGAAGAGAGTGCGCCGTGCCTTGAGGGTGCGGCGCACTTTGGCGTTGGGGGTGAGCGTGGTAAAATGGGCGGTCCCGGCGACGGGACGGATGTGATGGAGACTGGAGACCTGGTGTGACTGTGGCGACGGCACCGGCGACTGAGCCGCAACCCACGACGAGCGCGAACCGCCTGGCCGGCCTGTGGCGGCTGATGCGGGGCTTTCGCGCGCCGTTCATCGCGGCCACGATCAGCCTGGGGCTGGCGGCGCTGGCCAAGACCTCGGCGTACCTGCTGCTGCGGCGCTTCATCGACGACGTACTGGGGCAGGCGGATAAGGCGGCCCTGATTCCGGTGATTGCGCTGGGCTTCGTGGTGTTGGCGCTGTTCGAGGGCAGCTTCACCTTCCTGGCGGGAC
Source organism: Anaerolineae bacterium (assembly GCA_032111745.1). Classification (GTDB taxonomy): domain Bacteria; phylum Chloroflexota; class Anaerolineae; order JAAEKA01; family JAAEKA01; genus JAULUH01. The sequence continues at coordinate 3,625 of JAULUH010000005.1, read as the reverse complement.
GGTGGGCGGCGCGCACGTCGGAGGGGACGGTGCGCAACCTGCGCAACCGCCTGTTCGACCACATCCAGCGGCTGTCGTTCACCTACCACGACGAGACGCCGACAGGCGAGCTGATCCAGCGGGCGACGTCGGACGTGGACGCCATCCGGCGTTTCCTGAACGACCAGGCCACGGCCGTGGGCCGCATCGTGATGCTCTTTTCGGTGAATTTCCTGGCCCTGCTGCTGCTGAACTGGCAGCTGGCCCTGTTCTCGGTGATCGTGGTGCCGTTCGTGCTGGTGCTGTCGATCTTCTTCTTCCGGCGCATCAACGCGGCCTACGAGAAGTACCAGGAGCAGGAGGCGGTGCTTTCAACGACGCTGCAGGAGAACCTGACGGGGGTGCGGGTGGTCAAGGCCTTCGCGCGGCAGGACTACGAGCGGGCCAAGTTCGAGAAGGAGAACTGGGAGAAGTACCAGCGCGGGCGCAAGCTGCTGATCATCCACTCGCTGTACTGGCCGATGTCCGACATCCTGTCCGGCCTGCAGATGCTGGCGGGTTTCTTCCTGGCGGCGACCATGGCGATCAACGGCACGATCAGCGTGGGGACCTACGTAGCCTACCATGGGCTGGTGATCTTCGTGATCTGGCCGATGCGCAACCTGGGCCGGCTGATCGTGGAGATGTCGCAAGGGCTGGTGTCGTACGAGCGGGTGGCGACGGTGCTGAAAGTGGAGGAGGAGCCACTGGACGCCGGGGATGTGCATCCGGGGACAGCGCCCAACGGGCACATCGTCTACGACGGCGTGAGCTTCGCCTATGCGCCGGCGGCGGCGGCCGGCGACGGGGCGCCGGAGGCGGCCGCCAGCAATGGCCAGGAGATGGCGGCCGGGGCGGTGATCGAGGGCCCGGTGGTGGAGGGGCCGGTGGTGAGCATGCAGACCCTGAGCCTGGCCCAGCCGGTGCCCACAAACGGGGTGCAGAACGGGCAGGGCGACCGCGCCAACGGCCACGAGCCGGGGGTCGAGCACGGGCGGGTGCTGGAGGACATCGACCTGGAGGTGCGTCCGGGCCAGGTGGTGGCGCTGATGGGGGCTACGGGCTCGGGCAAGACCAGCCTGGTGAACCTGCTGCCCCGGTTCTACGAGGTGACGGGTGGGACGATCACCCTGGACGGCATCCCGCTGAGCCGCTATACCCGGCGCTATCTGCGGCAGCAGATCGGGATCGTGGAGCAGGAGCCGTTCCTGTTCTCGCGGACGATCCGCGAGAACATCACCTACGGCGTGGGCCGGGAGGTGCCGGACGCGGAGGTCTACGCGGCGGCGGCGGCGGCGGCGGTGCACGACGTGATCCTGTCCTTCCCGGAGGGCTATAGCACGCTGGTGGGGGAGAAGGGGGTGACGCTGTCGGGCGGCCAGAAGCAACGGGTGGCAATTGCCCGCACGCTGCTGAAGAACCCGCGCATCCTGATCCTGGACGACGCCACCTCGTCGGTGGACATGGAGACCGAGGCGGAGATCAGGCAGGCGCTGGAGCGGCTGATGGAGGGGCGCACCACCTTCGTGATCGCGCACCGGATCCAGAGCGTGATGGCGGCGGACCTGATCCTGGTGCTGAAGGATGGACGGGTGGTGCAGCGGGGCACCCACGCGCAGCTGATGGCGGAGCCGGGCTTCTACCGGCAGATCTACGACCTACAGGCGCGATTGGAGGATGAGCTGCAGCGGGAGGCCAGCCCGGACGGCCCCGACGGGCGGGAAAGTAGCGATGGCTGATTACGACCTGGAATTCGAGGAAGAGGAATTCACCGGGCAGGTCAATGCCCGGACCATGCGGCGCATCCTGGCCCAGGCCCGGCCGCACTGGCTGTGGGTGGCGGGATTCCTGGTGATGATCGGCATCACGTCGAGCCTGGATTCCTACTTCACCTTCCTGAGCAGCCGCATCGTGGACGACGGGATCATGGCCGGGAACCGGCAGGCGCTGACCGACATTGTGACCACCTATGGCGCCCTCGTCTTCGTGCAGGCGGCGTCGGTGTTCGGCTTCATCTACCTGGCGGGGGTGTTGGGCGAGCGGATCCAGTACGACCTGCGCAAGCAGATGTTCGACCACCTGCAGGACCTGTCGTTCTCTTATTTCAACCGGACGCCGGTGGGGTGGCTGATGTCGCGGGTGACGTCGGACTCGGAGCGCATCGCGCAGCTGGTGACGTGGGGGATCCTGGACATCACGTGGGCGGTGATGAACATCGTCACGGCCTTCTTCTTCATGGTGCGGCTGAACTGGCAGCTGGCGCTGATCGTGATCTCGGTGGTGCCGGTGCTGGTGGTGGTGGCGGTGTACTTCCGGCGCAAGATATTGGTGGAATACCGGCAGGTGCGGCGGATCAACTCCAAGATCACGGCGTCCTACAACGAGAACATCACCGGGGTGCGGGTGGTGAAGGCGCTGGGCCGGGAGGAGGGGAACCTGGTGGAGTTCGGCGGTCTGACGGACCAGATGTATGGGGCGGGGTATCGGGCGGCGGTGTTGTCCGCCCTGTTCCTGCCCACGGTGCAGGTGATCTCGTCCCTGGCCATCGCCGCGGTGGTATTGTATGGAGGGGTCGAAGCGCTACGGCCGGACGGCATCATGGCGGGGCTGACCATCGGCGGCATCCAGGCGTTCATCAGCTACGTGACGTTCATGATGTGGCCGATCCAGGACCTGGCCCGGGTGTATGCGGAGCTGCAGAACGCGGTGGCCTCGGCCGAGCGGGTGTTCTCGCTGGTGGACACGGAGCCGGAGGTGCGGGACCGGCCGGGGGCGGTGGACCCGGGCACGGTGCTGCGGACGGTGGAGTTCGACGGGGTGGATTTCTACTACGAGGCGGAGAAACCGGTGCTGCAGGATTTCAACCTGCGGATCGAGCCGGGTGAGACCATCGCCCTGGTGGGACCGACGGGCGGGGGGAAGTCGACCATCGTCAACCTGTTGTGCCGGTTCTACGAGCCGAAGGCGGGGGCGATTCGCATCGGCGGGCAGGACTACCGCGATTTGACGCTGCACGCGCTGCACTCGCGCATCGGGGTGGTGCTGCAGACGCCGTACCTGTTCTCGGGGACGATCCGGGAGAACATCCGGTATGGGCGGCTGGAGGCGACGGACGCGGAGGTCGAGGAGGCGGCGCAGGTGGCGGGCGCGCACGACTTCATCGGGCGCATGGAGAAGGGCTACGAGGAGCAGGTGGGAGAGGGCGGCAACATGCTGTCGGTGGGGCAAAAGCAGCTGATCAGCCTGGCGCGAGCGGTGTTGGCGCAGCCGGAGATCTTCATCATGGACGAGGCCACGAGCTCGGTGGACACGCTGACCGAGGCGTTGATCCAGCGCGGGATGGAGGCCTTAATGCGGGGGCGGACCAGCGTGGTGATCGCGCACCGGCTGTCGACGATCCGGCGGGCGGACCGCATCGTGGTAATCGAGGATGGGCAGATTGCGGAGGTGGGCAGCCACAGCCAGCTGCTGCGGGCGCGCGGGCATTATTACCGGCTGTACACGCAGCAGTTCCGGCAGGAGATGACGGTGGAGGGGGCGGCGCGGGAGGTGGCGCGGGGGGCGGTGGGGGCGTAGGGGGGGGTCGGGGCGTTTGGAGCACGAAGAC
>JAULUH010000004.1:0-1681 GCA_032111745.1 Anaerolineae bacterium | reverse complement strand
CGACACGCGCGCCCTCCAGCGCCGGAGGTAGCGAAAGGAAACCTGCTCGGGAGTTACCCCAAGCAGGTCCAGTTGCACGGTCCGCCGGTTTGGGGAAGCGGAGAAGCCGGCGGCCACTGCCACAGGATAGCCAGCTGTGGTATAATTGGATGAGCAACTCTGCACAGGAGGGTTACGATGCTTGAGAACATCCACTACCTGGGCCACGACAGCTTCCGCATCGACTCCGCGGGGCTGCACATCTACGTCGACCCCTGGAAGCTCGCCGCCGGCAGCCCGCCCGCCGGCCTGATCCTCATCACCCACGAGCACTCGGACCACTTCTCGCCCGACGATATCGCCCTGGTCGCCACCGCGGCCACGGAGTTCGTCGCTCCCGCCCAGGTCGCCGCCAAGCTGCACGGCCGGGTGCACCAGGTCAAGGCCGGCGACCGCCTGACCGTCCGCGGCATCGCCGTCGAGGTGCTGCCCGCCTACAACCTCTCCAAACGCTTCCATCCCCAGAAGGCGGGCCATGTCGGCTACGTGCTCACCGTGGACGGCCAGCGTATCTACCACGCCGGCGACACCGACGCCATCCCCGAGATGCAGGGGCTCAAGCCGGACATCGCCCTGGTCCCCGTCAGCGGCACCTACGTCATGGACGCCGCAGAGGCGGTGGAGGCGGTGCGGCTGCTGCAGCCCGGGCTGGCCATTCCCATGCACTACGGCGATATCGTGGGCTCGGTGGCCGATGCCGAGCGCTTCCAGGCGCTCAGCCCGGTCCCCGTGCATATCCTGCCCGCGGAACGCTGACCGTGCCGTGACCAACCCTGAAAACCTTTGCCTTTTCCGCGGCCGTCGACTATAATGACCTGCGTGCCGCCCATCAGCGCGCGGCCGGCTGGCGGTGCCGTCACGGCCAGCCCTCCCCAACAAGCTGTTGAGCAGGGTAATCCATGTCCGAACTCGATCCTGCGGCAGGCGACTCCCCTCCGCCGTCCCTGGCAATACGTTTGCTGTCAGCCGTGCGCGCCCGCCGTACCTACCTCGCCATCTATGAGCACTATCGCAAGGCCGCCCCCAAGGCCGATTTTGCCGCGCTCCTCGACGAGCTGATCGACGACACCAAGGAGGCCATTGCCACCCTGAGCCACCAGGTGCGCCTGCTGGACCGCAACCCGGTTTCCGCCGGGGTCAACGAGAACCTGCTCACCCAGGGGATGCACCGCAAGGGCACGCCGGGTAAGCTCAACTTCATGCTGGTGGGCTCGACCAACACCCTGGAATGGTACGCGGCCCAGCGTCACCAGGGCGATTCCCCGGAGGTGCAGGAGCTGTGGCAGGCCCTGCAGGAGATGGAACAGAAACACCAACAACACATCAAGGAGATGTTGGGCCAGATTCTCCAGACCCGGGACGACCAGTCCCCACACCGTACTTCCTGAGCGTGCAAGGAGGCACATCAGACCATGGAAATCAAAACGGTCGGCATTGTGGGCTGCGGCCAGATGGGCTCGGGTATCGCCGAGACCTGCGCCAAGGCCGGCTACGAAGTCATCGTGTGTGAGATCGACGATGCGGCCCTGTCCAGGGGCCTGGATAAGGTGCACAAGTCCCTGGCTAAGGCCGTGGAGAAGGGCAAGCTCCCCCCTGAGGACATGGAGGCGGCCTTGAGCCGCATCACGGGCTCAGCCACCAT
>JAULUH010000003.1:0-7299 GCA_032111745.1 Anaerolineae bacterium | reverse complement strand
TGGGGCCGGCCGTCGGGCCGGGTGGTGCAGATCCAGTAGTTGCGGGCCGACGCCATGCGCTCGTCGACAAAGGACCAGGGCAAGAGGCCGGGATCCTCCGGCGAGATGCCATAGCCCGGCATATAGGGCCGGCCGGCTGGTGGACGTAGTCGCTCATCGTGATTGGACATGCCCTGGCTCCACTTGGCTTTGGACACTTTGCTGAAGACTGGTCCAGTCTCCGAAGACTGGACCAGTCTTAGGCACTTTAGTGTATCGCATCTGCCCCGGAGAGGCAAGTAAGGAAAGGCCACGGCCAACGGCACCGTGGCTGTTGGAGAGTCTGTGGGGGAAGCGCCAACCTAGCGAGTGGCAGCCGCCTGCTTGAGCTTGTCCGCATGCTTCTGGCGGAACTTGCTCACCTTGGGCGCCACCACCACCATGCAGTAGGGCTGGTACGGGTTGTTGGCGAAGTACTCCTGGTGGTAGTCCTCGGCGGCGTAGAAAACGTCGAGCGGTGCCACCTCGGTGACGATGGGGTTGGACCAGATACGCTCGGCGTCGAGCCGGCGGATCAGCGCCTCGGCCGTGACCTTCTGCTCCGGGCTGTGGTAGTAGATGGCCGAGCGATACTGGGTGCCCACATCCGCACCCTGGCGATTGAGCGTGGTGGGGTCGTGAATGCCGAAGAAGATCTCCAGGATCTCCTCATAGGAGATGATTCCTGGGTCGAAGGTGACCCGCACGACCTCGGCGTGGCCCGTGTTCCCTGTGCACACCTGCTTGTAGGTGGGGTTGGCAACGGTGCCGCCGGCGTAGCCGGAGATGACGTCCGTCACGCCCTGTACCTGGTCGAAGACGGCCTCCAGGCACCAGAAACACCCGCCGGCCAGGGTGGCGACTTCGGTAGAGTTGGATGGTTGAGTCATGGCTGGTTTTCTCCTCTGATACGTGAGGCAAAGTATACCGGATTCCCGCGGGAAGCGCAGTTAGCCACCTCACAGAGCGCCGATCATCCCGGAGCGGCCGGGGCCGCCAGCCGCCACGGCCGCTGGCCCAGCACGTTGATGGCGCCGCCCTCCCGCTGTACCCTGCCCCACACGGCCAGCAGAGGTGAAGCTCGCCAGACCCGGCGATAGCGCATCACAACATCCGGCGCGACAATGATGTTGATCATGCCGAGCTCGTCCTCCAGGGTGATGAACCAGAAGCCCTTGGCCGTAGGCGGAGACTGGATAACGGTCACCTGGCCGGCTACCCATACCAATTTGCCATGCTGGCACCGGGCCAGCTCCTGGCTGCTCAACACCCCCTGGCGCTGCAGCGCAGCCCGATGGTGAGCCATGACGTGCTCCCCGGCCGACACGCCCACCGCGCGCAGCTCCATGGCCAGGGCCTCCAGCGGGCGCAGGTGGGGCAACTCCTCGGGCACGCCCTCAGCCGCCACCTGCTCCGCGGCCTGGTCCAGCAGCAGTGTGTCCTCCGCGTAGTCCAACAGCCCCAGCTGCCACAACAACTCACGGCGCCGCTGGGGAACCGCCACGGCTTGGCCGCCGTGGGCCGGCGCGGCGGGCTGCAGCAGGCTATCCAGCGCGCCGGCCAGGACCAGGTTTTCCACCAGCATACGCGGCAGCCGGGTACGGCGGCAGAAGTCGGCCAGCGAGGTGAACGCGCCTCCCATGGCCCGTTGCCTTTGCAGGTGCGACGCCCCCAGTTCGCCCAATCCCTTGACTGTGGAGAGGCCGATGCGCAGCGCGCCGCCTTCGGCCGTGTAGGCCGCGTCGCTGTGGTTGACGTCCACAGGCAGCACCCGGATGCCGTGGCGCCTGGCGTCGTTGACCAGCACCGCCGGCGAGTAGAAGCCCATGGGCTGGCAGCGCAGCAAGCCGATATAGAAGGCCAGTGGATGATAGCACTTGAGCCAGGCACTCTGGTAGACGATGACGGCGAAGCTGGCCGCGTGGCTCTTGGCAAAGGCGTAGCCGCCAAAGGCCTTGAGCTGGTCGAAAACTTCGACAGCCGTCGCCACCGGCACTCCCCTGGCCACGGCCCCGTTGAGGAACGCCTCGCGCAGCCGCTCCAGCTCGGCAGCGCCGTTCTTGTGACCCAGGGCCCGGCGCAACAGCTCCCCCTGGCCGCCGCTAAAGCCGGCCAGGTCCCGGGCCACCTTCAGCACCTGCTCCTGGAACACGATCACCCCCAGGGTCTCGGCCAGGGCCGGCTCCAGCAGCGGGTGCAGGTAGGTGACCGGCTCGCCACCCTGCCCGCCGCGGGCGCCCTGCCGGCGACGCAGATAGGGCTGGACCATGTTGCCCTGGATCGGCCCCGGCCTGATCAGGCTGATCTCGACGACCAGGTCCGCGAAACAGCGCGGGCGGAAGTGGGGGATGAGCTGGGCCTGGGCCCGGCTCTCCACCTGGAAGCAGCCAATGGTGTCCCCGCGGCAGATCATGTCGTATACCGCCGGGTCGTCGAAGGCCAGCCGGTCCAGGTCAGGCCGTTGTCCTGTAATCTCCTCCACCACGTCCAGGGCCTCCTCCAGGGCCGAGAGCATGCGCAGGCCCAACAGGTCGATCTTCACCAGGCCGGCGTCCTCCAGGGACTCCTTGTCCCACTGGCAGACGGTGCGCCCTGCCATGGTAGCCGGCTCCAAAGGCATGAGCTCGGCCAGGGGCGGCCCGCTGAGCACCATGCCGCCGTTATGGATGCCGAGGTGGCGCGGCAAGCCGTAGATCTCCTGGCAAAGCTGCCGCAGAAGCTGAAAGGACGCCGGCTGGAGGGCGAAGGATGAAGGCAGGCCCTCGCTCCAGGCCTGCTCCAATGTCCCGCGATCGACGGCGCTGGCCAGGGCGTCGATCAGCTCCGGCGGCAGGTCCAGCGCCCGGCCCACATCGCGCACGGCGCTGCGGCGGCGAAAGGTGACCAGGGTACAGGCCATGGCCGCGTGCTCCCGGCCATAGCGCGCGTAGACGTATTGGATCACCTCCTCCCGGCGCAGCGCGTCGAAGTCGATGTCGATGTCGGGCAGGTGCGGCCGCTCCTGGGACAGGAAGCGCTCGAAGACCAGGTCATGCACCAGGGGGTCGATGGGGGTGATGTCCAGCAGGTAGGCTACCAGCGAGTTGGCCGCCGAGCCCCGCCCCTGGCAGCGGATGCCCTCCGTGCGCGCGAAGTGCATGATGTCCCACACGACGAGGAAATAGTTAGCCAGGCCCAACCGCTCGATGACCGCCAACTCGTGGTCCAGCATGCGCTGCGGCCTTTCCCCGGACTCCGGGCCGTAACGAGCAGCCAGGCCGCGCTGGCAGAGCCAGCGTAGATAGGCGGCCTGCGCCCCGCCCTCCACCTGATCCCCAACAAGGGTAGCGCCGGGCAGGAATGCCGGCGGCACGGGAAACTGGGGCAGGCTCTGCACGCCGTGGCGCAGGGTGACGTTGCAGCGCCCGGCGACCTCCATAGTGCGCGCCACGGCGTCGAGACGGTCGGCGAAGAGGCGCTGCATCTCGGCCGCGGCCTTCAGATGGGCCTCGCTGTTGCCCCGGCGCTGGTGGTGGCTGGCGTCCAGCGTCGCCAGGCTGCGGATGGCCACCAGCACGTCGTGCAGGCGGTGGCCCTCCCGGGTAGCGTAATGGACGTCATTGGTGGCTACCACGGGGAAGCGGTGCTTCGTGGCCAGGGCCAGCAGCGCGGCGGCCAGCCACTGGTCGCCGGGCCGCAGCTGGCGCTGCACCTCCATGAAGAACCACCCCGGCCCGAACAGCTCCTGCAGGCGATAGGCGGCTTGCACCGCCCTCTCCGGCTGCCGGGCCAGCAGGTGCCGGGCCACAGGCCCCTGCCGGCAGCCGGAGAGGGCGATCAGCCCGGTGCGGTGGCCGGCCAGGTCCTCCCAGGTGGCCAGTGCCTCCCCCTTGGCGCAGCGCTGGCGCGCGGCCGTGATCAGCCGGCTCAAGTTGGCATACCCATCCTGGTCCTCCGCCAACAGCGTCACATGCGCCACCCCCGGCTCCTCGTCCAGGCTTAACTCGGCCCCAAAGATCGGCTTGATGCCCGCCCCCTGCGCCGCCCGCCAGAAGGATACCGCGCCATACAGCGCGTCGTGGTCGGTCAGCGCCAGGGCAGGCATGTTCAGCTCAGCCGCGCGCGTCACCAGCACTTCCGGCCACGAAGTGCCGTCCAAGAGAGAGAAACAGGAGTGGCAGTGAAGCTCGACGTACAAAGCTACCGTTCGTAGTGAGCGCTTCAGCGCTCATCGCCTCCATCCGATGGATTCCTGAAAGGACAGTGGCGTGTGCTATAATCGACCCTTGTAACCTCGTGTACAAAATACACGTCTATACAGTATACCAAACCCAAGGAAGGAAACACACCATGACCGCCAAAGCCGATTTCACCCCCGAGGAGTGGGAACAGCTGCTGGAGGCACCGCTGAATGCCGGGCTGTACATCTCTATGGCCAGCCCCAGCGTCCTGGGCTCCATCGGCGAGTCCATGTCCATTGCCAAGACCATCGCCGCCAGCGTGTCGCAGGCCGCCGGCAACGAGGTATTGACGGCTATGCTGGGCGATTTTCAGAACAAGGAGACCGCCAAGGCGGCCAAGCCGGAGTACCAGACCAAGGACCCGGCCCAGATGAAACAGGCGGTCACCGATAGCCTGAGTGGTGCCGTCGCTACGCTGAACAAGAAGGCCACGCCCGAGGAGTCTCAGGGCGTCAGGGAGTGGTTCTACCAGGTTGCCATGAACACGGCCACAGCTACCAAGGAAGGCGGCTTCCTGGGCATCGGCGCCGTGCGTGTCAGCGATTCTGAGAAGGCCGCCCTGCAGGAACTGGCAGGAACCCTCGGCGTGGAAGCCAAGATGCCGGCCGAATAACCCGGCTCCTGAGTTATGTCTACATACCGCCCGCGTCGTCCGCGGGCGGTTTTGTTTACGGATACCCGATCTCAATCATACACCCGCTCCAGATACCAGGTGCCAGCCACCGCGTCCCGGTATAAAACGCACAGCAGCCCATCAGCCGTCTGCACCTGGTAGTAGCGTCGCCAGACCTCCTGACCCTCCCGCCACCACTCGTCGTGGATGGCCCACTGATCGACCACTGCTCGTACGGCATGGCGTCGCCCATCCCAGCGAAAACTCGCCGGCTGGTCGTCGATGGCCTGGATGTCGATAGGGAGGCCTTCAGGCCAGAGGCGCGTCATCCGTCCTCCTTCACCATCACATAGCGCCGCCCCGCCAGGCGGTGATCGGGGTCCACAAGGATGCTACGGCGGAAGCAGTGGGGGCCGTAGCGCGCGGCCAGGCGGGCCAGATGGGCCTCGGCTTCCACGGCCTGGGGGGTGTGCCACAGGCTGAGCTGGTGTAGGGAAGGTGCACTGAGATCGCCCAGGGTCACCACCAGCTCGCTCACCCGATCGGCATAGGGCAAGGGCCTCAGCAGGGCCTCGGCCAGCCGCCCTAGACGGCCGGCGTCTGCCGTAGGCTCGGCCAGGACGCGCTGCGCGGCCAGCGCCGCGCCACCGGTGCCGCTGACCAGCAGGTGGACCAGGCCGGCCCGCAGAAAGGCTGGCGTCAGGCGCTCGCTCACCTCCCCGGCCAGCCGGTGGGCTGCCGCCACCAGGGTCTCCAGGTTGTCCAGCGCAGGGTCGAACTGGCAGCTGGCCATCTCGCTGCGCTCGCCCCGGCCGGGGACCAGGGGGCGGTCATCTTCCCCGCGGGCCAGGCGATGGGCGCGTTGGCCCGGCCAGCCGAACTGGGCCAGCACCGCGGCAGGGGGCAGGCGGGCGAACTGCCCCATCTGCCGCAGGCCGAACAGGTGTAGCCGGCGCCGCATCTCAACCTCCACCGGTAACAAGTCCACCGGAAAATGGCTCAAAAAGCTGCGCTCCGTGCCAGCAGCCAGCACCAGCGCCCGGTGGGGGCCGATGCTCAGGGAGGCCGCCTCGGCGGTGAACTTGTTGGCCGCCACGCCGGCCGCCGGCACCAGGCGCAGCTCCGCGGCGATAGCCTCGCTTTGCTGGTGGCAAAGGGCCAGCGCCTCGCCATCCTGGCCCTCCAGGCCGGCCAGGCCCATGTAAAAGCCGCCAGGCTGGGCCTGTTCCACCGCCGGCAGCTCCGCGCGCAGCAGATCGAACAGGCCGGCCGAGGCCTGGCGATAGAGGTCGAGCCGTGGTGGCAGGAACACCGCCTCCGGGCACAGGTGCTCGGCCCGCGCCAGGGGCATGCCGGGCCGCACCCCCTCCTGCAGCGCCTCCGGGGAGCAGTCCATCACCTGGGTAGTGGCCTGGCGGGCACCGGCGATCACCACCGGCTGCTGCGCCAGCCGGGGCCGCTCGCGGCGCTCGACCGCCACGGGCAGATGGGGAATGACCATGTAGGCCACACGGCCCAAAAGGGGGAGTCGCATAGCAGGTCATCCGGGAGCTTCGGCCACGTGCACGCCGTTGAAGGTGATGCGCACACGCGTGTGCCGGCCGGCCTCGCTCCAGCGGCTGCGCAGCACCGTCACCTGGGCCTCGTAGCCGCGGATGCCACCGCCCAGGCAGCGCAGCCAGCGCTGGCGGCTGACCAGCAGGCGCAGCGCCGCCCCCTGCTCCAGCCCAAAGCCCGGTGGACAGCCGCCTGGCGTGGTCAGGAAAAGCACGGCGCTGGCCTTGCCGTGCAGCGCCTGGCGCAGCCGGCGCAGGGCCGCAGCGGTAGCCCCGGAGGGCAGGGCTGCGGCCGCTAATGCCGACGTCGAATCGAAGACGACCAGCCCAAAATGGCCTCCAGCCGCCAAATCGCAGACCAGGTCGAGGGCCTGCGCAGGGCCGGTAGGCGTAGCGATGACCAGCTGCGAGAGGTCGACGTGGCACGCCGCAGCATAGGCCGGGTCCAGGGTCTGCGCCAGGTCCAGGTAGATGCAGGGAAAGCGGCCCTGGGTCTCGGCCAGGATGTGCAGGGCCAGGGTGCGCTTGCCAGAAGTCGACCGGCCGGCTAATTCCGAGATATGCCCGAGAGGCAAGCCGCCGGTGGCGAGGATGTGGTCAAGATGAGGGAGGCCGGTGGGCAGAGCGGGGATGGCTGCGACGACAGGCAGTGCGGCGCCCTTGCGCAGCACCTGGCTGCCCCACTTGAGCTGGACGGCCTGGACGGTTGCCTCCAGGCGCCTCTTGCTGGCCGCACGGGTACCGGATGGTGAAACGCGGCGTTTGCTCAAGGAGAAGCTCCTGGTGAACGTTTAGAACATATGTTCGACATGGATTATACACAGGCTCCCTAAGATGGCAAGACCGCTGTAACCGCCGCGTAGAGACGCAAGATCTTGCGTCTCTACGCTAG
>JAULUH010000002.1:0-13817 GCA_032111745.1 Anaerolineae bacterium | reverse complement strand
AGGCGTCATAGAGGGAGCGGTCGCCGTCGGTGCGGGCCGGGATGGAGCCCTTGAGGGGGTTGAAGGCATCCTGGCCTTCCTGGGAGCCGGCGAGGGTGAGCCAGGCGATGGCGTTGTCGCGATGGGGTGCACCCTGGGGCAGGCCGAAGGAGTCGGAGAGCATCATGAAGGTGCCGGCGGTGCCGGGGGCGGGGGCCCAGCCGTAGTCCACATCCACGGTTTGGCCGATGGAGGTGAAGTAGCCCTGGGCCCAGTCGCCCATGATAGTCATGGCGGCATCGCCGTCGGCGACGAGTTGGGCGGCCTGGTCCCAGGAGAGGGCGGCGTGGTCCTCGTTGACGTAGTCGAGCATCCTGGCGAAGGTGTCGAGGGCTGCGGTGACCTCGGGGCTACTCCAGTCGGTCTCTCCGGTCCAGAGGCCGCGGTAGGCCGCGGGGCCGAGGGAGCCGAGGAGGACGGACTCCATGAGGTGGGTGGAGGCCCAGATGCCGTTGTCGCCGAGGGCCAGGGGGGTGATGCCGGCGGCCTGGAGGGCGTCGGCGACGGCGAAGAACTCGTCGAAGGTGGTGGGGGCCGTGAGGCCGTTCTCGTCGAAGATGGCCTTGTTGTACCACAGGACGTTGGAGCGGTGGATGTTGACCGGGACGCTCCAGATCTCACCGTCGTAGGAGAGGATGTCGATGACGTCCGGGGGATACGTGTCCATCCAGCCGTTCTCCTCGAAGATGAAGGTGACGGGCTCCATCTTGTCGGCGACGACCCAGGTGTCGATCAGCTCGTGGCCGGCATGGACCTGGAAGGAGTCGGGGGGATCGCCGGCCTGCATGCGGGTAGCCAGCACGGCCTTGGCGTTGGACCCGGCGCCGCCGGCGACGGTGGCGTTGATGATCTCGACGTCCGGGTACATGCCGCTGAAGATCTCGAACATGGCGTTGAGCCCGTCAGCCTCCCCGCCTGCCGTCCACCAGCTGAAGATCTCCAACGGGCCGGCGCTGGCCGCGGGCGCCTCGGCGGGTGCGGGTTCCTCCGCCGGCGCTTCGGCGGGTGCCTCAGGCGCCACCGGCTCAGCCGGCGGCACCGGGGTTGCCTGGGGGCAGGCAGCCAGGAGCATGGACAGCGCGACCAGCACTGCCAGCAATGCGAACCACTTCTTTGTGGACATGGTTTCTCCTCCTCGTGAGAAAAAGCTTGTCGTAGCCTATTGGCCGGGTCGAGGGTCCTCAAGCCACCTGCCCGGCAACTGAACGCCTGATACCATTGTAGTCCAATTCACGAAGGGTGTCAACGGGTCATCGCCCGGGCGCGGACTGCGAACGCGCGAAGGGGCGGGCGTTTGGACCACGGAGGCACGGAGGGGGGCGTTTGGACCACGAACGCGCGAAGGGCGGGCGTTTGGACCACGAACGCGCGAAGGGCGGGCGTTTGGACCACGAACGCGCGAAGGGCCACGAAGAGCACGAAGCACGAAGGGCGCGAAGCACGGAGGGCGCGGGTGGGGGCCTTTGGACCACGGAGGCGCGAGGGGCCACGAAGAGCGCGAAGCGCGAAGGGCGGGCGTTTGGACCACGAACGCGCGAAGGGCCACGAAGAGCACGAAGCGCGAAGGGCGGGCGTTTGGACCACGAACGCGCGAAGGGCCACGAAGAGCACGAAGCGCGAAGGGCACGGAGGGGAGATAATATTGCAGCGAATAGGATCGCTGTGTTGGTGCGGTCTGGCGGTTGCGAGCTGGGGACTGCTGAGAGGCCCTGGCTCACGATGATCGAGTGTTGGTTTCAAGCTGGCCTTTCCGCGCGGCAGCATCCTATGGCATAATGGCCGGGTCGGGGGAGCTATTCTGCCACTGGGTGGAGTCGAGACTCAGGTTCGGGTCTGCGCCAAGGGTCCGGCTGAAGCCGCGACTCCGAACCCGGGATGTAGTCGCACCGGCCGGAGGTAAGCATGCGCTTCGAATTCGCAACGGCTACTCGGATCGTTTTCGGACCAGGCACTGTGTCCGAGGCCGCGCCTATGGCAATGGCCCTGGGCCAGCGCCCGTTGGTGGTGATGGGACGCGAGCCGTCCCGGGCCGCGTCCTTGCTGGACGGGCTGGCAAGCCATGGCCTGGAAACGCTCACATTTGCCGTAGCCGGCGAGCCCACCGTGGGGAGGGTGGCCGAAGGCACGGCGCTGGCGCGGGCCGCGGGCTGCGACGTGGTGATCGCGATGGGCGGCGGCAGCGCGCTGGACGCGGGCAAGGCCATTGCCAGCTTGCTGGCCAACGGCGGGGAGCCCCTGGACTACCTGGAGGTGATCGGCCGTGGCCAGCCCATCACCCGGCCGTCGCTGCCACTGGTGGCCATCCCCACCACGGCCGGCACCGGCACCGAGGTGACCCGCAATGCGGTCCTGGGGTCGCCGGAGCACGGCGTGAAGGCCAGCCTGCGCAGCCCCCTGATGCTGCCCACCGTGGCCATCGTCGATCCGGAGCTCACCTACAACCTGCCACCCGCGATCACGGCCAGCACCGGGCTGGACGCGCTGACACAGTGCATCGAGCCCTTCGTCGCGCGCAAGGCCAACCCGCTGACCGACGCCGTGGCCCGGGAGGGGATGGTGCGGGCGGCGCGCTCGCTGCGGCGCGCGTACGAGAACGGGGCTGATATGGGGGCGCGGGAGGACATGGCCGTGGCCAGCCTGATGGGCGGGCTCTCGTTGGCCAACGCCGGCCTGGGCGCCGCGCACGGCTTTGCCGGGCCGATCGGCGGGATGTTTCCGGCGCCGCACGGCGCGATCTGCGCCAGGTTGCTGCCCCTGGTGATGGCGACCAACGTGGCGGCCTTGCAGGCCCGGGAGCCGGGCGCAGCGGTGCTGGCCCGCTACGACGAGATCGCCCGGCTACTGACCGGCCGGCCCGACGCCACCGCAGCGGACGGCGTGCAATGGGTAGAGGAGCTGGTGGCGGCGCTGCACATCCCCGCGCTGGGGACCTACGGCGTGGCCGAGACCGACTTCCCCCAGATCGTGGCCAACTCCCAGCTGGCCAGCAGCATGCAGGGCAACCCTATCCGTCTCAGCGACGGAGAGCTCACGGCCATCCTGTCTGAGGCGCTGTAGGACCCTCGATTTGCGGATTTTGCCATTCGTGTCCGATATGCTAAAATAGCTAAGTCAGCTCTGGGGCGTCGTCTAATAGGCAGGACAGCTGACTCTGGATCAGTAAGTTGGGGTTCGAATCCCTGCGCCCCAGCCTAAACCCACGAAAGCGACTAGTTGACTACGGGATCAGCTAGTCGCTTTTGCGATTCCGACTACCTGACTCTATCCCTCCGTGATAGACTGACTCTGCGGAGCCAATTGGCCATTTTGGCGCCATCAAGGAGGGGCTCAGAGGACCGCGCAGACCCGGAGGGAGAAGGCAGCTATGCCACTGCCGACGCTGATCGACCTTTTCATCCTATCCAAGCAGATCGAGGGGAGGAGCCCGAAAACGCCCACCTGGTACCGGGCAAACCTGGACTGCTTCACCGAGTTCATCTCTCGCGGCACGCCTGTGTCAGGACACTGAAGGTATTCGGGAATTGGCTGTACGAAGAAGGATACTCGAGAAAGCATCCATTTGCTGGGCTCAAGCCGCGAGACTGTTGCAGTTTGGTAGGTGAGCAGAATAGAAAAATAGAAAAGGCCAAAGGCCTGCATGATACTCGGGGAAGAACGACCAACCCATGAGCAAGGAGGCAGGCCAATGGCAGGGTATAGTATACCGCAACCGTTGCAGTTGGGAAGTATGGAAGGGAGACGGGATTGGGAAGGGCATTTCTATGCCGAGGGCTGCGCTTTGACCAGAGAAAGTGCGGAGGCGTACTTAGCGACATCCGCTGGCTAGACAAGCTCCTGGCTGACCAACAAGGGCAGGACTGGCGTATTCGGCTCGCAGTTGATCCCGCCTGTCACCGTGGTCTAGGTGCCATGGAAGGCAATGGCGCACACCTCATCGCTGATCGCATGAAAGGCGAGAGGCGTAGTTGGAGCCGGCGCGGGGCATGCCACATGGCCACGGTACGCCAACTCGTCCTCAATGCTGAACTCCATTTCTGGCGTGGCCGCATGCCCACGACGACCACTTCTCCCTCACCGGCCACTCAACCCCCAAAACGACGCCAACTCCCGGATACCAGCAGCTGGCTCCATGCTCATGTGCCGGCTCTGTACGGCTCGCACAGTCAACAACCCTGGGCACGCCGCCTTCATTCAGATCCACTCCACCGACTAATGTGAAACAGCCTCCATTGATCCCCAGGCGAGTTCGATTGAGACTGCATGCACATATCGCGACGATCTGTGCTACAATGGATTCGATGTGGAATGATGTGGCGTCATACGGTTCAATGAAGACCGGAGGTTGCCGTGGGCAGGATGGCTCTTCCGATATCAAAGACACGCCGAAAACGCAGCCCGAACGATCTAGCCTTTTGTGCGGCCCAATAATTCCCCCGGCAAACGCACTCCTTCTTGGCTTGCGCTCCATCTCTCTGTGAGGCGCCGGGAGACTTCGCCAACTCGTTGCTCCGGTATTGTGCAAGCCTGCTTCTGGCAGACCTGCTCTTGACCGTCGATCCACCGACCATGTCCACAACAGCAACCATACCGCCATCCTGAGGCCGGCACTCGCCCGGCTTCCTGGCAGCGCCGCCCAGGCCTGGCAAAGTAGCAGGAGGTGTGTCCATGAAGATCAGCAAGCGTTCTCTCGTCCCAGTCGTCGTCGCCCTGATGGCAGTGCTGGCGCTGCTTAGCACCGCCAGCGCGCAAAAGCCGGTGACGGACAAATCCCCAACCGGCCCGGCCAACTGGTCGGCCCTTGACAAAGTCGACAACTTTAAGGAACGGCTCAGGGAAGAAGGGTTCAGCTTGACCCCGGGCCAGCTCAGCTATTGGGATCTCGTCAAGGCGACCTGCGAGGGCAAGGTGCCCCAGGCCGGCAACAATCCCTGGCCGAACGTGTACCTCAGCCTGCAGCTCCCGCCGCACCCGGGCGTCACGCCGCCGCTGCCGATAGACAGGTACTGGCAGCTCGGGGAGGACGAGGCCATCGTCCTGGTGGGCCAGACGCCTCCGGGCGTGGAGTTCTTCCACTACCAGACTTTCGCGATCCTGGTGCCCCCCATCCAGCACCGTATGATGATGCCCGTCGGCGATGCGATCAACATGCGGACGATCAACACGATCGGCCCTGACCCGAACAACCGCCCCATCGTCTACATCATCACCGGCAATCGCGAGACCGAGCGCCGCGTGCGCACGGCTGCCCTGAGGGCGGGCTACCCCGCCTCGATCATCAACG
Organism: Anaerolineae bacterium; assembly: GCA_032111745.1. GTDB lineage: Bacteria > Chloroflexota > Anaerolineae > JAAEKA01 > JAAEKA01 > JAULUH01. Next base: position 8,497 of record JAULUH010000002.1, on the reverse strand, counting down.
TCGAGGCGATCTCGCCGATCATCGCGCCGCTGGGCGCGGGTCCCACGGGCTCCTGGTTCGCGTTCATAAACCGCCTCGCCGTCACCCTGGACCCGATGGCAGTGGAAGACTATGCCAGGAATCCGCCCTATCAGGTCTTCCGCATCAAGCCGAATCAGCCGTTCGGGAACAATGATCCGGAACCCGTTCCGGTGCTGCGGGTGCGGGGCACCGGGCACACGGAGATGCCGCTGTATCCCTCACTCAAGCTACTGCGCCAGGCGATCCTCGACAGGTACGCCGGCATGCCGGCCAACGAATTGGACACCAACATCTGCCACGAAGAGATACTGCCGGACAACCACGAGGCGATCTGCGAAAAACCCTTCGCCGGCTTGCAGCGTGGCGTCGACACGTTTGGAACCAGCCGCGACACGATCATTTTCACTACCTACCCGGACTTCAGGTTACGTGACGGCGAGGACGAATTCGTGATCGTTTACGGCGCCAACCACCAGACCACGGGCAAGGCTACCTATGCCAGCTTCACCCCCTACGTGGACAAGGATCGCTGGTTTGGGCTGATGGATGGCACCGTAACCAGTAACAACTATGATGCCGATGGGCAGCCAGGCGACAGCGCCCGCCGGTTCCTGTGCCCCGACGACCCGAGCAGATGCCCTGCCGACGTGCAGTACCTGTATGCCTGGAAGGTGGCCCGCTACTGCAATGGGGAGGATTTCTGCCTGGAACTGAATGCCGAGTTCGTCGACATGAACGGCGAGTCCTACGAATGCAACCTCTACGACTGGTATGCGAATCCTCTGGATCCGCCGGTGATCGGCCCGTTCGACATGGACGACGGGGACATCAACGTCACCTTCCGCGCCTATGTGGAACCGGCTACGAATGTCGGCCCGGACGACAACGAGCTGCTGTACGACCGGGTTATCTACTTCGGCCCGTACTTCACGGAGCAGTAGAGACCCGGAGACGCGATGACGCGACGCTAGGTTAGGCTTGTGGACGGCGACTGCATGATGCCCGTGCAGCGCCGTCCGTCGCTTCTACTACCTGTTGGCACAGAACATCGGGCCACTGGCCAGACAGCACCACCGCTGCAGGCCTGGCCCGCAAGGGAAAGACGGAACGCGAGTCGGCTACACGCCGCGTTGGGCGGCTCATCTGGAGGATGCGGATTCGTGAGTGAGCCGTAGGACACTATCTTGGCCAGGCGACCCGGCAAGCAGGCGCTAGAGCCGGTTCCAGAAGCGGGGTATCAGAAATGGTGTCCGTTGTTTGTAGGCCAGGTAATCCTGGCCGAACCGGATCGCCATCTCTTTCTCTTCAATTCGTTTGATATAGGTTAACAGCAAGCCTGCCGAGAGCAACACCAGGACCACAGCGCCCATGGAGCGGAACAGGACGGCAACGCCCAGATACATGCCGATGGCCCCCAGGGCCATGGGATTGCGACAGAAGGTGTAGGGAGGCTGGACGACCAGTTTCTGCGTTGCCATGAGCGGCACGGGCGTCCCTCTCCCAATGTCGAATTGGCTGGCCACGGACCATAGGGCGAACAACCAACTGGGCAGGATCAACAGCCATCCAAGGATCAGATTGAATGGTCGAGTGAGGATCGGCGGCCACCGCAGCAGCCGGTCAAACCTTGCCCCCAGTCGGCGGAAAAGGTAGGGCAAAGCAAACAGGAAAATGGGCGCTAACAACAATAGCGCAACAAACCGCTGTTTTGGACTATACTCATGGCCGGCCTGCGCAAGAAGTCTGTCCTTCATGGTTCACATCCATTGTTCGCTTTGATTATTTACCGGCGGCCTTCGTCCCAAGCCAGCGTTCCTGATGGGCGCTGAGACACACCTTTTCTTCCCTTCGGCAGGCTCATAGAGTTGAGCCCCGATCGCGTTCTCCCGCCTCCTTCTTGCCGACGAATAGTCCGTATCCCAGGTACTGAAACACCTCTGTCGGCACATCGAACTGCGCCTTGATGGACTGCCGGATGGAGGGATTCGTGACAAACAAGCGCAGTCCCCGACCCCAGGCTCTCACAAGCCACGGCCAGCCAACCCACTCGATCCGGCTCTTGACTTCCGTGCTGGGATCGATCTGGCGAGTTTGCACCACCAATTCCCGCAACCCGGATGCCTCCCATAGCGCGCGCCAGGCATCTATGGTCGGGACACTGGGACCTACGGCATCCCTGGCCAGTGCAACCAGCTCCGGAGGCGGCTGCTCAGTCCAGAAGCCTTCATTCAGCCCAACATAGCCGCCTGGTTTCGCCACCCGCACGCACTCTCGAATCGCCTGCGCCTTGTCTTCTACGAAGATCAGCACCGATTCGACGAAGACTACGTCGAAGCGGTCAGCTGCGAAGGGCAGGTCCAGCACACTGGCAGTGTGAAACTCAACCCTGGACTCGACCTTCTCCTCCCTGGCGCGTCGTCGTGACCATTCAATCATCTTTTCCGAGATATCCACGCCCACCACATGGCAGCCATACGTCTTGGCGACGTAGGTGGCGCCGACACCTATCCCGCAGCCTATGTTCAGGACCTCCCGTGCATCCTCAATGTGACATAACGCCAACAGCTCGTTGGTTGCTTGGAAGCCGCCAATATGCTTGGTAACACCGACCTCAGCCTGCATGTCAAGGAACTCGGCGTCCGCCTGAGTATTCTGCTTGGTGGTCATAGTCTTCTCCCATATCTTGCACAACTGTGAGCGCGCCTGGCAGAGTGGTGTCGCTCACGGCTTTCTGAAGGTGAGGCAATACAGGTTGCCTTTGGCAATGTCCTTGACCTGACCATCTCTCATCCCTTCCGGAACCAGCCCCACGGGGGCGGCAAACCTCTCGCCGTGCTCTTGTAGCCACTTTCTAGCACTTGGCGCCCAGGCGAATGAGTTCAGCAATTTGGCTGTTTCATCGACAATCACGATCTTGGTCCCTGCTCGCGCCACCCGGATCATTTCGCCGATGGCCTTGGCGCGGTCATTGAAGGCGTTGATGCCACCGACGTGGAAGACGGCATCGAACAGCTCGTCGCGCAGAGGCAGTTCTTCAGCATTGCCCAGGATCAGCTCTGCTTCGAGCTGCCACCGCTGCAAATTCCGCTGGCATCTCTTCAGCATTCCCCAGGAGAGGTCGACCCCGAAGTAGGCTGCCTTCACCGGCAGGTAGTGCAGGTTCGCCCCCGTGCCAATGGACACCTCTAGCACGCGAGCGCCGTCATGCACGTCCAGTTCCCGAAGATACTCCCCGCGGAAGTGCTCTTCTCCCCCGCCGGCCAGGTACCCAAACAGCTTGATACTGGCATCGTAGAGCCCCGCGATCCTGTTGTAGAACCCCTGATACTGCTGGTTGAATCCGGAGACCTTCGACTCGTCCAGCAAGAGGGGAATGCCGTCCCGTATGAGGAATGTCTCCCCCGTGTGGACGCCGACCAGTACGTCCTCTGCACTTCCGTCAGGCCCTGGCACAGAGGTCAGGCGTAGCGGTTCGTGGGTTCCCGGCCGGCACAGCAGCGAGACGGTCTCAGGTTTCATCATTAGCCTTCCCGTGTCTTTGCTCAAGCCAGGCTGTCCAACCCTGGCTCACGCGCAAGCCGTTCGCTCTACTTCCGCCTCCATCCTTCCCGCAGCAGCCGCAGGGCGTTGCCGCCCAGGATCTTGCGCAGGGTCTCGGCGGCGAAGAGCGGCTGGCCCTGCTCCTTCATCCATCCCATCAGATGCCGGGTCAGCCGTGGCATCTCCGAGGCATCGACCAGGTCGTCGGGGGGATCGGTGAAGCCGTCGAAGTCGGAGCCGATTGCGGCGACGGCGTCGGTGCCGGCGGTCTCGATCAGGTATCTCAGGGTATTGGCGATCAGGTCCAGCCCCAGCCTGGAGTTCGCTGCGGAGAGCCAGTAGTTCATGAAGATGACGCCGGCGACCCCGCCCCGATCGGCCAGCCAGCGGATCTCCCAGTCGGACAGGCTGTAGGGGTGGGGCTTGTGCGCGAAGACGCCCACATGGGTAGCGAGCACTGCGCTGCGCCGCCGATGACTGTCCACAATCTGGTAGACCCGGTCGCGGGCCAGGGGGGTACTGTGGGTCAGGTCGATCAGCATGCCGAGCTCCAGCATGCGCTCCACCACGGCCTCCCCTAGCGGGGTGAGCCCCCTACTGAGGTCATAGCGGGCGACCGCCTGTCGCCAGCGCGCCAGGGCCATCACTGTTTCCGGATAGGGGAAGACGGAGCTGGTGATGCGATTGGGAAAGAAATGGGCCAGGGTCAGACAGGCCACACCCCGCTGAAACAGGACCTGCAGGTTGTCCAGCAGCTCCTGTTGCACCTGCGCGTCGGGCAGCCCTTGCCGGCACAGCGGGCCTTCCAGGCTGTGGCCGCCCTCGACCGCGTGGACCAGGGCGATCGGGCCGGCCGGACCCAGCTGCAACGCAGCCTCCAGCTCGGCGATCGAGCGGGCCAGGACGATGCGGCGCTGTTGCGGCCCGAGATTGCGCTGCGACGCGGCTACCTGCATTTCCAGCGCGTCCAGAACGGTCAGCGTGGCCTGGAAGTAGGTGGGGTCGACCAGCTGGCGCCAGGCGTCAGCCCGTGTGTAACGCAGCAGGCGCAGCGCCGGCATATCTTCCAGCAGGGGCTGCTCAGGCACGATCGCGGCCGATAGCATCACATCCACCCCGCCGGCCCGCAGCCGGTCGAAGTTGGTGCGCATCTCGTAAGGCCAGAAGGCCGGCCGTGAAATGCCGAAGCGGCGGGCCAGGTCGCGGTTAAAAAGGACGGCCTTGATCCCGGGATGGGCATGCAGGTCGACGAGGACCGCATCGTGGTGGAACTGGCGAGGGTCAACACTGGGATTGGAATTCATGGGGGCTCCTGGGAGAATTGGTGACCGGCGAGTCATGCATGTATTTCGTTGAACGGCAGCATGCCGCCTTTTCTTTCACATGCCGCATGCGTTGGTCGTGGCTATGTGCCTGCTCAGAGCTCACGAGTTGCTACCGTGTCCAATCATTGACAGGACTCGTCCAGTGAACGACAATGCAAGGCAACCCGTGGACACAAGGTGGGCCTGATTGATGCGCATTACCTTCGACTATCAGATTGCCACATCGCTCCCACCCAACCGGCTGTGGGAACTGCTGGCCGAGGCCTTTCGAGACTCCGACCAAAGTCCTCTGTGGCCGCGTCATCTCGAGCGCATGCGCAGCGCAGAGGTACGGACCGGCGCGCCGGTCCAATCCACGTATCTGATGCCGGGTGGCAGGCAGTCGACAGTGCACTACCGCCTGGCGGATGTGCAGCCGGGGAGGCTCCTGCGCTATGCCACAGAGCCGGGTCACCCACTGCGCGGTGGCGGCACGGTTGAGGTTATCCCTAACGATTCTGGCAGCAGGCTACGCTGGCAGGGTGCGTACACGGTATCCCTCGCGCCGCGGTCCTTGGCCGCGGCCAGCTTCACCAAACTGGTCTTTGTGCCCCGTTTCTTCAGTGCCCTGGAGTCCAGCCTGCGCGCGATCGAGCGACGTGAGAGATAACGGCCTCACTTCGCTGCGCGCGGGCATACTATTTCGTCTTGATCTTGGAAAGATCAACCGACTTGAGCCAGTCAATGGTTCTTGCCAGGCCTTCCTCCGGCAGGACCCGGGGTGAGAAGCCGAGCTCGCGACTGATCTTGCTGTTGCTATAGCGGAGCTCCTTGCCCCCGAACTCGAGGGCATACCGGGTCAGTGCCGGCCGTTTGGTGGAGTGTGTGGTCTTCGCCCACGTTTCCGCCGCTGCGGCCGCAGCCTCGGCCAGGGAGAGAGGAATCGTCAGCCTCACCTTCGGCAGGTCGAGCTCGCCGGCCAGCAGGTCGGTCAGCTCTCTCCAGGAAACCACGGCGCCATCACAGACAATGTAGCCCTGCCCGATGGCTTCGTCGCGGGAGAGGGCCAGCTCGATGGCGTCCACCAGGTTGTCGATGTAGCACAGCGGGATGGTATTGTCCGCGCTCCCGAAGAAGACCATCTCGTGTTTGCGCATGGCGTCCACGACTTCGGGGAGGAAGGTGCGGTCGCCTGGCCCATAGATCCAGGTCGGCCTGAGGACGGCGACCGGCAGGCCTCGCTCGTGCGCGTACGCACGCGCCAAGCGATCGGCTTCGGCCTTCGTGTCACTGTAGGGGAATCCCGTACCCTGCAGGGGGAACGAGTCGTCGATCACGCGGCCATCAGGGTAGATGCCAAACACATCGGTCGTGCTGATGTGCACGACGCGCGGCACACCGCTCTGCAGGGCGGCATCGAAGATGTGGCGTGAGCCTTCCACGTTGACCTGCACGAAAGTCTCGCGTGGCCCCCAGTCGCTGGCGAACGCTGCGCAATGCACCACGGCATCCACTCCCGCCACTGCCTCATGCACGGAGGCCGCGTCGGTGATGTCGCCATACCACAGCTCGCAGCCCGCGGCAGCCAGGGCTGCGGTATCGGAACTGCGCCGGACGAGTGTGCGCACCGTGCAGTTCTCGGATCGCAGACGCTGCGCCACAGCGCCGCCGACGAAGCCGGTGGCGCCCGTCACGAGGACTTTCTGTACCTTCGGTCCAAGGATCATGGTTAACTACTCTCGCAGGTCTGGTAACCTGGCCCAGCCGGCGGCACGCAGGGCTGGGCCAGGAAAGACTCGGCGCACTCAGCCGGGCAGCGGAGTCACCTCCTACTGCAGCGCCATCGCCACGTGGAAGCGCTCTGCCGGGGCCAGGAAGTGATCCTGGTCCAGGGCGTCCTTGTCCACGTCGATCTCCACCCAGTTGACCTCGCCGTTGAAGGCGTTGCCGCGCGGGCCATAGTCCGGCGACACCGGCGAACCCGCCTCCATGCCCACGTCAGCGGTTTCATCGGCAGAGAAGGCGAAGGGCTCGGTCATCTCGACCCGGCCCTTGCCGACCTGCTGGCCGTCGATGAAAAGCGACACAGTGCCGCCTTTGGCGAGGCCGCCGCCGTCGTAGGCGAACTCCATGCGCACCTGGTGGGTGCCGGGTGGGATCGCCTGCGCGCCTTCCACGAAGTAGTGATGGAGCCCGCAGAAGTTGTAGCAGTATTTGAGCTTGCCATCCCTCGCGTAAAGGCTGAACCCGCCGGTGAGGCCCCCGTTGGCGAGAATGACGCCTTCCGCGCCCGTCTCGGGCACCACCACTTCGGCCGTGAGGGCGAAGGACTTGTTCAAAGTGCTGACGATTGAGTGTGTGGACAAGCCCTTCATCCCGCCGAAGAGCATTTGCCGGTTGCCGCGCACCAGCTGGGGGCGGCCGGCGATATCCGGGACGAAGCGCTCGGCGAGACGGTCGTCGAGTGGCACGACGTTGTATTTGACCGCCTCGATCAGCCACAGGCGCTGCAGCTCGTGCAGCTTGTGTGCTAGCTCCGGCTGGCTCTGCATCTCCTTGGCCAAATCGTGGGCCTGCGCCCAATCCGTGTTCGTGTCGTACAGCTCCCAGAGGTCGTCGTCGAAGGCAACGGTCTTGACCGCACCCACTTCCCACGGCGTGCGATGCTTGGTGACCGCGGTCCAGCCCTTGTGGTAGATGCCACGGTTGCCGACGATCTCGAAGTACTGGGTCTCGTGCCGTTCCGCAGCCTGGCCGTCGTCGAACGTGTAGGCCATGCTGACCCCTTCGTAGGGCTTCTGCTGGACGCCGTTGACGAAGACCGGCGCGGGCAGGCCTGCGGCTTCTAGCACCGTCGGCGCCACGTCGATGACGTGATGGAACTGCGAGCGCACCTCGCCTCTGGCCTGGATGCCCCTGGGCCAGTGGACGATGGTGCCGTTGCGGGTGCCACCCCAGTGGGAGGCGATCTGCTTGGTCCACTGGTAGGGGGTGTCCATGGCGTGCGCCCAGCCCACGGCATAGTGGTTGTAGGCCTCGGGCCCGCCGAACTTGTCGATGTTATGCATCATGAACTCTGGCGTCTCCAGATGCCCAAACCCGTTGATAGGCAGCATCTCGTTGAAGGTACCCTGGAGGGTGCCCTCGGCGGAGGCGCCGTTGTCGCCGATGATGTAGTAGATCAGGGTGTCGTCGAGGACTTCGAGATCCTCCAGCGCCTGGATCAGCCGGCCTACGTGATAGTCGGTGTGGTCGAGGAACCCGGCGTAGATCTCCATCTGGCGCGCCAGGATGGGTTTCATTTCATCTGAGATGTCGTCCCAGGCGGGCATCTCAGGGTGGCGCCGGGTCAGATCGCAGTCAGGCGGGATGACGCCCAGCTCCTTCTGGCGGGCGAAGGTCTCGGCCCGCAGGGCATCCCAGCCCTGGTCGAACCGGCCCCTGTACTTGTCCGACCATTCCTGTGGCACGTGGTGCGGGGCATGGGTGGCTCCGGGCGCAAAGTACATGAAGACGGGCTTGTCGGGCATGAGGGACTTCTGCCGGCGCACCCACTGGATGGCGTGGTTGGCCAGGTCTTCCGTCAGGTGATACCCCTCTTCGGGCGTCTTCTGCAGCTCGACCGGTGTGGT
>JAULUH010000001.1:0-1893 GCA_032111745.1 Anaerolineae bacterium | reverse complement strand
GGCCGCGCCCCTTTCATCGCCCTGCATCCGACAGATCCCGACGAGCGATCGATCGCGAGCACCATCATCGAGTGACGTCCCGGTAAAGTTGCCAACTTTTCCGAAAAGTTGGCAACTTTGCCGGATTGCGAGCTCACTTGCCACCCATCGTGGGTGCCTGATACAGTAGCGCCTATCGGGGAGACCCCGCCTCTACGATCGGGGCGCGGGCCGTTGGCAGAGCGGCGGAATGGTGGCATACTGCTTAGTAGAATCGTTAGTTTGCCTGGAGGCTTAACCATGTCCAAACCTACTACGGTGAAGGTCAGCAGCCGCCATCAGATCGCCTTGCCCAGCCGGGTCCGGCAGGAGCTGAAGATTCAGGCCGGCGACCGGCTGTTGGTGGACGTACAGGACAACATCCTGGTCTTGATGCCAGAGCCTCAGGACTACGCAGCCACCATGGCAGGGCTGCATCGCGAGCTCTGGTCGGGGGTGAACACGACGGCCTATCTCAACGAGGAGCGAGAGGCATGGACAAGGGAGGAGGAGCGCTGATCGCAGCGCTGGGCGGGCATCATATGTGGGCCGATCTCGACATCCACCAGGTAGGTGCGTACGCTGCGTCTACCGCCGGTGTAACCGCGCAACGTCTTGAGCGTGACGGTGCCGGCCCTCAATAGTCGTATGATCTCCATCGGCACGATGGTCGCATCGGCGCCCGTGTCGACGAAAGCGGAGGCAGGACCATAGGCTGTGCCATGCGGCGGAGCGATCAGCCGGATCTCCAATTGCGGCGCCGGTGGAAAGACGGAGAGGTCATAGTGCATCGGACTACGCCTCCACGCGAGGACCGCGCACAAGGATGTCTGGTGCAGGCGCCGCAGTTACCTTCTGTAGCAGAACCGGCACCGAGCCCATCTGGGCATAGACGCGGCTGTGCAACGCCCGCAGGTCGGCGTCGTGGTCGATCACCTGGCCTTCGTGTATGGCCACGTATTGGTCAGGGTAGGTGACTAACAGGGCAGGAAGCTGCGCCTGAAACGCGTCCATCTCGGATTGCAGCTTCTCCCATTCCAGGCGATCGAGATAGCTCGACAGGGCACGCGTGGCTAGTTCGTCGGTGGTTATGTTCTGCCAGCGTGCGATCCACCGAACTTGCTCGAACAACCGCGGGTTGAGGTCGATTTCCGTCATGCGCGGCATCTCCTTGTTGGCAGGGCCAGGCCGGTGTTGCCTGGCAACAGGAGTGTACCTTCAGCGCGCTGGTCTGTCAATGATGGTCAATCGATCCGTGTAGCTCTGAGCATCGAAGCCTATCTGATGGCCCTCGATGCGCACGTTGCGGCCCCAGTACAGGGCAGTGGAAATCCGTCAATGGTGTTCTGTGCTGGAGTCGAGGCATGAGCCGGGCGGAACGGAGGACGTCATGGTCAGGAAGGATGGGCGCGGCGCCGGGGCAGCGCCCATCCCTTGGCATCCCTTGGCTACTCCGAGCAGTGCCCGGGGCCGATATAGCCGTTGTTGTATCGGTCCAGGGTGTAGGCCAGGCTGATAAACTGTCTCCTGACCGGGTTGTTAGCCTTCATGGCCGCAACCTGGGCCGGCGTGTACCTGTTGAACAGCGGTGTGGCCTGGTTGAACGCCGCCTGCGCCGCGGTGAAGTCCGCGCCGTTCAGCCCGTTGAGCTGGGCCGCGATGTAGGCATGCGCCAGGATGTAGTAGGCGTTGCCGCCCGGCGCAGTCCACAGCACCTGGTAGTAGCTCTGGCCGCTCAGGAAGAAGGGCGTGTCTGCCCCGTTGGGCAGGAGCGCCCACGTGTCGTCGTACGGCGCCGGGCCGTAGCTCGAGTGGGTCTTCCAGTAGCCGGGGGTCAGCGTGCAGCCGTTGCAGGGCACGGTCACGCGTACGTTC